>NZ_JAWIRX010000014.1:0-17907 GCF_036319965.1 Stenotrophomonas sp. SMYL41 | reverse complement strand
TCAAACGCGCGTTTCGTGGGGTCGGGCGGGGTGGGTCCGGTTGCGGGGGACGCCGTGAACCCATCCATGGAGGCTTGGTCGCGGCATCCATGCCGCTCACACCCCCGCAACCGGACCCACCCCGCCTTCGACAATTTCCGTCGATCTGTCGGTGGATGAATCTCTGGATACCCATTGATGTGGATACCCATTGATCCTGTGGGTGCGAACCTTGGTTCGCACGCCGGTTGCCTCAAGCCAGGTAGACCTGCCCGTCGCGCACGTCCACCGGCACCGCACGCAGGCGGTCGCCCTTGCACGGGCCGGCGATGCAGTCGCCGCTGTCCAGCGCGAACGAGGCGCCATGCGCCGCGCACACCAGGTGGCCCTCACGGCTTTTCAGGAACTGGCCTGGCGCCCAGTCCAGGCGGCGGCCGGCGTGCGGGCAGATGTTCAGGAACGCGCGCACCTGCGCACCGTCGCGGTACAACACCAGCGATTCGGCATCGCCATCGACCACCGCTTCGACCTCGGCAAACGCGCCATCGGCAATGGCATCAAGGGCGATCAGGGCAGCAGCGGCAGTCATGGCGAAGGCTCGGACAGTAAACCCGCATTGTCGCACGCCCACTCAGGTGACTGGCTGCGACATGAACACAAGTCATTGATCCGTAATAAGCACAGGCTATATTTAACGAGTTTTTCACTCAATGACAGTGGCGCGTCCCGATACTCTGGTTTCGCTGATCCCAGCCTATCGAGCCGCCATGTTCAATCGTGCATCCGCCGTCAACCAGTTCCGCACCCTGTTCGCGCCGCGCAAGCCGCGCCACCCGCTGGTTCGCGTAGCCGTAGGCCTGCTCGGCCTGGCGATCCTGGCCGCGATGGTGTTCATCGGTGTGTTCGTCGGTGCGGCAATGATCATGGTCGGCCTGGCGTGGAAGCTGCTGGCCTCGCGCAAGCCGGGCGTCGCCCGTCCGGTCGACCCGACCGTGGTCGAAGGCGAGTACCGCGTGGTGCGCAAGCCGGTGTTGCCGGCCTCGCGCTGATCCAGGTCTTCCGCGCCCGCTGACGGCGGGCGTCTTGCGTTCTAGACTGCGGGCACGCCCTTCCTGGATGCCCGCATGTCCGATGTCTCCGATGTGATCCCTGCCGTAGCCCTGCCGCGTGTGCCGGTAGCCGGTGGCGGCAGTTTCCCCGTGCACCGCATCTACTGCGTCGGCCGCAACTTCGCCGACCACGCCCGCGAGATGGGCGCGGCGGTGCCGGCGGCCGATGACCGTGGCCGCCCGATGTTCTTCAGCAAGCCGGCCGATGCGATCGTGGTCGGCCACGACGATGCCATCCCCTATCCGCCGGCGACTGCCAACCTGCACCACGAAGTGGAGCTGGTGGTGGCGATCGGCCGCGATGCGCCCGCCGGCGAGCTAGCCGTGGCCGACGCCGATGCGCTGGTCTATGGCTACGCCGTCGGCCTGGACCTGACCCGCCGCGACCTGCAGGCCGCGGCCAAGGACAAGGGCCACCCGTGGGATGCGGCCAAGGGCTTCGATGCCTCCGCGCCGATCAGCGAAATCGTCCACGCCGAGGAAGTCGGCGACCTGGCCGCGCTGAACCTGTCGCTGGAGGTCAACGGCGAGGTGCGCCAGCAGGCGCTGCTCGACCAGATGATCTGGAACGTGCCGGAGATCCTGCATGAGCTGTCCAAGCTGTGGCAGCTGCGTGCCGGCGACCTGGTGTTCATGGGCACCCCGTCCGGGGTGGCTGCACTGAAGCCCGGCGACCGCTTCAGCGCCCGCCTGGAAAACGTGGCCGAGCGCCACGGCGTGATCGCCGGCTGACATCACCTGCGTTACCCTGCGCGCTGTCCACTTTCCCCACCGGAGAAAAACAACAATGGGAATGCTCACCGAGTTCAAGGAATTCGCGATGCGCGGCAACGTCATCGACCTCGCCGTCGGCGTGGTGATCGGCGCAGCCTTCGGCAAGATCGTGACGGCGCTGGTCGAGAAGATCATCATGCCGCCGCTGGGCCTGCTGATCGGCAAAGTGGACTTCTCGCAGCTGGCGTGGACATTGTCACCGGCCAGCGTCGGCGCCGATGGCAAGGAGATCCCGGCCGTGGTGATCGGCTACGGTGACTTCATCAATACACTGATCCAGTTCGTGATCGTGGCCTTCGCCATCTTCCTGGTCATCAAGGTGATCAACCGCCTGTCGCGCAAGAAGGAAGCCGCGCCGGCGGCACCGGCCGAGGAAGTGGTACTGCTGCGTGAGATCCGCGACAGCCTGAAAAGATAACGGAACGGGCTCCTGCGGGCGCCCTTTCCATCTGCGTGTCTGCGACGCTTCCCATGCGGTGTTGCTGTTATCCTCGTGCGCCCGCGCAGTGCCCTCGCACCGCGCGGGAAGCACGAAACCACCGCCATTTGCGGTGGATGCCAGGAGGCACCGCTTGAACACCCTCACCCCGCGCATGGGCGCACTCGCCATACCCCTGCTACTGTCTGCCTGCATGTGCGTGGCCGGCACCGCGCAGGCGCGCGATATCTCTGTCACCGATGGCAAGGGCCATTACCTGCCCTACAAGCCCGGGATGGCACTGCCCAAGGGCGTAGCCGCGCCGCTGGACGGCTACAGCCACGCCGACCTGCTGCTGGCGGCCGCGCAGCCGATCGAGGCACAGATGAAAGCGCGCGGCCTCGATCCGACGCTGACCCGCGAGTCTCTGTTTGCGATGGCCGGCGTGCTGAACGAGGCGCTGGAAGCCAGGAGTGCCGAGTACCAGATCGCCACCGATCTGCAGAAGGCCGGCGATTCGCCAAAGGCCCGCCATGAAGCAGTGACTGCGCTGGCCAAGCACTTTGGGCTGCTGACAGTCGATGCCACCTACGATTCGCTGAAGGGTTCGCCGCTGTTGTCGCTCGACAAGCAGTTCCTGAACGACTACATCAACAACGCCGGCAACGGTGTGGCCAGCTACATCATGAAGCTGGATACCGCAGCCAGGTAATTGCCAGCGGCACCCTTGGGCGCCATGGAAGCATGTGAAAGCCCCGCCCCGGCGGGGCTTTCGCTTTGCCGGACATGGCGGAAAACATCGTTCGCGCCAGCCATGACCTCCCGCCCATGCGCCGGGCTGAACGACTGTTAAGCTCCAAGGCTTAGGTCCCTTCCGGAGTTGTCCATGCGTCGCCGCCTCCTTGCCATCGCATCCTCCCTCGCCCTGCTGGCCGGCCCGGCCTTCGCAGCGCCGCACACCACCACCCTGCCCCCCGCCTCGCTGGCCACCGCCGCCCAGCTGCGCGACCAGGCGCTGGCCGACGACACTGGCTGGAAGGTGGTCGAATCGCTCACCACCGAGATCGGCCCGCGCATCGCCGGCAGCGAGGCGGACGCCCGTGCGGTGGCCTGGGCCGAGGCCAAGTTCAAGGCACTCGGCTTCGACAAGGTGTGGAAGGAGCCGGTGACGTTCCCGAAGTGGGAGCGCCGCAGTGAACACGCCGCCGTGACCGGCAAGAATCCGCAGCCGCTGCAGATCACGGCACTGGGCGGCAGCCCGGGCGGTACGGTGGAAGCGGAAGTGGTGCGCTTCGCCGACCTGGCCGCATTGCAGGCCGCACCAGCCGGTTCGCTGAAGGGCAAGATCGCCTTCGTCGATTACCAGATGCTGCCCTTCCGCGATGGCCGCGACTACGGCCGTGGCGGCGCGATCCGCAGCAAGGGCCCGTCCGAAGCGATCCGCAAGGGCGCGGTCGGTTTCCTGATGCGCTCGGCAGGTACCGACTCGCACCGCGTGCCGCACACCGGCATCACCCGGTTTGACGATGGCCTGACCCCGGTGCCGTCGGCGGCGCTGTCGGTGCCCGATGCCGACCAGCTGGCCCGCCTGCTGGCGCGTGGCAGCACCACGGTGAAGGTGGCGCTCGATTGCGGCTGGGACGGCACCGCCACCTCTTACAACGTGATCGGCGAGATCACCGGCCGCAGCCTGCCGAAGGAAGTAGTGGTGATCGGTGGTCACCTGGATTCGTGGGACCTGGGCACCGGCGCGGTGGATGACGGCGCGGGCGTGGGCATCACCATGGCTGCCGGCCACCTGATCGGCCAGCTGAAGCAGGCGCCGAAGCGCACCATCCGCGTGATCGCCTTCGCCAACGAGGAACAGGGCCTGTACGGCGGCAAGGCGTATGCCGAGGCGCATGCCAAGGACGTGGCCCTGCACCAGCTGGCCGCCGAGAGCGACTTCGGTGCCGGCCGCATCTATGCCTTCAACACCGGTTCGCCGAACCCGGAAGGCTCGCGCGAGGCAACGAAGCAGATTGCCGAGGTGATGAAGCCACTGGGCATCGAGTACCAGGCCGACAAGGGCGGCCCGGGCCCGGACGTCGGCCCGCTGGCTGCCAAGGGCGGTGCGTGGGCGTGGCTGGCGCAGGATGGCTCGGACTACTTCCACCTGCACCACACCGCCGACGACACGCTGGACAAGATCGACCCGAAGGCACTGGCGCAGAACGTGGCCGCCTACACCGTGTTCGCGTACCTGGCGGCGGAAGCGGATGGCAGCTTCGGCAGCGAGGCCAAGACGACCACGCCGCCGAACGAATGATGCACGGGCGCCGGGCCATGCCCGGCGAGTGCAGCGGGAAGAGCGGTGCGAACCGAGGTTCGCACCCACCGGGCAAAGTCGCACGCACCGGGCCAAGGCGCGGGTCAGAGCCCCCGCCTTGGCGAGGGATCCGACCCCAGTCCTGTCATCCGTCCCACACGCTGGTGTTGCGCACACCCAGCAGCTTCGGGTTGTACAGCGGATCCTTGCCGGCCTGGCGATGCTGCTCGTAATCGCGCAGCGCCGCCAACGCCGGCTTCTGCAGCAGCAGGATGGCAATGATGTTCAACCAGCTCATCAGGCCCACGCCGATATCGCCCAGCGACCAGGCCACCGTTGCACTGTTGACCGCCGAGTAGCCGGTCGCCGCCAGGAACAGCAGCTGGAACACGCCCACCACCCACGGCGCCGGGCGATCACGGCACAGGTAGCTGATGTTGGTCTCGGCCATGTAGTACAGCGCCAGGATGGTGGTGAACGCGAACGGCAGGATCGCCAGCGCCACGAACGAACGGCCGAAGCCCGGCAGTGCGGATTCCACCGCATGCTGCACGAAGCGCGGCCCGGCCTCGACGCCGGGCAGGTTGCCCAGCAGCAGGCGCGCCTCATCCGGAATGCCGTTCACCGCCGGGTCGTAGACGTTGTACAGGCCGGTGGACAGGATCAGGAAGGCCGTGGCGCTGCACACCACCATGGTGTCGATGTAGACCGAGAACGACTGCACCAGGCCCTGCTTGACCGGATGCGAGACTTCGGCGGCAGCGGCCGGATGCGCGCCGCTGCCCATGCCGGCCTCGTTGGACAGCACGCCGCGGCGCACGCCCCACTGGATGGCAGTGCCGATCATCGCACCGAACGCTGCATCCACGCCGAAGGCGCTGCGCAGCACCAGCATGATCACGTCCGGCACCTTCTCCGCATTGAGCACCATCACCAGCGCCGCGACCAGCAGGTAGGCCACGGCCATCAGCGGCACCACCCATTCGGCCACGCGCGCAATGCGCCGCACGCCGCCGATGAGGATGGCACCCAGCACCACCAGCAGGACGGCGGTGGTCGTCATCACCGGCACATCCCAGGCTTCGTTGACCGCACTGGTGATCGCGTTGGACTGCGTGCCGGCCAGCATCGCGCCCGCAAGCACGGTCACCAGTGCGAACAGCACCGCATACCAGCGCTGGCCGAGGCCTTTTTCGATGTAGTAAGCCGGGCCACCCCGGTACTGGCCCTTGGCATCACGATCCTTGTAGATCTGCGCAAGCGTGGATTCGACGAAGGCACTGGACGCACCGAGGAAGGCAACGATCCACATCCAGAAGATCGCGCCGGGGCCGCCGAAGGCGATGGCCATGGCGACACCGGCGATGTTGCCGACGCCCACGCGGCTGGACAGCGAAAGGGATAACGCCTGGAACGGCGAGACGCCGGCATCGGAACGCTCATGGCGGAGCATGAGGCGCAGCATGTCCGGCAATGCCCGCAACTGGATGAAGCGTGTGCGCACGCTGAAGTACAGGCCGGTGAGCAGGCACAGCACCACCAGGTAGGGACTCCAGACGATGCCGAGGATCGCGTTGACGATGGATTCGATGTTCATCGGCGGCCCCTCAGAAGAACATGCCCAGGGCGACCTGGGGGCTGATGATGCGGCTGGTGTTGCGGCCGGCCACGCTGAACTCGACACCGGCGATCAGGCCCAGTGATGGGCTGAAGTGGTACTCCACGGCCGGCGCCAGAGTGACGCTGCGGCTGGCCGAGCGATGCTCTTCGATCCGTTCGATCGCACCGCTGCTGTTGCGTGCGAAGCCGCTCAGGCGCTGGCCGGTCTCGCGGCTGGCGGCCACCTCCATCACGCCCACCCAGCGCGAATTGAAGCTGTACTCGGCGCCGACCGACAGGCCCAGCACCGACCCGCGGGAGATATGTCCCTGGAAGCTGTCATCGGTGCCGTACACGCTGGTGCCGGATATGGCGGTGCGCGACGGTGCCGGCCCGGCACTGAGCTGGGCGCGCCAGCGCAGCGGGCGCTCATTTCCCAGCCAGACCACCTGCTGCACGCCGAGTGCGGCGGTCGTGCGCTGCACGCCATCACCCTGGGCATCGAGTGCGTTGCCGGTGATGCGGTCGTGGCTGCCGGTGCTGAAGCGCTGCACCAGTGCGACCGAGATGGCCGGTCGCGTGCCATCGGCATTGGGGGCCTGCAACAGGTACTGCAGGCGCGCGGTGGTATCGCCAGCGCGGAAACCGCTGCTTCGCGCGCTGCCCTGTTCGGCACGGGAGGCACTGAGATTGACCTGGCCCATCACCCGGTCGCTGAAGCCATAGATGATCGGGACCACCGTGGCCCATGCGCCGCTGTGCTGCCCGCTGCGGCGACGGTGGCCACCATCGTCGTAGTGATCGCGACTGTCGACCCGCACCAGATAAGGTTCGATATACCAATGACCCTGCGGCAGGCCGGCCGGGTTGGGGGTGATCAACGGGCCGGTGAAATTGACCCCGTCCAGGCTGCGCTCTTCAGCCTGCACCGCGGGGACTGCAAGTGCGCACAGCACCAGCAGCAGGGATGCGCGCATCGCGTGGTGTTGGATTCGATGCATGGGAACCGCTCCTGTTCGACATTGGATGGAGGTCCACCGTGCGATGCAGGATGCGGCTCAACAATGAGACAAATTCTAAAAGTGCGTGTTCATGCATCAAGCATGCTTGATGCATCGTGACCGGTCGCAATCAGCATGTTTTGCAGACGGCACCCGGCAGGCGACCCGCACGATCACACTGAGCTTTGCGGAATGCGCGCAAAAAAACCCGGCCGCGAGGGCCGGGTTCGGGGTCACGACACGATGAAACAGCCGCGTCAATCGCCGCGGCGGCTCGCCCACTGCGCCAGCAGCACCGCCGTGGCCGAGGCGACGTTCAGGCTCTCCACCGCACCGCTGCCGGGAATCGAGACCTGCAGGTCGCACTGGCCCGCCAGGCTGCGGTCCATGCCCTCGCCTTCGGCACCCATCACGTACACCAGCCGGCTTGGCAGCGACGCGCGGAACACATCGTCACCGCCATCGACCAGGGTCGCGGCCAGGCCGAAACCGGATGCACGCAGCTGCGCCATCGCCTGAACGGTCTCCGGCAGCTGCACCAGTGGCACGGCTTCGGCACCGCCCTCGGCAACGCGCGCGGCGGCACCGGACAACGCCAGCGTGCTGCCGGCCGGCAGCAGCAGCGCCTTGGCACCGAAGTGCGCGGCCGAGCGCAGGATCGCGCCGAGGTTGTGCGGGTTGCCCACGCCATCAAGCCACAGCGCCAGTGCCGGGCCATCACCGACCTGCTCCAGCCACTGCGCCAGCGGCAGTGCCGGTGCGCGCAGCACATCGGCCACCACGCCTTCGTGATGGGTGGTACCGGCGAGCTTGTTCAGATCACCATCTTCGACCACGCGATACCCCACGCGGTTGGCCACGCACCACTTCAGCAGCGGCTGCAGGCGCGGGATGCGCGCCTCCAGCAGGTACAGCTTGCGCAGCGCCTGCGGCCGCGCTTCGAACGCGGCCAGCACGGCATTCAAGCCGTACAGGCGCAGCTCGTCGCTGCCGCCGCGCCCACCACCGCCCGTGGCCGGCACCTCCGGGCGCGGCAACGGTGTTGCGCGCGGCGGACGGGCGGATGGACGGCGGTTGTTCCAAGGGTTGTTCACTTACACACTCTCCTGCTTGCGCTGGCGCCAGAAATCGGCGTTCTTGATGCCCAGGGCATCCGGGTCGAACACCGGATCCAGGCCCAGCTTCTTCTGTCGTTCGTAGTCACGCAGGGCCAGCATCGCCGGCTTCTGGATGATGAGGATGGCGATGATGTTCAGCCAGGCCATCAGGCCGACGCCGATGTCACCCAGCGCCCAGGCCAGGGTCGCATTATGGAATGCACCGAACACCACCATGCCGATGATGCCAAGGCGCAGCACAAGCACGGTCAGCGGGCGCTTCCTGTTGTGGTTCACATAGCTGAGGTTGGTCTCAGCCATGTAGTAGTAGGCCATGATGGTGGTGAAGGCGAAGAAGAAGATGGCGATGGACACGAACGCCGAACCCCAGCCCGGAAGCACCGCTTCCACACCGGCCTGCGCATAGCCCGCACCTTCCGGAATGCCGGCCAGGCCCTGGAACAGCGGCGGCGCGCCTTCCACCGGCGAGTACACGTTGTAGGTGCCGCTGGCCAGGATCAGGAACGCGGTGGCGGTGCACACCATCATGGTGTCGAAATAGATGGCGAAGGCCTGCACGTAGCCCTGCTTGGCCGGATGCGAGACTTCCGAGGCCGCCGCCGCGTGCGGCCCCGAACCCTGCCCGGCTTCATTGGCATAGATGCCGCGCTTGATGCCCCACTCCACCGCCAGGCCCATCATCGCGCCGAACGCGGCGTGGGTGCCGAAGGCGCTCTTGAAGATGATGCCGAACATCTCCGGCACGCGGTCGTAGTTGATGACCATGATGACGATGGCGGTCAGGATGAAGGCCGCCGCCATGAACGGCACCACCACCTCGGCGAAGTTGGCGATGCGCTTGACGCCGCCGAAGATCACCACGCCCAGCAGCAGGCCCACCACGATGCCGATGCCCAGCTTCAGCGCCTGCGCCGATTCCATGCCCAGCGTCTGGCCGTCCAGCGGACCGCACAGCGCGGTGCCACGGCAGGCGTTGATGATGCTGTCGGCGATGGCGTTGGCCTGCACGCCCGGCATCAGGAAGCCGGCCGCGATGATCGTGGCGATGGCGAAGGCCAGCGCGTACCACTTCAGGCCCATGGCCTTTTCGATGTAATAGGCCGGGCCACCACGGTAGCGGCCTTCGGCATCCTTGGTCTTGTAGATCTGCGCCAGGGTGCATTCCACGTACGAAGTGGATGCGCCGAGGAAGCCCATCACCCACATCCAGAAGATGGCGCCAGGGCCACCGAAGGCGATGGCGGTGGCCACGCCGGCGATGTTGCCGATGCCCATGCGGCCGGCCATCGACATGGCCAGCGCCTGGAACGAGGACACGCCGGCGTCGGACTTCTCGCCCTTGACGGTGAGGCGGCACATCTCGACGAACCCACGGATCTGCATGAAACGGGTGCGCAGGCTGAAGAACAAGCCGGCGGCCAGGCACATGAAGATCAGCGCCTTGCTCCAGATGATGCTGTTGATGAAATGTACGGTAGCTTCCACGCGCGCTCTCTCCAGTCGGCGGGTTGTGAGGACGTCCCGTCGGCTGGAGGGGACCGGTCGATTCTCCCTGATCGACGGCCGCTGCGGTAGCGCCAGAAGGATGGGGTCGGATCCCTTGCGCGCTGCGCAAGGGCTCTGACCCCGTTCTACCGTTTGGCGGGTTGGGGGTCAGAGCCCTTTTCTGGCGAAAAGGGATCCGACCCCGCGCGTTCAGGGCAGCTGCGTGCGCACCCGGGCGAAACGGCGAAGGTCGTGCAGCACGCCGCGCTTGTAGACCGCACAGCGCTCCACGCCCTCCTCCTGGAAGCCGTTCTTCTCCAGCACCCGGACCGAGCCCAGGTTGAAGTCGACCACCGTGGCCTGCAGCCTGAACAGGCGCAGCTCGTCCATCACCCACGGGGCGAACAGACCGACCACGCGGGTCATCAGGCCCCGCCCCCAATAGGCCTGCCCCAGCCAGTAACCCAGTTCAGCGCTGTGCCCACGCTCGGCCACGCCCTGCTGGGCACCGACGCTGCCGCAGGCCTGGCCGTCGATCTCGATGGCCAGGTTCAGGGTGCCCGGGGCCAGCACGCGGCCGGCCAGGAAGGCCTCGCCATCCTCGCGCGTGTACGGGTACGGGAAGCGGTCGCGCAGGCCGCGCGACACCTCGGCGTCATTGGCGTGGCGTAGCAGGGACGCCAGGTCATCGGGGCGCCAGGGTCGCAGCTGGAAGCCGTCGCCCTGCAGCACTGTGGCCGGATCAGGCATGGCCACCCACCGAGGGCGATTGCGCTTCCTGCTTCTCCAGCTCGCGCTTGACCGCTTCCGGCGAGCGGGTGTAGGGGGCCAGGCGCGCGTAGAACGCCGGCACCACGAACAGCGACAGGAACGTCGAGAGGGTGACGCCGAAGATGATCACGATGCCGATCGTGCCACGGCTGGCCGAACCGGGGCCACCGGCCACGACCAGCGGGATCGCGCCGACCACGGTGGCGATCGAGGTCATCAGGATCGGGCGCAGGCGCACCATTGCAGATTCGATGATCGCCTCGCGCACGCTGCGGCCATCGTCGCGCAGCTGGTTGGCGAATTCGACAATGAGGATGCCGTTCTTCGCGGCCAGGCCGACCAGCATCACGATGCCGATCTGGCTGAACAGGTTCACCGTGCCGCCACTCACCCACAACCCGACCAGTGCGCCGAGCACGCCCAGTGGCACGGTCAGCATGATGGTGAGCGGATGGATGAAGCTCTCGAACTGGGCAGCCAGTACCAGGTAGACCACCAGCAGGGCCATGGCGAAGGTCAGCAGCACGGCGCCACCGGCACTCTGGTATTCGCGCGATTCGCCCTTCCAGTTCACCTGCGCGTACTGCGGCAGCTCCTCGCGCGTGACCTGCTGCGCCCAGGCAATGGCCTCACCCAGCGGATACCCCGGTGCCAGGCCGGCATTGATGGTGATCGAGCGCAGGCGGTTGAAGCGGTTCAGGGTGCCGGCCTCGGCCACTTCGCTCAGCGTGACCAGGTTGGACAGCGGCACCAGTTCGCCGGAGGTGGCGCGCACGCGGATCGCCGCCAGGTCGGCCGGGCTGGCGCGGCCGTCACGTCCGGCCTGCACCAGCACATCGTATTCCTCGCCGTTGTCGACGAAGGTGGTGACGCGGCGCGAGCCCATCATGGTTTCCAGCGCCGAACCGATCGCGGTGACCGGCACGCCGAGGTCGGCCGCACGCTGGCGGTCGATGTTCACCCGCATCTGCGGCCGGGTTTCCTTGTAGTCCGAGTCCGGGCCGACCAGGCCGGGGTTGTCGGCCATGCGCAGCAGGATGCGGTCGCGCCATTGCGCGATCTCGGCATACTCCGGCCCGCCCAGGACGATCTGGAACGGCTGCCCGCCGCTGCGCACCAGGCCACCGCCCACCTGCGTGCGCACGCGCACGCCGCGGATGGTGTCCAGTTCCTTCTGCAGCTCGTTGGCCACTTCCGGCGTGCCCTCGCTGCGCTGCCGCCACGGCTGCAGGAAGATGCTGACGCGACCGGTATGCATTTCCTCGCTGGCGCCCCAGCCACCCGGCACGCGCGGGTTGGCGCGTACGATGGGCTTGTCCGGGCCGACATGCGGCGCCAGCATCGCTTCCACCTGCTGCACCTGCTGCACGGTGTAGTCGTAGCCGGCGCCTTCCGGGCCATCGATCATGATCTGGAACGAACCGCGGTCTTCGGCCGGTGCCAGTTCCGACGGCAGCAGCTTGAGCAGGCCCCAGCTGGCAGCCAGTGCGGCGACCATCACCAGCAGGTAGATCCAGGTGCGGTCGACATGGTGATCGAGTACCCGCCCGTAGGCCCCAGCCAGGCGCTCCAGGTTGCGGTTGACGAAGCCATGCAGGCCACGCGGCGCGTGCCCGGTATGCGGCTTCAGCAGTTTGGAGGCCATCATCGGTGTCAGCGTCAGCGCCACGAATGCGGACAACGCCACCGCCGCCGCCAATGCCACCGCCAGTTCGCGGAACAGGCGCCCGGTGTTGCCTTCCAGGAACCCGACCGGCAGGAACACCGCCACCAGCACGGCGGTGGTCGCAATCACCGCGAAGGCGACCTGCGCGGTGCCGCGCTTGGATGCCACCAGCGGCGGTTCGCCCAGGTCGATGCGGCGCTGCACGTTCTCCACCACCACGATCGCATCGTCCACCACCAGGCCGATGCACAGCACCAGGGCAAGCAGGGTCAGCAGGTTGATCGAGAAGTCGAACGCATACAGCGCGATGAATGCCGCGACCAGGCACACCGGCACCGTCACCGCCGGAATCAACGCGGCACGGAAGCTGCCGAGGAACAGCCAGATCACTGCCAGCACCAGGATCATCGCCTCCACCAGCGTGGCGTAGACGCGATCCACGGCGGCTTCGATGAAGGTGGTGTTGTCGAAGGCGACGAAGATCTGCGTACCCTTGGGCAGGGTCAGCGCCACCCGCTCGGCTTCAGCGCGCGCGGTGCGCGCCACGTCCAGCGAGTTGGCGGTGGAGGTCTTGACGATGCCCAGGCCGATGCCCGGTTCACCGTTGCTCCGGTAGTAGGCGCGACGCTCGGCCGAGGCCAGTTCGATTTTCGCCACGTCGCCCATGCGCACCACGTAACCGTCGCGGCCCTTGCCCAGCGGGATGGTCGCGAAGTCTTCGGGCTTGATGTAGTTGCGTTCCACCCGCAGGGTGAAATCGCGGTCGGTCGACTCGATGCGGCCGGCCGGCAGTTCCACGTTTTCGTTGCGCAGCGCGGTTTCCACATCGCCGGTGGTCAACCCGCGCGCAGCCAGCTGGTCGCGGTCCAGCCAGATGCGCATTGCATAGCGCTGGCGGCCACCGATGCGGACCTGGGCCACGCCATCGAGGCTGGAGAAACGGTCGACCACGTAGCGGTCGGCATAGTCGCTCAGTTCCAGCGTGTCCATGGTCGAGGAGACCATGTTGAACCAGATGATCGGATCCGCATCGCTTTCGACCTTGGCGATTTCCGGTGGCCGCGCTTCTTCCGGCATGCGGTCTGCAACACGGCTGACCGCATCGCGCACGTCGTTGGCCGCCGCTTCGATATCGCGATTGGAGGTGAACTCGATGCTGACCTGCGAGCGGCCGTTGGTGCTGCGCGCGTTGATCGTATCGATGCCTTCGATGCCGGCCAGTGCATCTTCCAGCACCTGGGTGATGCGGCTTTCGATGACCGCTGCCGAGGCACCTGTGTAGTCCACCGACACCGAAACGATCGGCGGATCGATGGCCGGCAGTTCGCGCAGGGTCAGCCGGGTGAAGGACATCACACCCAGTACCAGCAGCAACAAGCTCATCACCACGGCAAACACCGGCCGCTGGATGGAAACGTCGGACAGCTTCATCCACCGTGGCCCTCGGCCGCGACCGGCGCCGGTGCCTCAGCCGGCTTGGCCCCGCTGGCTGGTGCTGCGTCCTTGGCCGCGACCTTCAGGCCCGGGCGCAGCTTGCCGGTGCCATCCACGACGATGCGCTGGCCGGCTTCCAGGCCCTGCCTGATCTCGACCACGCCGGCGCGGCGCGCGCCGGTCACCACATCCACGCGCTCGACGCTGTCGTCTGCGGTGATGCGATACACGTAGGTATCGCGGCCGACCTGCACCACGGCGATTTCCGGAATCACCAGCGCCGGGCGCTCGGGGCGGAACAGGCGCACGTCCAGCAGCATGCCCGGGCGCAGCGCATGGTCGCCGTTGGCGAAATCGGCGCGCACCGTCACCGCACGGGTGGCCGGATCGATGCGCGCATCGATGGTGCTGACCACGCCTTCGAAGCTACGGCCGGGCCACGCCACACTGGTGGCACTGACCTTGTCACCGACGCCCAGCGCAGCCAGCTCCACTTCCGGCACCTGGAAATCGATGTGCATGTGCTCGATATCGTCGAGCGTGGCGATCACCGTGGTCGGCGTCAGCAGCGTGCCCGGGCTGACCTGGCGGATGCCGAGCACACCGGCGAACGGCGCACGCACGCGGCGATCACCGATGTCCGACTGCATCTGCGCCACGCGCGCTTCGGCTGCATCGCGGATCGACTTCTGCGTATCCAGCGTGGCACTCGACACCAGCCGCTGCGTGGCCAGCTCACGCTGGCGCTTGTACAGCTGGTCGGCCTCGTGGAAGGTGGCCTGCGCCTGGACCAGTGCGGCCTCCTGGGCCTGGCCGCGCAGGGTCACGATCGGCGCACCGGCAGCAATGTGCTGGCCGCTTTCGAAATGCACCTTCTCGACGATCTCGCTGACCTTGGCGGTCACGCTGATCGATTCGCGTGCCTTGGCCGTGCCCAGTGCCTGCAGGGTGTCGCTCCACGGACGGGACTGCACGACCTGCGCGGTGACCGGCACCGCTTCTCCCTGCCGACGCGCGGCGGCCTCCTGTTTGCCTGCGCACCCGGCCAGCACGGCCAAGCTGAGGCCAAGGGCCAGGGTCGAAGCGATACGAGCCAACATGAACGGTCCTGATTGATCCACGGCCGCCGAGTGTAGGCAAGTGCCCATAAAAGCGGTATGTGCCAAGCGTTTACCGGCGTGGAACCAACGCTGCGATGGCGCCTTGAACCCGTTCCGTGCAAGGCTGCCACGGGCAGTGTCGGCGTGTGTCGGGGTGTATCCAGCCGTGCACCGCCCGGGCCGTCATCGTAGAGTCGAATCTGCCCGACGGAGGGCGTCGGGCGGGGACGGATCCTGGCGGGGATCCGGCCCCGTTTTCTTGCCCGTTGCCTCAGTACCGGTAGTTCAGCTTCATCCAGACGCTGCGCCCCGGCTCATTGATGCGTACCGGGTCGGCCGGGAAGCCGAAGTCGGCGCTGCCCGCCAGATTCAGGTGCTCGCTGTAGGCACGGTCGAACAGGTTGTCGACACCCGCGCTGAGCTGCAGCTGCGAACTGAAACGGTACGCTGCATTGAGCGCGAAGGTGGCAAAGCCAGCGCTCGGCCCAAGGTCCTGCGCGACGACATTGCCTTGGCCATCTGCGACGCGATGCTGGTGGGTCACCGCGCGCAGCAGCGCACCGGCGCTCCAGCGCTGGCCTTCCCAGTTCGCACTCAGGCGCGCTTCCAACGGCGGCATCTGCGGCAGCGGGCGCTGCTGGTCGCGGTTCTCGCCCCAGGCATAGGCCAGCGTGCCGCCCAGTTTCCACTGTTCGGCCACGCTCACTTCCAACCCCGCTTCGGCACCGGCAATGCGGGCATCGATGTTGCTGGCCTGGCTCATGCCCATCATGCCGCTGCCATGGTAGGTGAACAGGATGTAGTCCTGGATCTGGCCAGCGTACGCCGACACCCATGCCTGCACGCGCGGCCCCTTGTACTGCAGGCCGACGTCGAGTTGGGTGGTGCGCTCGGGCTGGATACCGGCAAACGCGTTCACTGCACCGGCCGGGCCGTGGTTGGGCGAGAACAGCTCCCAGTAGTCGGGCATGCGTTCACTGTGGCCCAGGCCCGCATACCAGGTCAGGCCATCGGCCAGGTCCTGCTCGTAGCGCAGGAAGCCACTGCCGAGCCATTCCTTGCGGCGCTGGCCCGCGGTCGGATTGGGTCTGTTGCCCATCATTCCGCGGATCGACTGCCGCTCGTCGCGCACGCTGGCGCGATCGATGCGCAGGCCGCTGATCCAGCGCTGGCCGGTACCGGCGCCAAGGGTCAACTCCGTGAACGCGCCATAGCGACGGAAGCTGGCATCGGTCTCCCAGTCCGCCTGGCGGTAGGTGTCGCGGCCCATGCCCATGCGACCGCGGTGGCGGCCGTCTTCCCCGTCTACGCCCGCCACCAGCTGCACGTCCTGCCAGCGCCACTCGGAACTGACCCGGCCGCCCTGGGTACGGCGGTCCACGTTCGAGGCCATCGGCATCGGCATCATGCTGTTCGGGTTCGGCGTGCGCAGCGTGTAGTTGTCCATCACGTGGTCGGCCTCGTTGTAGTACACGTTGGCCTGCACCGTGTCCCACGCACCCGGCAGGTTGCGCTTCTCGAAACGCGCGGCATAGCTGGTACGTTCGAACGCGGCCCCGTCCATGCCGCGCCCCGCGTAGCGTGCGATGGCATCACCGGCACCAGCGGAGACTTCCAGCAGCGTGTCGGCATCCGGCGTCCAGCCGATGGCCACGTCACCGTTCCACTTGCGCCACTTCGACGGCACCACGTCACCGTTGCCATCCTTGTAGTCATCGGCTTCGGAACGGTTGCCACTGGCGCGCACGTAGCCGGTCGGGTTGCCCAGGGTCAGGTCCAGCACCTGGTCGTTGCGGTTGCGCGAACCGACCAGCGCACTGGCATCGGCACGCACGCCCGGTTCCTCGAAGCGCGGCGTATCGCGCTCGAAACGCACGGTGCCGGCCGAGGCTCCTGCGCCCCAGCGCACGCTCTGCGGCCCCTTGATGATGGTCAGCCGGTCGAAGCTTTCCGGCGCGATGTAGGACAGCGGATTGTCCATGCGCGACGGGCAGGCGCCGATCAGGTTGCCGTCATTGCTGAGGATGTTCAGCCGCGAACCGAACATGCCGCGCAGCACCGGGTCGCCGTTGGTGCCGCCGTTGCGGATGGAGGAGAAACCGGGGACGGTCTTCAGGTAATCGGCGCCGTCACTGGCGGGCACCGGCTGCCGCGGCAGGCGCGGATCGGTCACCCAGTGCAGCGGCGAGGACGGTGCGGCGGCGGTCACCACCAGCGTGTCGAGGGTACGCGCCTCTTCGGCGGGCGCGGCGTGGGCCAGTGATGCGGCCACGGCCAGGCCAAGGGCAACCGGCAGGCGCGCACAGGCGCCCGCGGGGCGGGAAGTCGTTTTCATCGGAACAGCTCCAAGGTACGCATGCGCGCACGGCGCCCGGTCAGGCGTCGTGCGGCAGATTCGATAGGGACATCAGCGAACGATGGAGAAACGCGGCGGCCCGCGCGCAGCATGCGCCGGCCAGCACAGCGCGGGCAGCACCTGCTGCGACCACGGGAACACCAGCTGCGGCCGCCACAGCAGCGGCAACAGCAGCACCAGCACGGCCAGCCATGGCAGCAGGCGCATTGCCAGCACGCAGTATTCGCAGGCTTCGCCGTGCATGGCGTGGGGGTCGGCCGGGCGGTTGCGCGCTGCCGGCGCGGCCCCGTGCTGATCGTGCCCGGCCATGGCCATGCCGCGCATGTCATGGCTCATGGCAGCGTGGTCCATGCCGGCCATCGCAGCGTGGTCCATCGGCTGCGCCTGCAGCGCGCGGCTGACCAGCGGCGCAAGCACCATCAGCAGCGTCGCCAGGATGGCGAGCTGGAGCAGAAGGCGCTGCGGGCGGGACAGGCGGGTCACCCCGCCAGTGTAGAGCCGGGTCCAGGGTTGCTCGTGCGACGAACCGTCGCAGGCATTTGCGACACCCGTCGCGGGGGTGTTCGGCAGGGCTGCGCCCTGCACCTGCAGAGGCCACGGCAGGTGCCGAAGCAACAGCAGAAGCGGGTTTCCTGAGGGATGGCGGGGTGGGGGGGGGGGGGGGGCGGGGGGGGGGGGGGCCCCCCCCCCCCCCCCCCCCGGCCCCCCCCCCCCCCCCCCCCCGCCCCCCCCCCCCCCCCCCCCCCCCCCCACCCCGCCTTCGACAGTTCTCCGCGATCTGTCGGAACG
>NZ_JAWIRX010000013.1:0-149094 GCF_036319965.1 Stenotrophomonas sp. SMYL41 | reverse complement strand
CGCAGGAAGCGGACTACCTGGAGCAGCTGCGCTTCCTGCCGGGCAGCGTGCAGCACGCGCTGAACATGGAGCCGCAGATCGCCGCCTGGGCCGAGCGTTTCGCGCGCAAGAGCAGCGCGCTGTTCCTGGGGCGTGGCCTGCATTACCCGATCGCGCTGGAAGGCGCGCTCAAGCTCAAGGAAATCTCCTACATCCACGCCGAGGCCTACCCGGCGGGCGAGCTGAAGCACGGCCCGCTGGCGCTGGTGGACGAGGACATGCCGGTGGTGGTGATCGCGCCCAACGACAGCCTGCTGGAGAAGGTGAAGTCGAACATGCAGGAAGTGCGTGCGCGCGGAGGCGAGCTGTTCGTGTTCGCCGACCAGGACAGCAACTTCAACGAGTCCGAAGGCGTGCATGTGATCCGTACGCCGCGCCATGCCGGCGTGCTCAGCCCCATCGTGCACACCATCCCGGTGCAGCTGCTGGCTTACCACACCGCGCTGGCGCGTGGGACTGACGTGGACAAGCCGCGTAACCTCGCCAAGAGCGTGACGGTGGAGTAAGCCCGTCGGATCCATTGGATGCTGCATGCAAAAGGGGCCCACGAGGCCCCTTTCGTTTGTGCCGACGGGAGTGCGAAGTGGGACAGCCGCCAGGTGTTCTGTCCGCCATCGGCAGCAGGCAATCAATCTTCAATGCACGGCATCGGCTGTATTCAGCGGCGGTTTCAGCCGCGGTGCCATTCTCTGGATCGTCAGTTGGTTCCCACGACGAACTGTCCTATCGATGCCGGTAGTGACCGATGGTCGCAGTCGTAGAATCGATTTGTCCGAGGTCCGGGTTGAGCGGTTGAGCCCACCTCGTTCGCGTTGCAGCACATCGTCTGCCAATCCGTTCCAAGCGGCAGCCGGGTGCGCCAGACGTGCGCTGAAAGGTCTGTTCCCGGGGAGGGGGCGTATCGGAAGAGCACACTTTTTGACTTCAGTGACCTGCACCAGGAAACAAGAATGAACGTCCGCGAACTCCTGCAATCCAAGAAAGAAGCTGTCATCACCATCGACGCCGAAGACACCATCGGTGCCGCCGCCCACAAGATGAGCGCGAACAAGATCGCTGCGCTGGTGGTGATGAAGGACGATGCCCCGGTCGGCATCATTTCCGAAAAGGACATCGTGCGCACCCTGGCCGACGACGGCCCGCAGGCCGGCCGCCGGGTGATCTCCAGCCTGCCGTCCACCGGCCTGGAAGGCATTGCGCCGGACGCCACGCTGAAGCAGGCCATGTCGCTGATGACATACTCGCGGCGCCGTCATCTGATGGTTACCGAAGGCACCCGACTGGTTGGCATCCTCAGCCTGGGTGACATCGTGAAGAACCTGCTGGGCGAGCTGGAACTGGAAAAGGCCGTGCTGCAGGACATCTACATGGCCGCCCACTGAGGGCTTGACCCTTGGATGCAGAGAAGCCGGGCATTGCCCGGCTTCTTCGTTCACGGTTTCGGTGATATCAGAAAGTGACCTTCACCGAGTCGGCGCTGTAGTTCGCTGGGCCGTGGTAGACCACTTCGATGTTGTTGCCATCCGGATCAATCACGAACGCGCCGTAGTAGCCCGGATGGTAAGGGCGTTCGCCCGGCGCGCCGTTGTCGGTGCCGCCGGCGGCGATCGCGGCGGTATGGAAGGCGTCGACGGTGGCGCGGTCGCGCGCCTGGAAGGCCAGATGGTGGCGGCCGGTCAACTGGCCGGCGGCGGCCTCGCTGCTGGCGTTGGAAATGAACAGCTCGTCGGCCCAGAAGTAATCATCACCTTCGCCGGCGATCGGGATGCCGATCGTCTCGAACACCGCCTGGTAGAAGCGGCGGCTGGCGGCCAGGTCGCGTACGACCAGCTGGATGTGGTCGATCAGTCGTCCGCGGTGCAGTTCCATCGTTTCCATACCAACCTCGCAAAAAAAGGGGACGGAGGGGATTAAGTCGCTTGCGGCCTAATAGTGCCAGAAACGGCTTAATCCCCTCCGTCCCCTTTTTGTCAGTTGGCGATGATCTCGACCCAGTAGCCGTCCGGGTCCTTGATGAAGGCCAGGTTCTTCATGCGGCCGTCGGTCAGGCGCTTCTGGAAGGCCACGCCGAGGTCTTCGAAGCGCTGGCAGGCGGCCTCGATGTCCGGCACCGACACGCAGATGTGGCCGAAGCCGCGCGGATCGCTGTTGCCGTCGTGGTAGACCGCGCCGTCCTGGCTCTCGGTACCGTGGTTGTGGGTCAGTTCCAGGACGCCCGGCAGGCCGGCCATCCACACGCGGCGCTGGTTGTCGTCTTCCGGTACGACCGCACCGGCCGGCACGTAGGCCAGGAAGTACAGGCTGAACCGGGCGTCCGGGAAGTCGCGCTTGTCGATCAGCTGGTAGCCGAGCACGCGGGTGTAGAAGTCCAGCGAGGCGGTGATGTCCTTCACCCGCAGCATGGTGTGGTTGAACACGAAGCCAGTGGTTTCGGCCGGGGCCTGGGCGGCGACGCCGGGGACATCGCGCAGGGCGGGAATGGTCATGGGGGAGGTCCTTCAGACGGGGCCGTTGCCGGCCGGATGGGGCTATTCTACCGGCCGTCAGCTGACGGCACCGCGACGTACAATGGGCGGATCGCACCGTTCCGTTCTGAGCATTGCCCGCCATGTCGCAGCGTGAATGGGTGGCCGCCGCCATCCGCAAGATCGAAGCCGATTTCAACCGTTCCGCCGATACCCACCTGATCCCGCTGGCGCTGCCCGGGTTCGAGGGCATTGATCTGTACCTCAAGGACGAATCGAGCCATCCCACCGGCAGCCTCAAGCACCGGTTGGCACGCTCGCTGTTCCTGTATGCGTTGACCAACGGCTGGTTGCGCGAGGGCCGGCCAGTGATCGAGGCTTCCAGCGGCTCGACCGCGGTGTCCGAAGCCTATTTCGCGCGCCTGCTCGGCCTGCCATTCATTGCCGTGATCCCGGCGACCACCTCGCCGGAAAAGATCGCCGCGATTGAGTTCCACGGGGGACGCTGCCACCTGGTCGAGCGTGCCTGCGAACTCAACTGTGAATCGGAGAAGCTGGCCCGCGAAACCGGTGGCCACTTCATGGACCAGTTCACCTATGCCGAGCGCGCTACCGACTGGCGTGCCAACAACAACATCGCTGAATCCATCTTCAAGCAGATGGCCGAAGAACCCAGCCCGGTTCCCGAATGGATCGTGTGCAGCCCCGGTACCGGCGGTACCGCAGCCACGCTGGGCCGTTATGTCAGCTACCGCCGGCATGACACCCGCATCCTGTGCGCGGACCCGGAAGTGTCGGTGTTCTTCGACGGCTACAAGGCGGCAGTGGCCGGTGAACTGGACTGGCGTGGACTGACCTGCAGCGGCGGTTCGCGCGTGGAAGGCATCGGACGGCCACGGGTGGAGCCGAGTTTCATCCCGACCAGTGTCGATGCGATGGTGAAGGTGCCTGACGCGCTGAGCCTGGCCGCGATGCGTCATGTCAGCCGCCAGCTCGGCCGCCGTGTCGGCGGCTCTACCGGCACCAACTTCATCGGCGTGCTGCAGGCCGCGCAGTGGATGCGCGAGGCTGGCCACCAGGGCAGCATCGTCAGCATCCTGTGCGACAGCGGCGAGCGCTACGCGCAGAGCTACTACGATCCGGCGTGGTACGCGCGGCAAGGGATCGATGTCGACGGCGCCGATGCGCAGCTGGCGGCGGCGGTGGCCGGGCAGGGGCTGCCGGAACTGCCGTGGTGCAGCCTGGAAGCGCTGTAGCCGGCTGGCATTTCCGCCGGGCCATGCCCGGCGGCGACCGCGGCGGTGTGTCGCACCCCCGATCAATACCCTGCTGCGGTGAACGCGTCCAGCACCACATCGCGCAGTGCATCGGGCAAGGCCTCGATGTCCATCGCACGGTCATCCAGGTGCAGGCTCGGGTCCAGGATGCTGGCGCGGCCCTGGGCCAGGGCCTGCAGCCACAGCAGCACGCAGATCACGAACTCGCGCTCATGGCCCAGCTGCAGCTGGCTGGCGCCGCGCTCGACCACTTCGAACGGGTACCACTCCTGGGCATCATTGAACGTGCCGCCCTGCTGCAGCACCGCCTGCAGCTGTTGCAGGTGGCGCGGGGCGTCATCGCCGGCATCGCACAGCGCCGCGATCCAGGTCAGTTCGGCCGGGCTGGCAGACAGCGCCAGCGACCGCGCCGGTGAGGCGGATGCAACTTCAGCCAGACCTTCCATGTGGGGCCTCGTTCGGTACCTGCTGCTGCGGACTCCCCCGCAGCCAGAGCTTCGGTGCGCCAGCGTAAGGCCGATGTGAATGCCGTGCCCCCTTGTCAGTCACGCCTGCCAGCGCCATATCTACAGGGCTGCCCGCCTGCCGGGCCCGTTCCCTGGAGATCTGCCGTGACCGTTGCCAACCCCCTGCTCGATGTTTCCGGCCTGCCGCGCTTCGAGGCGATCCGCCCCGAGCATGTCGCACCGGCGCTGGATGTGCTGCTGGCCGAGGCCGAAGCCGCCGTCAGCAAGGCCGAGCAGGTGCAGTCGGTGCGCTGGGAGACCTTCGTCGCCCCGCTGGACGATGCCACCGAGCGCCTGTGGCGCGCCTGGGGCCTGGTCGGCCACCTGCAGGCCGTGGTCAACACCCCGGAGCTGCGCGAGGCCTACAACAGCAACCTGCCGCGGGTGACCCGCTTCGCCAGTGCGCTGGGCCAGAACCTGGCGCTGTACCGCCAGTACCAGGCACTGGCCGCAAGCCCCGAGGCTGCGGATTTCGACGAGGCCCAGCGCAAGGTACTGGACAACACGCTGCGTGATTTCCGCCTGGGCGGTGCCGAGCTGGCGCCCGAGGCGCAGCAGCGCTTTGCTGCGATCAAGGAAGAACTGTCGGCGCTGTCGGCGAAGTTCTCGCAGAACGTGCTCGACGCTACCGATGCCTGGTCGCTGATCATCGAGGACGAAGCGCGACTGAAGGGCGTGCCGGAAGACGTGAAGGCCGCCGCGCACGCCGCAGCACAGAAGGACGGCCAGACCGGTTGGAAGCTGACCCTGCAGATGCCGTGCTACCTGCCGGTGCAGACCTGGGCCGAAGACCGCGACCTGCGCGAGATCCTGTACCGCGCCAGCGCGCAGCGAGCCTCCGAATTCGGCGATGACGCGCTGGACAACAGCGGCAACATCGACCGCATCCTCGCCTTGCGCGCGGAACTGGCAACGCTGCTCGGCTTCGCTTCGTACGGCGATTATTCGGTGGCGACCAAGATGGCGCAGGACCCGGCCGAAGTGCTGGGTTTCCTGCGCGACCTGGCCTCGCGCGCCAAGCCGTTTGCCGCCAAGGATCGTGCCGAGCTGGAGCAGTTCGCGCGCGAACAGTTGGGCATCGAGACACTGCAGGCCTGGGACCTGGCATTCGCCGCCGACCGCCTGAAGCAGGCGCGCTACAGCTATTCCGAGCAGGAGGTAAAGCAGTACTTCAGCGAACCGAAGGTGCTGGGCGGCCTGTTCTCGGTGATCGAGCAGCTGTACGGCCTGCGCGTGCAGGAAGACAGTGCGCCGGTCTGGCATGAAGACGTGCGCTTCTTCCGGCTGGTCGATGCGCAGGGCGCGCTGGTCGGCCAGTTCTACCTGGACCTGTACGCACGCGAGGGCAAGCGCGGCGGTGCGTGGATGGACGATTGCCGCAACCGTCGCGTGCGTAGCGACCGCAGCGTGCAGACCCCGCTGGTCTACCTGGTGTGCAACTTCGGCCGTGGTGCCAACGGCAAGCCGGCGACTTTCAGCCACAACGAAGTGACCACTCTGTTCCACGAGATGGGCCATGGCCTGCACCAGCTGTTGACCCGCATCGGCGAGCTGGGCGTGGCCGGCATCAACGGCGTGGAATGGGACGCGGTGGAGCTGCCCAGCCAGTTCATGGAGAACTTCTGCTGGGAATGGGACCACCTGCAGGGCATGACCGCGCACGTGGACAGTGGCGAGCCGCTGCCGCGCGCGCTGTACGAGCGCATGCTGGCCGCGCGCAATTTCCATAGCGGCATGGCCACGGTGCGCCAGCTGGAGTTCGGCCTGTTCGACATGCTGCTGCACAGCCAGTTCGAACCGGCGCAGGACAGCGTGCTGGCGCTGCTCGACCGCGTGCGCGCGGAAGTGGCGGTGAACCACCCGCCGGCCTGGAACCGCTTCCCGCACCAGTTCAGCCACATCTTCGCCGGTGGTTACGCTGCGGGTTACTACAGCTACAAGTGGGCCGAAGTGCTCAGTGCCGATGCCTATGCTGCGTTCGAGGAAGCGCCGCAGGCACTGGCTGAAACCGGTGCACGCTTCCGCGATGAAATCCTGTCGCGCGGTGGCAGCCGCCCGGCGGCGGAGAACTTCAAGGCCTTCCGCGGCCGCGCACCGCAGATCGACGCGCTGCTGCGTCATTCGGGCATGGCGTAAGCGCAAAAAGGGGACGGAGGGGATTAAGTCGTTTGTGCACAAACGACTTAATCCCCTCCGTCCCCTTTTTCTATTCGGCGTAGATCATCTTCCGGGTCATGCCGCCGTCGACGATGAAGTCCTGGCCGGTGCTGAAACCGGACAGCGACGACAGCAGGTAAACGGCCAACGCGCCGATGTCTTCGGGGCGGCCGACCCGGCCGACCGGGTGTTGTGCCTGGTCGATGGCCGAGTACTCCGGTGCGTGTCGCCGGGAGGGGGCCTGCCAGGCGGTGGTGCCGATCCAGCCCGGACTGATGCTGTTGACCCGCACCGCCGGGCCGGCACTGATCGCCAGTGCATGGGTGAAGGCCACCAGCCCACCCTTAGCCGCAGCATAGGCCTCGCTGTGCGCTTCGGATTGCCAGGCGCGGGTGGAGGCGATGTTGATGATCGCACCAGCGGCATTGGCCGCCAGCGCCGGTAGTGCGTGCTTGCTGCACAGGAACGCACCATGCAGCGAGGACAGGCGGCGCTGCCACTCGTCCCAGTCCATGTCCTGCAGCAGCGTGCCATGCGGGCCGGCGATGCCCGCGTTGTTGGCCAGCCCGTCGATGCGGCCGAAACGCTGCAGGGCCATGGCGATGAAATCGCGCACGCTGGCTTCGTCGGTGATATCCAGGCGTTGGAATGCGGCATCCTCACCGCGCTGCCATTCCGCCAGACATGCCTCGCCGGCCTCCACGTCCAGGTCGCCGATCAGCACGCGTCCACCGGCACCGAGCACGGCCTGGGCAATACCGCGACCGATGCCGTTGGCACCGCCGGTGACCAGCACCACCTTGCCCGACAGCGGCGCGGCCGGCCATGCGGTAATCGGCGGCACCGTGCTCACGTCAGGTCTTCGCCACGCAGGCGGCGATGCCAGCCGTCCACGCCGATGCGGTCCAGGGTCTGGATGTTGCGCTCGACGATCACGTCAGGGTCCGGATAGACATCCACCGCGCGCGCCACGCTGTCTTCGCGCAGCAGGTGCAGGGTGGGGAAGGGCGCGCGATTGGTGTAGTTGCTGGCGTCGTCCGCGGCCACGCCATCGAACTGGTAGTCCGGGTGGAAGCTGGCCACCTGCAGGATGCCCTGCAGGTCCAGCGCCTCGATCGCCGCGTCGGCGTTGTCGAGGAAGTCGTTGTAGTCGAGGAACTCGGTCAGCACCTGCGGATGCACGATCAGCGTGGTATCGATCTGTTCGGCCGGCGTATCGCGCAGCAGCACCAGTTCCTCGGCCAGCTGCTCAACCAACGCTTCCGGCGTGGTCGCATCGCTGAGCACGATGCGTACCTGGTCCTTCACATACACCGCCTTGGCGAACGGGCACAGGTTCAGGCCGATGACGATGCGCTCCAGCCACAGGCGGGTGGCGGCGATCGGGTCATCAGTGGGCAGGTGGGCATCGGTCATGGCGGGCACGTCGGCTGGCGGGGCCGCCATTGTAGGCGCCTCGCCAGCAACGCGCCGTCGTACCTGCCGCTGGCAGCGCCGGGGCGTGCCCGGCGGATGCCTCAGTCGCGGAAGTTGTTGAACTGCAGCGGCAGCTCGAACTTGCCGGCCTTGAGCACGGCGATGGCGTCCTGCAGGTCGTCGCGCTTCTTGCCCTGCACGCGCAGCTTGTCGCCGTTGATCTGGCTTTCCACCTTCAGCTTGGCATCCTTCAGTGCCGCCGCGATTTTCTTGGCGATCTTCTGCTCGATGCCCTGTTTGACGGTGATCTTCTGCCGGGCCTGGGCCAGGTTGGTCTCGATGTCGCCGAACTCCAGGCTGAGCACGTCGATGCCGCGTGCGGCCAGGCGTGCGCGCAGGATGTCGTTCATCTGCTTGAGCTGGAACTCGGTTGGTGCGGTCTGGTTGATGACATCGCCATCGCGCTCGAACTTGGCGTCCACGCCCTTGAAGTCGAAGCGGGTGCTCAATTCGCGGTTGGCCTGGTCGATGGCGTTGGTCAGCTCGTGGGTGTCGACTTCGGACACGACGTCGAAGGAAGGCATGGGCGATGCTCCGCAGGATTCAGTGGTGGCCATTCTATCGTGCCGGCCTGCATGCCTGCTTTCTGTAGCCGAGCCATGCTCGGCTATCCTGTGAAGAGGCGTCGGTCCTGGCTCGACTCTACAGGTCCGCCCGTTGAGCAATCTCGACTCTACAATCCGGTGCGGTCGGCGATAATGGGTCATGAACGTGCAACGCTCCCCCTCGCGTGCGGTGGCCTGGATGGTCGCTGCGGTCGCCTGCTTCTCGCTGATGGACGCTGGCATGAAGCAGCTGTCGGCCAGCTATCCAACGTTGGAAGTGACCTTCCTGCGCGGCGCTGCCTCGTTGCCGTTCGTGCTGGTCTGGGTGCTGGCCAGCGCCGGGCCGCGTTCGCTGGTGCCGCGCCGCTGGGGCCTGCACCTGCTGCGTGGCGCGCTGGGCATGGCGATGATCGGCTGTTTCGTGTTCGCCCTGCGCGACCTGCCGCTGTCCACCGCCTACACCATCTATTTCGTCGCCCCGCTGCTGATCGCTGCGCTGTCGGTGCCGCTGCTGGGTGAGCGGGTCGGGCCGCGGCGCTGGGTCGCCATCGGCATCGGCCTGGTCGGCGTGCTGGTGGTGCTGCGGCCGGGTGTGGACGGTTTCATTTCGGTGCCCGGCCTGATGGTGCTGGCCGCCGCCACTGCCTATGCCGTGGCGGCGATCACGGTCAGCCTGCTGACCCGCACCGATTCCTCGCAGTCGATGGTGGTCTGGTTCCTGGTGATCATGGCCATCGGCGCCGGCCTCCTGTCGATTCCCGGCTGGGTACCGCTGCAACTGGCGCATGCGCCGCTGATCGCCGGCATGGGCCTGGCCGGGGCGCTGGGCCAGATCGCGCTGACCAGGGCGTTCCAGCTGGGCGAGGCGTCGATGATCGCGCCGCTGGAGTACAGCGGACTGGTCTGGGTGATCGGCTGGGATCTGGCCTTCTGGGGCCAGCTGCCCGATGGCTATACCTGGGTGGGCGCGGCGATCATCGTCGCCTCGGGCCTGTACCTGCTGCATCGCGAGCGGGTGAACCGGCAGGAACCGCCGAAGCCGCTGGATCATCCCTGAGTTGGTTGGGCCAGGGAACGGGGTCAGAGCCCCTGCGGGAATCCGACCCCAGCCAACGCGCCGGTGCGGGCGCCTTAGAACCAAAAGGAATAACATTCTGGCCCATGGCGCGGGCGCGCGACCGCCCGCGCTGGTAGGCTGCACGCCCCCTTCCGTCACCCAGCCGGTGAGCCACGCCCGTGATCGAGTTCCAGCGCCTGCACAAATCCTATGCCGTTGCCGGCCGCGAAGTCAGCGCGCTGCAACCGCTGGACCTGACCATCGAGGCCGGGGAGGTATTCGGCATCATCGGCCATTCCGGCGCCGGCAAGTCGACCCTGATCCGCATGATCAACCGCCTGGAAGAACCCAGTGGCGGGCGGCTGCTGATCGGCGGTGAGGATGTCACCGCGCTGGACGCGGATGGCCTGCGCGCGCTGCGCAGGCGCATCGGCATGATCTTCCAGCACTTCAACCTGCTGTCGTCGCGCACAGTGGCTGGCAATGTCGCCTTCCCGCTGGAGCTGGCCGGCACGCCGAAGGCGGAGATCGACGCGCGCGTGGCCGAGCTGCTGCAGACCGTGGGCCTGGAAGCGCATGCGCAGAAGTATCCGGCGCAGCTGTCCGGTGGCCAGAAGCAGCGCGTCGGCATCGCCCGTGCGCTGGCGACTCGACCGCAGATCCTGCTGTGTGACGAAGCCACCAGTGCGCTCGACCCGCAGACCACGGCCTCGGTGCTGTCGCTGCTGTCGAAGATCAACCGCGAGCTGGGCCTGACCATCGTGTTGATCACCCACGAGATGGATGTGATCCGCCGTGTCTGCGATCGCGTTGCTGTGCTCGATGCCGGCCAGATGGTCGAGACCGGACCGGTTACCCGGGTGTTCCTGCATCCGCAGCACCCGACCACGCGCCGTTTCGTCAGCGAATCGGAGCACGTGGATGAAGGGGCATTGCACCGCGATTTCGACGTGGTGGGCGGTCGCATCGTGCGCCTGACCTTCCTCGGTGGCGACACCTACGAACCCCTGCTCGGCAGCGTCGCGCGCCAGACCGGGGTCGACTACAACATCCTGTCCGGCCGTATCGACCGGATCAAGGACACCCCCTATGGCCAGCTGGTGGTCGCCCTGGTGGGCGGTGACCAGTCCGCCGCGCAGGCCGCCTTCGTGGCTGCCGGCGTGCACGTTGAGGAGCTGCGTCGATGATCATCGCCACTGCCGGCGGTTTCTTCCGCCACCTGGATGCGGGCAAGTGGGCCGACATCGGCCAGGCCACCATCGACACCCTGCTGATGCTGCTCGGTTCGTTGCCGCTGACCTTGGCCATCGGCCTGCCGCTGGGCGTGCTGCTGTACCTGTTCGGCGCGCCGCAGATGAAGCGCCGTCCGTTTGCCTACGGTGTGCTGGCGTTGGTGGTGAACCTGCTGCGCTCGGTGCCCTTCATCATCCTGATGATCGTGCTGATCCCGGTCACGCTGTTCCTGATGGGAACGTCGCTGGGCGTGCGCGGTGCGATCGTGCCGCTGGTGATCGGCGCGGCGCCGTTCTACGCGCGCCTTGTCGAGACCGCGCTGCGCGAAGTGGATCGTGGCGTGATCGAGGCGACCCAGGCGATGGGCGCCACCACCTGGCAGCTGGTCACCCGGGTGCTGCTGCCCGAGGCACGTCCGGGCCTGATTGCCGGTGCGACCGTCACCACCGTGGCCCTGATCGGCTTCACTGCGATGGGCGGTGCGATCGGTTCCGGTGGCCTTGGTGACCTGGCGTTCCGCGATGGCTACCAGCGTTCGCACACCGACGTGGCCCTGGTCACCGTGGTCCTGCTGCTGGTCCTGGTGCAGCTGCTGCAGATGCTCGGCGACCGCCTGGTCGCGCATTACAGCCGCAGATAACAGAACGCCGGGCGGCGCCCGGCATCTCGTTCGGGTAGTGCCGGCCGCTGGCCGGCAAGCCGGCAGCCTGCAGAGTGTCGACAGTGTGCCTGTCATAGCGCCAGGCTCTGGAAGCGGCCACGCCCATCAGGAATCGATATCGTCAGACTGGGACTGGCAGCACAACGCGTTCCTTGGTATGTTCCGCTCAACGTAATACGTTTTGCGGAATGATCCGTTCATTCCGCTGCAAGCAGACCCGCGCCCTGTTTGAAGGAACCTGCCCACGCGCCTGGCGCCAGATCCGGCGAGTGGCGGAACGCAAACTGCAACTGCTCGACTCGGCACAGACGTTGGCCTTCCTCCGCAGCCCGCCCGGGAACCGCCTCGAGGCGCTGTCAGGCGATCGAAGAGGCCAGTACAGCCTTCGCATCAACGATCAATGGCGGCTCTGCTTTTCCTGGACCGACCGCGGCGCCGATGCCGTGGAAATTGTTGACTATCACTGAGGTGTCCGCCATGAAGCGTCCCCATAACGGCATGCGCGCCATCCATCCTGGCGAGATCCTGCGCGAAGAGTTCCTGCTGCCCCTGGCGCTGAGCGTGAATGCGCTGGCGAAGGCCCTGGATGTGCCCGCAACGCGACTGCACGCCATCGTGCACGGCCAACGCAGCATTTCGGCGGACACTGCAGCGCGGCTGGCGCGGCATTTTGGTGGGGATGCCGCGTCCTGGCTCGCGATGCAGGCGGCCTACGATCTCAAGACATTGCCAACGCGCAGCGAAATCGAACGCCGGGTGCAGCCACGCGCGGCGTGAAGTCCGGGCGCTCGGACCCGGCTCCGCACCCGCGATCCGATCAACGCGCGTTCGGTACTTCGTAGCCCAGCTTGCCGACCTGTTCCGGACGCTGCGGTACGCGCTTGAGCTTGTCGGTGTTCACGCCGTACTCGTCGCGCAGGCGCTCGGCCAGCTCCTTGTACAGGGCTTTGTCCATGTCCGGCTTGCGCGCGAAGATCCAGGCCATCTCGCGGCCCGGATAACCGATCAGTGCCCATGAATAGTCCGGGGCCACTTCCAGTACCCGCGAGTGGGTCGGCACGACGCGATAGAACCAGGTTCGCCAGCCATGGTTGCCGCTGTCGGGATCGACGCTGGCACGTGCGCGTATTTCCTGCAGCGGTTCACCAAAGCCATCACGGTAGCGGTAGGTGATGCCGACCTTGTGCTCGTCACGCAGCTCGTACTCGTTGACGCTGGCGACATGCCCGCGTTCGATGAAGTTCGGCACGCGGCCGATCACATACCAGGTGCCCATGAAGCGCTTCAGGTCGATCGGCGCCCCCGGGTCGGCCGCGTCGGTGGCGCTGGCGCGGGGCGACGGCGGCTCACTGGCGGCCATGGCAGGACCTGCCAGGGACAGAGCCAGCAGCACGGCGCAGAACGGGCGGATCGAAGTCATGCGGGAGCGGGCTCCAGTGGGCTTGCACGCGCATGGTCGACTGTGTGCACGCGATCCGTCAATGGTGTCGCATCCTGTGAGAAGGGGCTTGCCCAAGCTGTGTTGCATTGTCTACCGGAGAAGCCCCATGAACGCTCGTTCCGTCCGTCGTCCTGCAACTGAACGCGTCATCGAATGCGCCGACCCACGCCTGCTGCGCGGCGTGCGGCAGCTGGCCCTGGCCGGGCTGGCGCTGGTACTGGTCTGGCCGGCGGCACGTGGCAGCAGTGCGTGGCTGGGCTGGCTGCCGATGTGGCTGGTGGGCATGCCGTTCGCGGCCTGGTGGGCGCTGCTGCGCTTTCCGCTGCCCCACCTGTCATGGCGGCGGCGGGCGCGGCGTACCGGTGGACAGGCACGCCGCCGGCCGGCTCCCGCCGCACGCAGCCGGCGCAGTCCGGCGGCCACGGCCTGACCTTCGACACGGGGGAGGCCGCGGCATTCCGTGCTAGCGTTCCACGGCTTATGACTGCCTGGAGCTGCAATGTCACGACTCGCTTCCGCCTGCCTGTTGGCCGGCATGATGACCGCTGCCTCGGTGGGGACCGCCGTGGCCGCTGAAGACACCGATCGCTACGCATGGCTGGAGGACGTCACCGGCGACAAGCCGCTGTCCTGGGTCAAGGAACAGAATGCCAAGTCCGAGGCGCGCCTGGCGCAGACCCCGACCTTCAAGCAGATGGAGACCAGCATCCGCGAGGTGCTCGACTCCGATGCCAAGATTCCCGGCGTGCAGAAGATCGGCGACTACTACTACAACTTCTGGAAGGACCAGCAGCACGAGCGCGGCCTGTGGCGCCGCACCACCCTGGCCGAGTACCGCAAGGCCTCGCCGCAGTGGGAGACCGTGCTCGACCTGGATGCACTGAACAAGGCCGAGGGTGAGAACTGGGTCTGGCATGGCGCTGATTGCCTGCGCCCGGATTACAGCCGCTGCCTGATCGCGCTGTCGCGCGGCGGCGCCGACGCCGACGTCACCCGTGAGTTCGACCTGGCCAACAAGACCTGGATCAAGGACGGCTTCTTCCGTCCGGAGTCGAAGGGTGGCCTCAACTGGGTCGACCGCGACACCGTGTTCGTCTACACCGACTTCGGTGCCGGCTCGATGACCACGTCCGGCTATCCGCGCGTGGCCAAGCTGTGGAAGCGTGGCACGCCGATGGCCTCGGCCACCGTGGTGTACGAAGGCAAGCCGGAAGACATGTACATCGCGGCGATGCACGATGACACCCCGGGCTTCGAGCGCAACCTGGTCAGCCGCACGCTGGCGTTCTACAACAACGAGCTCTACCTGCGTGGCGACGACGGCACGCTGACCAGGATCGACGCGCCGAACTCGGCCGAGAAGGGCCTGCACAAGCAGTGGCTGACCCTGGAACTGCGCGATCCGTGGACCGTGGGTGGCAAGACCTACGCGTCCGGTTCGCTGCTGGCGACCAAGCTGGACGACTTCCTGGCCGGCAAGCGTGACTTCGAGGTGCTGTTCACCCCGACCGCGACCACCTCGCTGGCCAGCGCCACCTGGACCAAAAACCATCTGGTGCTGAACGTGCTGGATGACGTCAAGAACCGCCTGTCGGTGCTGACCCCGGGCGCCGATGGCTGGCAGACCAGCCGCTTCGTTGGTGCCCCGGCCTTCGGCACGCTGGGCGTGGCCGCAGTAGACAGCAACGACAGCGACGCGGTGTGGCTGACCGCCACCGACTACCTGACCCCGACCACGCTGGCCCTGGCCGAGATCGGCCAGGCGCCGGAAACGTTGAAGACCATGCCGGCCTTCTTCGATGCCAAGGGCAAGGTGATCGAGCAGCACTTCGCCACCAGCAAGGACGGCACCCGCGTGCCGTACTTCGTGGTGCACGACAGGGCGATGAAGCTCGATGGCTCCAATCCGACCCTGCTGTACGGCTACGGTGGTTTCGAGATTTCGCTGACGCCGAGCTATTCCGGTGGCATGGGCCGCGCCTGGCTGGAGAAGGGCGGCGTGTACGTGGTCGCCAACATCCGTGGCGGCGGCGAGTACGGCCCGCGCTGGCACCAGGCGGCGCTGAAGCAGAACCGCCACAAGGCCTATGAAGACATGGCCGCCGTGGCGCGCGATCTGGTCAAGCGCAAGATCACCTCCGCCAAGCACCTGGGCGTGCAGGGCGGCAGCAATGGTGGCCTGCTGACCGGCAACATGCTGACCCAGTACCCGGAACTGTTCGGTGCAGTGGTGGTGCAGGTGCCGCTGCTGGACATGAAGCGCTACAGCCACCTGTTGGCCGGCGCTTCGTGGATGGCCGAGTACGGCAACCCGGATACCAGCGACTGGGACTTCATCAAGACCTTCTCGCCGTACCACCTGTTCAACGCGAAGAAGAACTACCCGCCGGTGCTGTTCACCACCTCCACCCGCGATGACCGCGTGCACCCGGGCCACGCCCGCAAGATGGCGGCGAAGATGATCGACGCCGGCAAGGACGTGACCTACTACGAGAACATCGAAGGTGGCCACGGCGGCGCAGCCAACAACGCGCAGGCCGCGCACATGTCGGCACTGGCCTACAGCTTCCTGTGGGAGCGGTTGGGCGGCAAGTGATGGAATGAAAAACGCCGCCCCAGGGCGGCGTTTTTCTTTACCGGTAGTGCCGGCCGGCACTACCGTCAACGTGATCCTTGCCAGCGCTTCAACCCGCGCGAAATCCGCGCCACCGCCTCCTGCAACCGCGGCACTTCCTGGGTATAGGCCAGCCGCACATGCTGGTTGGCGCGGTGGAAGCCGAAGTCCAGGCCCGGGGTGAACGCCACGTGCTCGGTTTCCAGGAAGTGTGCGCAGAACGCCTGCGCGTCGTCGGTGAACGCGCTGACATCGGCGTACAGGTAGAACGCACCCTGCGGCTCGACTTCAATCCGGAAGCCCAGCTCGCGCAACGCGGGCAGCAGGAAGTCGCGGCGCTGGCGGAACGCTTCGCGGCGCTGCTCGAAGATCGCCATTGATTCCTCGCTGAAGCAGGCCAGTGCGGCGTGCTGGGCGATGCTCGAGGCGCTGATGTACAGGTTCTGCGCCAGCTTTTCCAGGTCCGGGACTGCGGCCGGTGGTGCCACCAGCCAGCCCAGCCGCCAGCCGGTCATGCCGAAGTACTTGGAAAAACTGTTCAGCACGAATGCGCTGTCGTCCACCTGCAGCACGCTGGGTGCATCCAGGCCGTAGGTCAGGCCATGATAGATCTCGTCCACCACCAGGTGGCCGCCGCGCGCGTGCAGGGTCTGCGACAGCGCGGCCAGTTCATCGGCGGACAGCACGGTGCCGGTCGGGTTGGCTGGGGACGCGACCAGCGCGCCGACGCTGTCGGCATTCCAGTGCTGTTCCACCAGCGCCGGGGTCAGCTGGTAGGCAGTGTCCGGGCCGACCGGTACCAGTTGTGCGCCGCCTTCAACAAGGCGCAGGAAGTGGCGGTTGCACGGGTAACCGGGGTCGGCCAGCAGCCAGTGGCGGCCGGGATCGACCAGCAGGCTGCTGGCCAGCAGCAGCGCACCGGACCCACCCGGGGTGACCAGGATGCGTTCGGGATCGATATCCAGCCCATAGTGGCTGCGATAGAAGCCGCTGATCGCCTGGCGCAGCGCGGGCAGGCCACGCGCTGCGGTGTAGCGGGTGTGGCCGGCAGCCAGTGCGGCCTGACCGGCACGCACGACGGGTTCGGCGGTAGTGAAGTCCGGTTCGCCGATTTCAAGGTGGATCACATCGTGGCCGGCCTGTTCCAGCGCCTGCGCGCGGGCCAGCAGGGACATCACGTGGAACGGAGCGATTTCATGGCTGCGCCGGCTGTAGCCCGGCGTGTGGGGCAGGGTACTCATGGAGCCCATGGTACGCCGGTCGACATGGCCCATGACGATCCGCAGGGTTGCCGCTTGGCCGCGATTGGGGTCAGATCCCTTTTCGGGAAAAGGGATCTGACCCCGCCGAAGACCATTGCATTGATGCGCCTGGAACCTTATCTCATGAAATCCACCCTCTGCCTGTTACTCGCCAGCCTGATGACCACGACTGCTACCGCCGCCACGCCGCCCGTTCCGCCGGATGCCGCCAGGCATCCGCATGTGGTCAAGGCGCCGTTCGGCGCGACCCGCAACGATGACTATTACTGGCTGCGCGACGACAAGCGCGAGAACAAGGACATGCTGGCCTACCTGCAGGCCGAGAATGCCTATGCCGACCAGCTGCTGGCACCGCTGAAGCCGCTGGAAGACACCCTGTACGCGGAGATCGTCGGCCGCATCAAGCAGGACGATTCCAGCGTGCCGGCGCGCGAGCGCGGCTACTGGTACTACAGCCGCTTCGAGACCGGCCAGGACTACCCGATCCATGCGCGCCGCAAGGGCAGCATGGATGCGGCCGAGGAAATCCTGCTGGATGTCAATGCGATGGCCGCCGGCAAGGGCTACTTCAGCGTCGGCGCGATGGAAGTAAGCCAGGACAACCAGCTGCTGGCCTGGGCCGATGATGACGTCGGCCGCCGCCAGTACACGATCCGCTTCAAGGACCTGCGCACCGGCCAGGTGCTGCCCGACGTGATCACCGGCAGCTCCGGCGACCTGGTCTGGGCCGACGACAACCGCACCGTGCTGTACGTCGAGAACGATCCGGAAACGCTGCTGACCGTGCGGGTGAAGAAGCACGTACTGGGCACCCCGGCCAGCGCCGACACCGTCGTCTACGAAGAGAAGGACGACAGCTTCTACATGGGCATCGGCCGCACCCGCGACGATCGCTTCATCACCATCGGCGTGCACAGCACCGTGTCCTCGGAAGAGCGCTACGCGCCGGCCAGCGACCCGACCACCTTCACCGTGCTGGCGCCGCGCCAGCGCGATGTCGAGTACGACGCCGACCACTACGATGGCCGCTGGGTGATCCGCACCAACGACGGTGCCAAGAACTTCAAGTTGGTCACCGCGCCGACCGACGCCACCTCGCGTGCGCAATGGAAAGACTGGATCGCGCATGACGATGCGGTGTTCATCGAAGGTTTCGAGCTGTTCGATGGGTACACGGCCATCGCCGAACGCTCCGAGGGCCTGGAGCGCATCCGCCTGCTGTTCAAGGATGGCCGCAGCGACTACGTGAAGGCCGACGAGCCGGCGTATTCGATGGGCCTGGGCGACAACACCGAGGCCGATACGCCGTGGCTGCGCTACGTCTACACCTCGATGACCACCCCGACCACGGTGTTCGAGCTGAACACCGCCACCGGCGAGCGCCGCCAGCTGAAGCAGCAGCCGGTGATCGGCTATGACGCCTCGAAGTACGAGACCGACCGCGTCTGGATCACCGCGCGCGATGGCGTGAAGGTGCCGGTGTCGCTGGTCTACCGCAAGGGTTACCAGAAGGACGGCAAGGGCGCACTGTTCCAGTACGCCTACGGCAGCTACGGCATGTCGATGGATCCGTACTTCAACCAGACCGCGGTAAGCCTGCTCGATCGTGGCGTGGTGTATGCCATCGCCCACATCCGCGGCGGCCAGGAAATGGGCCGCGACTGGTACGAGAACGGCAAGCTGCTGCACAAGCAGAACACCTTCAACGACTTCATCGACGTTACCCGTGGCCTGGTCGCACAGGGCTGGGCGGCGAAGGATCGCGTGGCCGCGTCCGGTGGCAGCGCCGGTGGCCTGCTGATGGGTGCAGTGGCCAACCAGGCACCGCAGGATTACCGGGTGATGGTGGCGCAGGTACCGTTCGTCGACGTGGTCACCACCATGCTTGACCCGACCATTCCGCTGACCACCAACGAGTACGACGAATGGGGCAACCCGGAACAGAAGCCGTACTACGACTACATGCTGTCCTACTCACCCTACGACAACGTGAAGCAGCAGGCGTATCCGGCGCTGTTCGTGGGCACCGGCCTGTGGGATTCGCAGGTGCAGTACTGGGAGCCGGCCAAGTGGGTGGCCAAGCTGCGTGACGACAACATCGGCCACTACCCGATCCTGTTCCGCACCAACATGGAGGCCGGCCACGGTGGCAAGTCGGGGCGCTTCCAGCGCTACCGCGAGCTGTCCGAGTCGTACGCGTTCGTGCTGCAGCAGCTGGGCATCGCCCAGCCGTAATGGCGAAGGGGTGCCGGGCGTAGCCTGGCACCCCGAACCGGTATCCTTGCGGCCATGAGCCTGCCCGAGCCATCCGCACCGCGCGATAGCGCCACGCCACCGCGCGTGGTGCGTTTCCGCTGGGCATGGTGGCTGCTGGCGTATGTCAGCCTCGGTACCGGCATCGTCGGCATCTTTGTGCCGGGCCTGCCGACCACCGTATTCATCCTGATCTCGGCCTGGGCCGCCTCGCGCGGCTCCGAGCGCCTGCACACCTGGCTGCTGCAGCATCCGCGCTTCGGCCCGGCCATTGCCAACTGGCAGGCGCACGGAGCGGTCAGCCGCTACGGCAAATGGATGGCCACGATCACCATGGCGGTGTGTGCCGGCATCATGCTGTGGTGCGTGCCGATCGCCTGGGTGAAGTGGTTCTCGATCGGCAGCATGACCGTGGTGGCGATCTGGCTGTGGACCCGGCCGTTGCCACCGCCGGAGCGATAGTGCCGGCCGCTGGCCGGCGACCCGATCCCCTGCACCAACCGCTCAGCCGCCAATGGCTATACTCGGGGCATGAAGATCCCCCATCGAAACGCCATCCTGATTCCGTTGGCAGCGGCCTCGCTGCTGCTCCTCGCCGCCTGCGGCAACAAGGGCCCGCTGGTGCTGCCGCAGAAGCCGGTGCCGGTGGAAGAAGCCGTCGAACCCGCTGCCGAGCCCGCCACCGAAGCAACCCCGGTGGAGACCCAGGGCAGCGGCACCCCGGCCACGACCCTGGAGCCGGCCGCACCGACCACCCAGCCGGCACCCGCGCCAGCGAAGAAGGCGGGCAGCGGGAATGAGTAAGGCCGGTTCCAAGGCCCTGCGCTTCAGCAAGATGCATGGCGCGGGCAATGATTTCGTAGTGATCGACCTGCGTGACGGCACCGCACCGCCCACGCCCGAGCTGGCCGCACGCCTGGCTGATCGCCATACCGGCGTTGGCTGTGACCAGATCCTGACCATCGAGGCGCCGCGCGCGGAAGGCTCGGTGGCCTCGTACCGCATCTGGAATGCCGACGGTTCCAATTCCGAGCAGTGCGGCAACGGCGCGCGCTGCATCGCGGCCTGGCTGGTGCGCGAGGGCAGTGCGCAGGGCGATGCATTCGTCATCGACAGCCCGCTGGCCAGCCATGAAGTGAAGGTGATCGGTGATGGGCAATTCGCGGTAACCATGGGCGTGCCCGCCTTCGAGCCGGCCAACGTGCCGCTGATGGGCTTTGCGCACCCGCGCGAGGAATACCTGCTGCCGCTGCAGGGCGAGAGCGTACGCTTCGCCGCGGTGTCGATGGGCAACCCGCATGCGGTGATCGAAGTGGGCCTGATCGATGCCGCACCGGTCGAGCGCGTCGGTGCGCTGCTGCAGCAGCATGCGTCGTTCCCGCGCTCGGTGAACGTGGGCTTCGCCCAGGTGATGAGCCCGGCGCATGCCCGCCTGCGCGTGTTCGAGCGCGGCGTCGGCGAGACCCTGGCCTGCGGCAGTGGTGCCTGTGCCGCCGCGGTGACCCTGATGCAGCGCGGCCGCCTGCAGCGCGATGCACGCATCAGCCTGCCCGGTGGTGACCTGCGCATCCAGTGGCCGGGCGATGGCCAGCCGGTGGTGATGGCTGGCCCGACCGCATTCGTCTTCGAAGGGGAGTGGATGGCATGACCGAAACCGTCGACAAGCTCGGGGCCCATGAAGTCGCTGCCTGGTTGCGGCGTCATCCCGGCTTCCTCAAGCAGTTCCCGGACCTGGCCCTGACCCTGGTGGTGCCGCGCGATGATGGCCCGACCGCATCGCTGGCCAGCTACCAGCTGGAAGTGCTGCGCGAGAAGAACCGCGAGCTGGCACGACGGTTGGCCGACCTGGGGGCCACCGCCCAGGTCAATGAACGCCTGGCAGTGCGCACGCATCAGCTGACGTTGGCGCTGATGAAGCAGGACAACGCCGCCGACACCCTGCGTGCGATGGCGGCATCGCTGCAGGAAGATTTCGCCGGCGACCTGGTGCGATTGGTGGTGCACACGCCGGTGGCCGGACTGGAACAGGCCGACTGGCTGCAGGTAATCGCCGCCGATGATGCGCAGCTGGGCCCGTTCCGCGATTGCCTGAACGACGGTGAGCCGATCTGCGGCCGCCTGCAGCCTGAAAAGAACGCCGTGCTGTATGGCGTGCGCAGCGAGGAGGTGCAGACCACCGCACTGCTGCCGCTGCCGGGCGTCGGTCTGATCGCCGTGGGCAGCCACGATCCGAACCGCTTCTATCCGGGCATGGGGACGCTGTTCCTGCGCATGATGGGTGACGCCCTGGTTACCGGCTTGAAGCGATTCCAGGACTGAGCAGGGCACGACGGCGATGAGCGCGGTACAGGCCTTCCTGCAGCACCTGCAGGTGGAGCGGCGGATGTCGGCACATACGCTCGACGCCTACCGCCGCGACCTGGACGCGCTGTCGGCCTGGGCCGGGCCGCGTGGCATGGCAGTGGAGGCACTGGATGCTGACGCGCTGCGCCAGTTCGTCGCCGATGAGCACCGTCGCGGCCTGTCGGCCAAGAGCCTGCAACGCCGCTTGTCGGCCTGCCGCAGCTTCTATGCCTGGCTGCTCAAGCATGGCCGCATCGAGGTCAGTCCGGCGGCGACGCTGAAGGCGCCGCGCGCACCGCGCCGCTTGCCCCAGGTGCTCGATGCCGATGAAGCCGTGCAGCTGGTCGAACTTGAGCCGGAAGGTGAACTCGGCCGCCGCGACCGCGCGCTGCTGGAACTGTTCTATTCCTCCGGCCTGCGCCTGAGCGAAGTCTGCGCGCTGACCTGGCGTGACCTGGATTTCGACAGCGGCCTGGTCAACGTGCTGGGCAAGGGCAACCGCCAGCGCCGGGTACCGTTCGGCCGGCCCGCACGCGAAGCGCTGCAGGCGTGGCGCGCGGAAAGTGGCGGCGGCCCGGCCGCGCCGGTGTTCCCCGGCCGTAACGGGCCGATCAGCCAGCGCGCGGTGCAGATCCGCATCCGCCAGTTGGCGCAGCGCCAGGGCCTGTTCAAGCACGTGCACCCGCACATGCTGCGGCACAGTTTCGCCAGCCACATCCTGGAATCGTCCGGCGACCTGCGCGGCGTGCAGGAGCTGCTGGGCCACGCTGACATCGCCACCACGCAGATCTACACCCACCTCGACTTCCAGCACCTGGCCAAGGTCTACGACGCTGCGCATCCGCGCGCCAAGCGCCGCAGCAAGGACGACAAGGCCGAATAGCCCGCCCTTGATCTGGATCAGGGCAGGTCGGATGCAACCGGCGCACCGTGGCCGCAGGCCACGAGGACACCGCCGCCATGGCGAAGCCCATACCGTTGCATCCCAAACACCCCGAGCGCATCTGCTGGGGCTGCGACCGCTACTGCGCGGCCGACGCGCTGGCCTGCGGCAATGGCTCCGGCCGCACCCAGCATCCGATCGAGACGCAGGGTGAAGACTGGTACATCGCCTGGGGCATCGAGCCGAATCCGGACCGGCCATCGCACGCCAAGCGCTGAACGGCAGCCATCCGCGCAGGCTTGATCGCACCCGGCGCTGTCCCCATGTCCCGTGAACAGCTATCGGAGGCCGCATGGACCCCAGTCAGAACCCCAACGTTTTCCACGCCACCACCATCGTCTGCGTCCGCCGCGGCGAGCACGTGGCCATTGCCGGCGACGGCCAGGTCACGCTGGGCCACACCGTGATGAAGGGCAATGCGCGCAAGGTGCGCCGCCTCGGCCGTGATGGCCAGGTGCTGGCCGGCTTCGCCGGTGCCGCGGCCGATGCCTTCACCCTGTTCGAGCTGTTCGAGGCCAAGCTGGAAAAGCACGGCCAGCTGCAGCGCGCTGCGGTCGAACTGGCAAAGGATTGGCGCACCGAGCGCCGCCTGGGCAAGCTGGAGGCCCTGCTGGCGGTGGCCGACAAGGAAACCTCGCTGATCATCAGCGGCACCGGCGATGTGATCGAGCCGGAGGATGGCATCATCGCCATCGGTTCCGGTGGTTCCTACGCACTGTCGGCCGCCCGCGCGCTGATGGCGCACACCGATCTGGACGCGCGCACCATCGCCAGCGAAGCGATCGGCATTGCCGGCGACATCTGCATCTACACCAACCGCAACGTGGTGGTCGAGGAGCTGTAACGCCTCCCGATCCGTCGGGCATGGCCCGGCGCTACCGACAACGAATCCGTGAGCACATCCATGTCGAAGATCGAAGTTTCCTCCGCCACCATGACCCCGCGCGAGATCGTGCAGGAACTGGACCGGCACATCGTCGGCCAGCACGACGCCAAGCGTGCAGTGGCCATCGCCCTGCGCAACCGCTGGCGCCGCATGCAGCTGGTGCCCGAGCTGCGCAATGAAGTGATGCCGAAGAACATCCTGATGATCGGCCCGACCGGCGTCGGCAAGACCGAAATCGCGCGCCGCCTGGCCACGTTGGCCAACGCACCGTTCGTGAAGGTCGAAGCCACCCGCTTCACCGAAGTGGGCTATGTCGGCAAGGACGTCGAGCAGATCATCCGCGACCTGGCCGATACCGCGGTCAAGCTGTACCGCGAACAGGCCAAGGTGCGCGTGCGGACCCAGGCCGAAGAGCGTGCCGAAGACCGCATCCTCGATGCGCTGCTGCCGCGTCGCAGCGGCGGCATCGGGTTCGATCCGGAGGTCGCCCGCAACGAACCGTCGGCGCAGGACAACGAGACCCGCATCAAGTTCCGCAAGATGCTGCGCAATGGCGAGCTGGACGAGCGCGAGATCGAGCTCGACCTGGCCGCCAACGTCAGCATGGACATCATGACCCCGCCGGGCATGGAGGAAATGGGCCAGCAGCTGAAGTCGATGTTCGCCAACCTCGGCGGCGGCGCCAAGGCGCATAAGCGAACGCTGACCATCAAGGCCGCGCGTCCGCTGCTGATCGAGGAGGAAGCCGGCAAGCTGGTCAACGAGGACGATATCCGCACCGCGGCGATCGAAGCCTGCGAGCAGCACGGCATCGTCTTCATCGACGAGATCGACAAGGTCGCCAAGCGTGGTGACAACGTGGGGGGTGGCGACGTGTCGCGCGAAGGCGTGCAGCGCGACCTGCTGCCGTTGGTGGAAGGCTCCAACGTGTCGACCAAGTACGGCACGATCAAGACCGACCACATCCTGTTCATTGCCTCCGGCGCGTTCCACCTGGCCAAGCCCAGCGACCTGATCCCGGAGCTGCAGGGCCGCTTCCCGATCCGCGTGGAGCTGGGTGCGCTGAGCAAGGGTGATTTCGTGCGCATCCTGACCGAGCCGAAGGCTGCGCTGACCAAGCAGTACGAAGCGCTGCTGGCCACCGAGGGCGTCAAGGTCAGCTTCACCGCCGATGCCATTGATCGTCTGGCCGAGATCGCCTTCCAGGTGAACGAGCGCCAGGAGAACATTGGTGCGCGCCGCCTGCACACGGTGCTGGAGCGCCTGCTGGATTCGCTCAGCTACGAGGCGCCGGACCGCGATGGCGAAACCCTGGCCATCGACAGTGCCTACGTCGATGCGCACCTGGGTGAGCTGGTGCAGGATCCTGACCTGAGCCGCTACATCCTGTAATCCCCGGCTCTGCAAAGATCGAGGCCGCCGCAAGGCGGCCTTTTTTTGTGCCGTCAGCGCGTGTGCCGGGTGCGGTAGGCCTGCAGTACATGATCCATCACCGCACTGGTGCGGGCGGCGCTGACGCCATTCGACGGCGAGTGGCCGCTGCCGCGCAACTCATCCACCAGGGTCGCGATCAACGGCTGCTGGATCGATGGCGGGTTGGGGATGTCGAACCTCTGCACGCCGGCTTCGGTTTCCAGTACCACCGGAACATCCTCGAAGGTGGCAAAGCGCAGCTGCCCCCGGTCGCCAGTGATTTCGATCTCATCCTGGCGGCGGAATGCGCAGAAGCTCCATTGCGCGATACCGTGCGCACCCGTGCCGGTGCGGAAGCACATCGAGACGCTGTCCTCGGCGGCGTAGGCGCCGGTCAACGAACTGGCCAGGCCACGCACATCGCTCAGCGGTCCCAGCAGATGGTCGAGCAGGTCCAGGGTATGCGAGCCCAGGTCGACGAACAGCCCGCCGCCGGCGATGGCCGGATTCGTCCGCCAGAAGTCCGGCGATGCGGCATTCGCCGAATGCGGCCGATGCAGGGTCGCGCGCACGCTGCGCGCTGTGCCGATCGCGCCGCGGTCCAGCAGCTGCTTCACCTGTGCGAAGCGGGGCAGGGCACGGCGGTAATAGGCCACGAACACCGGCACACCGCTGCGGGCGCTGGCCGCGATGATGCGCTGGCACTCGCCGTGGTCCATGGCCATCGGCTTTTCGATGTAGACCGGCTTGCCCGCGGCGATCGCCTGCAGCGCGTACTGCATGTGCGTGGAGGGCGGCGTAGCGACGTACACCGCGTTCACTTCCGGATCGGCGATGAGCGCATCGGCGTCCGCGTACCAGCGGGGAATCGCGTGGCGCCGTGCGTAGTCCTCGGCCAATGCGGCAGTGCGGCGCATGACCGCTGCCACCCGTGAGCCGGGCGTGCTGGCCAGGGCGGGGCCACTCTTCTTCTCGGTGACGCTGCCGCAGCCGATGAAGCCCCACACCACGTTGTCCAGGATCATCACGATGCGTCCAGAGAAGGAAAGGTCCGCCGGGTTCAACCCAACAGTGAGCGTAATCGATCACCGGCGGAGGCGGAGATATCGGCACCGGTGGGCAGGAAGCAACGCAGCTGCCACTGCCGGGTCCGGATCGCGTCCTTTGCTGTCGGCGTGCTCCACGGCGGATAGACACGGAGGGCGCGCTTTCCGCCCTTGCCATCGCGCGACATCACGCCGCGCTCGATCAGCAGGTCGCGGCTGAAGATGAACTACCCGCGCTGTGTTCCGTCGAAGACCGCGATCACCACGAACTGCACAGCATCGGCTGCATCCAATGGAGCGATATCAGCACCGGGGGCGGGGCGTTTCCACAGGGTTACGAACTGGCCGGTCTTGGTGGGGGTGATCTTCGCGACGCGGAACACGATGCTGTGACCCTCAAGGGCAAAGCGGCAGGCACCGTACTCTGCGCTTTCCGCTTCCGCCACGATCGGTCCGGTCAACTGCAGCCCTGCGGGCAGGTAGAGATCGTGCAGTGCCGCGGTGGCGGCAGCAATGCCGCTCACGCTTCGGGCAACGGCTCGGGCACCGTTCCGGGCACGAATACGCCTTCCTTCACGTAGGCGGCCAGGGTCATGTCCAGCGCGAGCATGCCGTCGCGCTTGAGGTCCATCAGTTCCGGTTCGACCATCGCGCCGTGCAGCACGCCCAGCACGGTGGCATGCAGCATGCGCGCGGCGATCTTCGGGTCGGCACCCTCGCGCAGCTGGCCCAGATCGCGGGCACGGCGCAGGGCGCGCTCCATCCGGTCCAGCGCATCGCGGAAACCGGCCTGCTGCATTTCGGTCAGCACCTTGGTGTCAGCCGAGGCATCGCTGCGCAGCATGATCTCCATGGTCTTGCGCAGGCGCTCGTCCTCGGACAGCTCGATGAACGAGTGGATCATCACCGCGCGCAGGTCGTGCACCGGGGTATCGCGCTGCTCGGTGGAGGTACGCTCCAGTTCCTGCATGAAGGGCAGGTGCACGCGCTCGACGATCGCGGCCAGCACCTCGCTCTTGTTCTTGAAATGCCAGTAGACCGCGCCACGGGTATAGCCGGCGCGGGCACCGATCATCTCCAGCGTGGTACGGGCCACGCCGTGTTCATGGAAGCAGGCTTCGGCGGCGTCAAGGATGCCTTCCCGGGTTGCCTGGGTGTCCTCTTTGGTCTTGCGGGCCATGGGTGTGGGTACGAGTGCGGGTGAAACGTGGCTGAATTGTACCGGTTTACAAACAAACAAGCATGTATGTATATTTCGCACCCATCATTCCCGTCGTGTGCGTGGCAGGCCGGTCCGGCTCCCGCTCCGCCCGGGTGGGCGCGATCTGCGGGGCTTTCACCGGAACAACGGGAAGCCTCGTCGTATCGGCGCTCTCTGAGATTCCTTCCTCCAAGAGCCTTTCCGTCATGTTGCTGAGCCGAATCCGACCCTTTGCACTGTCGCTGGCGATCGCCGCGACCGTGGCTGCCTGTGGCGGCCAACCCCAGGCCCCCGAGCAGGGCCCGGGCGAGGTCACCGTGGTCACGCTGAAGTCCGAGACCGTGGGCCTGACCCGCGAGCTGCCGGGCCGTACCAACGCCTTCCTGGTCGCCGAAGTGCGTCCGCAGGTCAACGGCATCGTCGCCAAGCGCCTGTTCACCGAGGGTGGCATGGTCAAGGCCGGCGAGCCGCTGTACCAGATCGAGGACGCCAGCTACCGCGCGCAGGCCAACAGTGCCCGTGCCCAGCTGGCGCGGGCCGAGGCCACCGCCAACGCCGCGCGCCTGAGCGCCAAGCGCATCACCGAGCTGGCCAAGGTCGATGCGGTCAGCCAGCAGGACCTGGAAAACGCCGTGGCCGCGCAGAAGCAGGCCGAGGCAGACGTCGGCGCCGCCAAGGCCTCGCTGGATGCGGCCAACGTCACCCTGGGCTACGCCCGCATCACCGCCCCTATCAGTGGCCGCATCGGCAAGTCCAGCGTCACCCAGGGTGCGCTGGTCAGCGCCGGCCAGGCCAACGCACTGGCCACCGTGCAGCAGCTGGACCCGATCTATGTCGACCTGACCCAGTCCTCGGCCGAGCTGCTGCAGCTGCGCCGTGAGCTGGCCGCGGGCCGCCTGCAGGACAACCAGGCGCTGCCGGTCAGCATCCTGATGGAAGACGGCAGCACCTTCGAACACAAGGGCACGCTGGAATTCTCCGAAGTCAGCGTCGACCCGGCCACCGGCAGCTTCGGCCTGCGCGTGAAGGTGGACAATCCGGACGGCCTGCTGATGCCGGGCACGTACGTGCGCGCGGTGATCGGTGGCGGCGTGCGCAGCGATGCGGTGCTGGTGCCGATGCAGGGCATCGCCCGCGATCCGAAGGGCGACACCACGGCGATGGTGGTCGGCAAGGACAACAAGGTCGAAGTGCGCCCGGTCAAGGTCAGCCGCACGGTCGGCGACAAGTGGCTGGTCGAGGATGGCCTGAAGGCCGGCGACAAGGTCATTGTCGAAGGCCTGCAGAAGATCGGCCCCGGCATGCCGGTCAAGGCCACCGAGAAGGGCGCTGCTCCGGCCAAGCCGGCGGCCACCGCCCAGCCTGCCGCCCCGGCCGGCGACGCGAAGTAAGCGGAGAACCCCATGGCACGCTTTTTCATCGATCGACCCATCTTTGCATGGGTGATCGCCATCATCATCATGCTCGCCGGCGGCCTGGCCCTGTTCAAGCTGCCGGTCTCGATGTATCCCAACGTCGCGCCGCCGGCGGTGGAAATCAGCGCCACCTACCCGGGTGCATCGGCCAAGGTGGTCGAGGACTCGGTGACGCAGATCATCGAGCAGAACATGAAGGGCCTTGATGGCCTGATCTACTTCTCCTCCAACAGCTCGTCCAACGGCCAGGCCACCATCACTCTGACCTTCGAGAGCGGCACCAACCCGGACATCGCCCAGGTGCAGGTGCAGAACAAGCTGCAGCTGGCCATGCCGCTGCTGCCGCAGGAAGTGCAGCGCCAGGGCATCAACGTGGCCAAGTCCAGCTCGGGCTTCCTGAACGTCATCGCGTTCGTGTCCGAGGACGGCAGCATGGACGCCAACGACATCGCTGACTACGTCGGTTCCAATGTCGTCGACCGTCTGAGCCGCGTGCCGGGCGTAGGCAACATCCAGGTGTTCGGTGGCAAGTACGCCATGCGTATCTGGCTGGACCCGAACAAGCTGCACACCTACGGCCTGTCCGTTGCGGAAGTGACCGCCGCGGTCAAGGCGCAGAACGCACAGGTGGCGATCGGCCAGCTCGGCGGCGCGCCGTCGGTGAAGGGCCAGCAGCTCAACGCCACCATCAATGCGCAGTCGCGCCTGCAGACCCCGGAACAGTTCCGCAACATCATCGTGCGCGGCGCGCAGGATGGTGCCGAGCTGCGCCTGGGTGATGTTGCCCGCGTCGAACTGGGTGCCGAGTCCTACGACTTCGTCACCCGCTACAACGGCCAGCCGGCCAGCGGCCTGGCGGTCACCCTGGCTACCGGCGCCAACGCGCTGGACACTGCGGCCGGCGTGGATGCCGCGCTGCAGGACATGAAGGGCTTCTTCCCGGCCGGCCTGAAGGCCGAGATCCCGTACGACACCACCCCGTTCGTGCGCGTGTCGATCAAGGGCGTGGTGCAGACCCTAATCGAAGCGATCGTGCTGGTGTTCGTGGTGATGTACCTGTTCCTGCAGAACTTCCGCGCCACCCTGATCCCGACCATCGCCGTGCCGGTGGTGCTGCTGGGTACCTTCGGCGTGCTGGCGATGCTGGGCTTCTCGGTGAACATGCTGACCATGTTCGCGATGGTGCTGGCGATCGGCCTGCTGGTGGACGATGCCATCGTGGTGGTGGAGAACGTCGAGCGCATCATGTCCGAAGAAGGACTGTCGCCGCTGGAGGCCACCCGCAAGTCGATGGGCCAGATCACCGGTGCGCTGGTGGGCATCGGCCTGGTGCTGTCGGCGGTGTTCGTGCCGATGGCCTTCATGAGCGGCTCCACCGGCGTGATCTATCGCCAGTTCTCGGCCACGATCGTCTCGGCGATGGCGTTGTCGGTGCTGGTGGCGATCGTGCTGACCCCGGCGCTGTGCGCGACCATGCTCAAGCCGCTGAAGAAGGGTGAGCACCACGTGGCCCACCGTGGCCTGGCCGGTCGTTTCTTCAACGGCTTCAACCGCGGCTTCGACCGCACCAGCGAAAGCTACCAGCGCGGCGTGCGCGGCATCATCCACCGTCCGTGGCGCTTCATGGGCATCGTGGCGGCGCTGTTCGTGCTGATGGGCGTGCTGTTCGTGCGCCTGCCCAGCTCGTTCCTGCCCAACGAGGACCAGGGCGTGCTGATGGCGTTGGTGCAGGCCCCGGTCGGTGCCACCCAGGAACGTACGCTGGAATCGATCGCGGCGCTGGAAAACCACTTCCTACAGAACGAGAAGGATGCGGTGGACTCGGTGTTCTCGGTGCAGGGCTTCAGCTTCGCCGGCATGGGCCAGAACGCCGGCATGGCATTCGTCAAGCTGAAGGACTGGAGCGAGCGTGACGCCGACAACGGCGTGATGCCGATCACCGGCCGCGCCATGGCGGCCCTGGGCCAGATCAAGGATGCCTTCATCTTCGCCTTCCCGCCGCCGGCCATCCCGGAACTGGGTACCGCTTCGGGCTACACCTTCTTCCTGAAGGACAACAGCGGCCAGGGCCACGAGGCACTGGTGGCCGCGCGCAACCAGCTGCTCGGCCTCGCTGCCGGCAGCAAGAAGCTGGCCAACGTGCGCCCGAATGGCCAGGAAGACACGCCGCAGTTCCGCATCGACATCGATGCGGCCAAGGCGACTTCGCTGGGGCTGTCGATCGACCAGATCAACGGCACGCTGGCCGCCGCGTGGGGCAGCTCGTACATCGACGACTTCGTCGATCGTGGCCGCGTCAAGCGTGTGTTCGTGCAGGCCGACCAGGCGTTCCGCATGGTGCCGGAGGACTTCGATCTCTGGTCGGTGAAGAACGACAAGGGTGAGATGGTGCCGTTCAGCGCCTTCGCCACCAAGCACTGGGACTACGGCTCGCCGCGCCTGGAACGCTACAACGGCGTGTCGGCGATGGAAATCCAGGGCGAACCGGCCCCGGGTGTCGCCTCCGGTGACGCCATGACCGAGATCGAGCAGCTGGCCAAGCAACTGCCGGCGGGCTTTGGTATCGAGTGGACGGCGATGTCCTACCAGGAACGACAGGCCGGCTCGCAGACGCCGCTGCTGTACACGCTGTCGCTGATGATCGTGTTCCTGTGCCTGGCCGCGATGTACGAAAGCTGGAGCGTGCCGACCGCGGTGCTGCTGGCGGCCCCGCTGGGTATCCTCGGCGCGGTGCTGGCCAACACCTTCAAGGGCCTGGAACGCGACATCTACTTCCAGGTGGCGATGCTGACCACGGTGGGCCTGACCAGCAAGAACGCGATCCTGATCGTCGAGTTCGCCAAGGAAAACCTGGAGAAGGGTGCAGGTCTGATCGAATCGATCATGCACGCCGTGCGTGACCGCCTGCGCCCGATCGTGATGACCTCGCTGGCCTTCGGCATGGGCGTGGTGCCGCTGGCGATCTCCACTGGTGCCGGTTCCGGCGCAAAGCAGGCGATCGGCACCGGCGTGCTCGGCGGCATGATCGTCGGCACCGTGCTCGGCGTGTTCTTCGTACCGCTGTTCTTCGTAGTGGTGCAGCGCGTGTTCAAGCGCAAGACCGCCGAGTGATGAAATCCGGTAGCGCCGGGCCGTGCCCGGCGGATGTCTCACCGCGTAGCCGCCGGGCATGGCCCGGCGCTACCACCGTGACCCCCAAGGTGTTGCCATGAAGCTTCATTCCATTGCTGTTTCCATTGCCGCTGCGCTCGCGCTGGCCGGCTGCTCCACCCTGGTGCCGAAGAACACCGCCGTTGCTCCGGCCATTCCGGCGCAATGGCCGGCCGAGGCCACGCAGGGCCAGGTGGCCGATGTTGCCGCCGTCGGCTGGCGCGACTTCTTCACCGATGCGCGCCTGCAGCAGGTGATCGACCAGTCGCTGCAGAACAACCGCGACCTGCGCGTGGCCGTGCTGAATGTTGAACGTGCGCGCGGCCAGTATCGCGTACAGCGCGCTGATCGCGTGCCGGGCGTAGCCGTCACCGGCCAGATGGATCGTCGAGGCACCGACGCTGGTGTCACCGAGCAGTTCACCGCCGGTGTCGGTGTGGCCGAGTTCGAGCTCGACCTGTTCGGCCGCGTGCGCAACCTCAGCGAGGCGGCACTGCAGCAGTACTTTGCTGTGGCCGCCAACCGTCGCAACGCGCAGTTGAGCCTGGTGGCCGAGACTGCCACGGCGTGGTTGACCTACGGGGCTGATGCGCAGCGGCTGAAGATCGCCGACGCGACGCTGAAGACCTACGAGGATTCGCTGCGCCTGGCCGAGGCCCGCCACGAACGGGGCGGCAGTTCGGGGCTGGAACTGATCCAGACCCGTACCCTGGTCGAGACCGCGCGCACCGATGCCGCCCGGCTGCGTGGCCAGCTGGCCCAGGACCGCAATGCGCTGGCGCTGCTGGCCGGTGGCCAGCTGGATCCGGCGCTGCTGCCTGACAGCATCGAACCGCAGCTGCTTGCACTCGCACCGCCGCCAGCCGGCCTGCCCAGCGACGTGCTGCTGCAGCGCCCGGACATCATGGCCGCCGAGCACCAGCTGCTGGCGGCCAACGCCAACATCGGCGCGGCACGTGCCGCCTTCTTCCCGAGCATCTCGCTGACCGGCAGCATCGGCAGTGGCTCAAGCGAACTGTCCAATCTGTTCGACAGCGGCACCCGTGTGTGGAGCTTCCTGCCGAAGATCACGCTGCCGATCTTCCAGGGCGGCAAGCTGCGCGCCAACCTCGCCATCGCCAATGCAGACCGTGACATCGCGCTCGCGCAGTACGAAAAGGCGATCCAGGTGGGCTTCCGCGAAACCGCCGACGCACTGGCGTTGAACGTCAGCCTGGATGAGCAGGTGAGTTCACAGCAGCGCCTGGTGGAAGCGGCCGAACAGGCCAACCGCCTGTCGCAGGCACGCTACGACGCTGGGCTGGACAGCTTCGTGACCCTGCTCGATGCGCGGCGTACCGCCTACAACGCGCAGCAGACCCAGCTGCAGGCGCAGCTGGCCCAGCAGGCCAACCGCATCACCCTGTACAAGGTGCTGGGCGGCGGCTGGCACGAGCGCGGGTAAGCAGCGCTTCTGGTAGGTGCCAACCTTGGTTGGCACAGGGCCAGCCGCCTGCGCTGACGCATCCGTGCCAACCAAGGTTGGCACCTACCCTGATGATCGATGGTAGTGCCGGCCGCTGGCCGGCATTGTCATTTCAGGGCCTGCTACACCGCTTCATCATCGCGGCGCGCGGCATGGCAGGCGCGAACGCGTGCCAGTGCGTCGCCGGCTTCGCGCGCCATCTGCTCGTACTCACGGCGGATTTCTTCCAGCCGCTCCTCGTCCAGTTCTTCCAGATCCAACAGTTCGTTGTTGGCTTCGGCCGTCGCGCGGATCAGCTCGTCCAGCTTGATCTGCATTGCGGCGGTATCCGCGTTCTGCGTGTGCTGGATCAGGAACACCATCAGGAAGGTGATGATGGTGGTACCGGTGTTGATCACCAGCTGCCAGGTGTCGTTGAAACCGAACACCGGACCACTGATGCCCCAGATCACCACGATCGCCACCGCAGCCAGGAAGGTCCACGGCGAACCGGTGGCGGCCGCAGCCTTCTTGGCGATCGTATTGAACAGGTTTCGTGCTTTCATCGTCGTCGTCCCACTCAGGTGACGAGGATGATCGGCGGTGGCTCGTGCAGGGGCCGTGCAGCCGTCGCGCCGCAGCTCAGGCACGCAGGCGCGGAGCGTCCTGCAGGCGCACCGGGCTGGTCTGGTAGACGTGCTGCCAGCAACGGTCGACGAATTCGCGGGCCTGGGCTTCGCTCAGGCGCGGCATGATCTGCAGCGCGTACTGGGTCTGGAACATCTCGTCGCGCTGCGCATTGCTGGCGCGCGGCTGGGTAATCAGCGAGTCGCAGGCGAACTTGATCCACGGCACGTAGGAGCCGAACGAGTTGTGCGGCAGTGCGCCGTCGGCATGCTGGCGGCGCCAGTGGTCAAGTTCGGCGTCAACATTGATGACCGGGGGAATGGTGGGGACTTCAGCGTGCATGACAATCCAGTTCGGTTGAGTGGAAAGGGAGTGGGGGTTCATCCGAGTGTGGCCGATGAGGCAGTGGATGCCGCGTCAGCGAGATGTGGAGCCGGCGTTGCGATTGCCTATCAACTGCGCATGCTGGACCGCGCCGAGGTCTTCGGCCATGTTGGCCATCGCATTGCACAGGCGCTCATGGTCGAGCGGATGGCCACGCACCAGTTCCAGCTGCAGGCCCTGGTAGGCGGTCCAGAACAGCGCGCCGCGCTGGTGCAGCGCGTACTGCTGCTGCAGGCGCTCGCGGATGGCATCAAGCATCGGGTCGGGCGTGGGGCGGACGGCATGCGCGCACATGGCTGGCTCCGCCGGGGGAGAGAAGGCCCCGGTAACCCCACCCTAGGCGCCTCGGCCGGGTGGGGTGTTACCGCAGCGTATGCACGCAGCGCAGCTGACTGTGCGCGGGTTCACAGCAATGGCCGCAAACGCTGCCGGCACTAGGGCAGGCCGGCACTGAAGCGTTCATTAAGCGGGTTCAACAGGACACTGCGCGGTGTTCATTCACCGATGTCTTCGTTCCAGATCTCCGGATGCTGCGCAATGAAGCCGCCCAGCAGGTCCACGCATTCCTGGCTGTCCAGGTCGATCACGTTGACGCCGTTTTCGCGCAGCCAGTCGATGCCGCCCTGGAAGGTGCGCGATTCGCCCACCACCACGGTGCCGATGTTGAACTGGCGCACCAGGCCCGAGCAGTACCAGCACGGGGCCAGGGTGGTGACCATGATGGTGTCCTGGTAACGGCGCTGGCGCCCGGCCTTGCGGAAGGCGTCGGTTTCGCCGTGCACCGACGGGTCGCCTTCCTGCACGCGGCGGTTGTGGCCGCAGCCGAGCAGGCGGCCATCGTTGTGGTACAGCGCCGCGCCGATCGGCACGCCGCCTTCGGCCAGGCCCTGGCGGGCTTCGGCGATGGCGGTCTGCAGCAGGGCCTGGTAGTCGGGCGTGGTGATCATGCGGGGCTCCGGTAAGTCGTGGCCCGCCATGATACGGGCAGGGGGTGCCGCTGGCCCCCGGCGGTGCGATAATCGGGGGCATGAGCGAATCCCCCTACAAAGCCGGTACGACCCATTTCGGGTTCCGCGACGTCGCCGCCAAGGACAAGCAGAAGCTGGTCGGCCAGGTGTTCACCTCGGTCGCGCGCAACTACGACCTGATGAACGACCTGATGAGCCTGGGCGTGCACCGGGCGTGGAAGCGCTACTACGTGGCGACCGCGCAGGTGAAGCCGGGCGACCGCGTGCTCGACCTGGCCGGCGGCACCGGCGACATCGCCGCCCTGCTGAAGGAGCGCGTCGGCGCCGAGGGCTCGGTGGTGCTGGGCGACATCAACGCCGGCATGCTGTCGGTCGGCCGTGACCGCCTGACCAACCGCGGCCTGGTGCTCGGCCTGGACTACGTGCAGTGCAACGCCGAAGCCCTGCCGTTCCCGGACAACAGCTTCGACCTGGTCACCATCGCCTTCGGCCTGCGCAATGTCACCGACAAGGACGCTGGCCTGCGCGAGATGTACCGCGTGCTGAAGGTCGGCGGCCAGGCCCGCGTGCTGGAGTTCTCAGAAGTCACTGCGGACTGGTTCAAGCCGATCTACGACTTCCACTCGTTCAAGATCCTGCCCAAGCTGGGCAAGCTGTTCGCCAATGATTCGGACAGCTACCAGTACCTGGCCGAGAGCATCCGCAAGCACCCGCCGCAGGACGAGCTGAAGGCGATGATGGGACAGGCCGGTTTCGAGCGCTGCCACTACAAGAACCTGACCGGCGGCATCGTTTCGATCCACTCCGGCTACAAGCTGTAAGCCCTGGACGGGGGAAACCCCGGTACCTGCTCTGGTGGGTGCCAACCTTGGTCGGCAAAGCAGCTGCCGGTATCTACTCTGGCGGGTGCCGACCTTGGTCGGCACCGGCTTGACGCGAGCGTTGATGGATCCGTGCCAACCAAGGTTGGCACCCACCAAGGCGCGGCGCCTGCGCTCCCGCCCGCCATTACCCCGCACCGCGCAACGCCTGCCGGGCCGGAGGGAGGTACCATTGGGGTTTGATCCCCGTAACGGTCCCGATTCATGCGTAATCCGCTGATGCTCCTTCCGCTGGCCGTGGCCCTGGCCGCCGGCTGCTCCCAGGAGGCGGCCGCGCCCGCCGCCGCCCCGACTGCCGCAAAGGCCCCCGCCGCTCCCGTGAACGCCGAGAACCGCAGCCACGACGAAAGCTCGTACGCCGAGCCGGACAAGGTCGTCATCAAGGACATCGCGCTGGATCTGAAGCTGGACTTCGACCAGAAGCAGATCGGCGGTACCGCCACCTACACCCTGGAATGGAAGCAGAAGGACGCCAAGCAGCTGGTGCTCGACACCCGCGAGCTGACCGTGTCCAAGGTGGAGGCCGTCGCCGCCGATGGCGCGCGCAGCGCGCTGAAGTTCGAGCTGGCCCCGGTCGACAAGGTGTTCGGCAGCAAGCTGACCATCGAGGCCCCGGAACAGCCGGCCAAGGTGGAAGTGACCTACCACACCGCACCGACCGCCTCGGGCCTGCAGTGGCTGGCGCCGTCGATGACCGAGGGCAAGAAGCTGCCCTTCATGTTCAGCCAGTCGCAGGCCATCCACGCCCGTTCCTGGGTGCCGCTGCAGGACACCCCGAGCGTGCGCTTCACCTACAGTGCGCACGTGGTCTCGCGACCGGACGTGATGGTGCTGATGAGCGCCGACAACGATCCGAAGGCCGCGCGTGACGGTGACTACACCTTCAAGATGCCGCAGCCGATTCCGTCGTACCTGCTGGCCATCGCCGCCGGCGACCTGGTGTTCGAGCCGATTTCCGGCCGCTCCGGCGTCTGGGCCGAGCCGACCATGGTCAACAAGGCCGCCAAGGAATTCGAAGACACCGAGAAGATGATCGGTGCCGCCGAGAAGCTGTACGGCGAATACCGCTGGGGCCGCTACGACATGCTGGTGCTGCCGCCTTCGTTCCCGTTCGGTGGCATGGAGAACCCGCGCCTGACCTTCGCCACCCCGACCGTGATCGTCGGCGACAAGTCGCTGGTTTCGCTGGTCGCCCACGAACTGGCGCACAGCTGGTCGGGCAACCTGGTGACCAACGCCAGCTGGAAGGACATCTGGCTCAATGAAGGCTTCACCACCTACGTCCAGGGCCGCATCACCGAAGCCCTGTACGGCAAGGAGATGGCCGAGATGGAGAAGCAGATCGACCAGACCGACCTGCTGGCCGAAGTGAAGGACATGAGCCCGGCCGACCAGGCGCTGGCGCTGCCGCCGCTGAACGAGCGCGACCCCGACGAAGCCCTCAGCCAGGTGGCCTACGTCAAGGGTTCGTGGTTCCTGGAATTCCTCGAGCAGCGCTTCGGCCGCGAGACCTTCGATCCGTTCCTGCGCGGCTGGTTCGATGACCACGCGTTCCAGAGCGCGAACACCGACCAGTTCGTCGAGTACATGAAGAAGAACCTGCTGCCGAAGAATCCGTCGGCAGTGACCGAGGCCGAACTGAAGGCATGGCTGGACGAGCCGGGCATTCCGGCGTTCGCGGCCAAGGCGCAGTCGCGCAACTTCAGCAGCGTCGATACTGCGCGCATCGCCTTCGCCAGCGCCGGCACCGTGCCGAGCAGCCAGGTCATCGCCGACTGGAGCACGCAGGAATGGGTGCGCTTCATCGACGGCCTGGGCGCCACCCAGCCGCTGGACAAGCTGGCCACGCTGGACAAGGCCTTCCACTTCACCGGCACCCCGAATGGCGAGATCGCCATGCGCTGGTACCCGCTGGCGATCCGCAGCGGCTACGAGCAGGCCAATGAAGGCGCAGCCGCGTTCATCGAGCGCGTCGGTCGTCGCAAGCTGATCATGCCGATCTACGCCGAACTGGTGAAGACCCCGAAGGGACTGGAGCTGGCCAAGCAGGCCTTTGAAAAGGCCAAGCCGGGCTATCACCCGATCACCACCGCCTCGGTCCAGGACATGCTGGCCAAGGCTGAAGCCAAGTAAGCGGTAGTGCCGGCCGCTGGCTGGCAACCGGTCACTGCTTCACCACCAACGGCGGGGAAACCCGCCGTTGGTGTATCCGCTTTTCGCTGCCGATAGAATCGGGATGCACTCGCAAAGGACCTCCGCCATGAAACGACTGATCCTGCTCACCGCCTGCACCCTGGCCCTGGCCGCCTGCAGCAACCCCGAGGAAGAGCGCAAGGCGCAGGAAGCCGCCGCGGCCGCCGTGCAGGCGCAGAAGGAAGCCAAGGCCGAGGATGTGGCCAAGCAGTACGACATGGCCGTGGCCGCGCAGGACTGGGAACGCGCGCGCCTGCACGGCGCCTCGCTGCTGGACCAGTACAAGGACACCGCCGCCGCCGAGCGCATCGCTGCCGGCTTCGACGAGGTCAAGGCCAAGGGCGATGCCGCGCGCGACCTGCGCCGCATGCAGGCGCTGTGGCAGTACAACCAGATCCCGGTGGGCAGCAAGGGCAACCAGGTTTCGGCGCAGATCTACAGCAAGGAACGGGTGGACGTGGATGGCAGTGGCGCCAAGCCGGTGCAGCTGGTGTTCCGCGATCACCCGGAGTGGAAGCGGCACGCCTACCTGGTGCTGCAGGCCGGCGATTTCCGCTGCCCGCAGTGCACGGTAAAAGTGACCGTGGACGACGGCAAGCCGGTGTCGATGGCGGCCTGGCGGCCGAAGACCGATGAAGCCATCGCCCTGTTCATCACCGACCAGAAGGCACTGTGGAAGCTGGCGCGCAAGGGCAAGTCGATCAGCATCGAGTTTCCGGTCAAGGCCGGCGGCACGCGTACGGCCGTGTTCGAAACCGGTGGTGTCGACGCCAGTCGCATGCCGCAGTGGTGGCAGTGATGATCGCGACGGGCAGCGCAGTGCACGCGTTGTCCGCGATCAGGCACTGGGTGTTCGACATGGACGGCACGCTGACGGTGGCCGTGCATGATTTCGCCGCGATCCGCCGCGCGCTGCAGATCGCGGCCGAGGAAGACATCCTCGACCATATCGCAGCGCTGCCGGACGCACCGGCGCAGGCCAAGCGGGAGTGGTTGCTGGATCACGAACGTGCGCTGGCCGAGGACGCGCTCCCGGCGCCGGGCGCGGTGGCGCTGCTGCGCGCGCTGGCGGAGGCTGGTTGCCGGCTGGGCATCCTGACCCGCAACGATCATGCATTGGCGAAGCTGACGCTGGACGCGATCGGGGTCGGGGCGTTGTTCGACGATGCCGACATCATCGGCCGCGACGAGGCGGTACCCAAGCCGTCGCCGGATGGCTTGCAGCAGCACCTTCGTCGCTGGGGAATCGGGGCTGCGGAGGCGGTGATGGTCGGAGACCACGCCTACGACCTGGAGTGCGGCCGCGCTGCGGGCACCCACACCGTGCTGGTCAACCTGCCGGAGAACCCGTGGCCGGACCACGCCGACTGGCATTTCGCTGATTGCCGCGACTTATTGGCCGCCTGGCAGCGCAGGGGGTAGTGCCGGCCGCTGGCCGGCAGTGCCGACCAGGGTCGGCACCTGCCAGAGCACAGCGTGTCGACCAAGGTCGACACCCACCGAGCAGATGCGCGGGCAGTTCGGTTTACGCGCCCAGCGCGTAACCGAACTGCTGCTTGAACTGCTCGTTGAACTCATCAAAGGTGAAGCGCTGGTTCTGCGTGCCCGGGTGCTCGACCTTCAGCGCGCCCATCAGGTTGCCCATGCGGCCGATGGTCAGCCAGTCGTAGCCCTTCTGGATGCCGTAGATCAGGCCGGCGCGGAAAGCGTCGCCACAGCCGGTCGGGTCGACCACACGGCGCTCGTGCGCCGGCGGGATGTCGTAGCTCTTTTCCGGGGTGTGGATGACCGCGCCCTTCGGGCCGCGGGTGGTGATGTAGGCCTTCACCCGGCTGACGATCTCCTTCTCGTCCCAGCCGGTGCGTTCCTGCAGCAGGTTCGACTCGTAGTCGTTGACCACCACGTAGTCGGCCTGGTCGATGAAGGCACGCAATTCCGGGCCGTTGAACAGCGGCATGGCCTGGCCCGGGTCGAAGATGAACGGGATGCCGTCTTCGTGGAATTCCTGCGCGTTCTGGATCATGCCCTCGCGGCCGTCAGGGCCGACCAGGCCCAGGGTCACGCCCGGCACGCCGCGCACGTGGTTCTCGTAGGAACGCATCATCGCGCCCGGGTGGAAGGCGGTGATCTGGTTGTTGTCGTGGTCGGTGGTGATGAACGCCTGCGGGGTGAACAGCTCATCGATCACGCGCACGCGCGACAGGTCGATGCCCAGGCCATCGAAGTATTCGCGGTACGGGCCGAAGTCCGAACCCACGGTGCCCATCGGGATCGGCTGGCCGCCCAGCAGGTGCAGGTTGTAGGCGATGTTGCCGGCGCAGCCGCCGAACTCGCGGCGCATGCGCGGCACCAGGAAAGACACGTTCAGGATGTGCACCTTGTCCGGCAGGATGTGATTCTTGAACTGGTCCGGGAACACCATGATGGTGTCGAAGGCAAGAGAACCACAGATCAGAGCGGACATCGATGTAAGCCTATGCGGTGAATTTTGGGGTGGGCCGGCCCGGTTCAGCGGGCAAGCAAACGGCGCCCTTGGGCGCCCGACGGCGCAAAGGTTACCCGCTGGTGCCGCTCAGGGCCAGAACCGGGTGAGGCCCGATCAGGCCGAAAGCCTGTGAAGACGCGGGTTCAGCTAGTTTTTTCCTTGCTCGGCGGCAGGCGGGTTGCTAGGCTTGTCGGCCTCGATTTCTGCCCATTTTTTCGCCATCCCGCGGCGGGCACGACACCCCTCAGGACTCCTTCCTCAGATGTTCAAGAAACTCCGTGGCATGTTCTCCAATGACCTGTCCATCGACCTGGGCACGGCCAACACCCTCATCTACGTGCGCGGGCAGGGGATCGTGCTGAACGAGCCGTCGGTCGTGGCCGTGCGCCAGGACCGTGCCATCGGTGGCACCCGCTCGGTGGCAGCCGTGGGCGCCGAAGCCAAGCAGATGCTGGGCCGTACCCCGGGCCACATCACCACCATCCGCCCGATGAAGGATGGCGTCATCGCCGACTTCACCTACACCGAGGCGATGCTCAAGCATTTCATCAAGAAGGTGCACAAGTCGCGCGTGCTGCGCCCGAGCCCGCGCGTGCTGGTCTGCGTGCCGGCCGGCTCGACCCAGGTCGAGCGCCGCGCGATCAAGGAATCGGCCGAGGAAGCCGGTGCCCGCGACGTGTTCCTGATCGAAGAACCGATGGCGGCTGCGATCGGCGCCGGCATGCCGGTCACCGAAGCCCGTGGCTCGATGGTCATCGACATCGGCGGCGGCACCACCGAAGTGGCGGTGATCTCGCTCAACGGCATCGTCTACTCGGCCTCGGTCCGCATCGGCGGCGACCGCTTCGACGAGTCGATCACCAACTACGTGCGCCGCAACCACGGCATGCTGATCGGTGAAGCCACCGCCGAACGCATCAAGGTCGAGCTGGGCTGCGCCTACCCGCAGGCGGAAGTGATCGAGATGGAAATCTCCGGCCGCAACCTCGCCGAGGGCGTGCCGAAGATGATCAAGATCAGCTCCAACGAGGTGCTCGAGGCCCTGCACGAGCCGCTGTCGGGCATCGTCAGCGCGGTCAAGCTTGCGCTGGAGCAGACCCCGCCGGAGCTGTGCGCCGACGTCGCCGAACGCGGCATCGTGCTGACCGGTGGCGGCGCCCTGCTGCGTGACCTGGACCGCCTGATCTCCGAGGAAACCGGCCTGCACGTGCAGGTGGCCGACGATCCGCTGACCTGCGTGGCCCGCGGTGGCGGTCGTGCGCTGGAGCTGGTGGACATGCACGGCAACGAGTTCTTTGCGCCGGAATAAGCCGTCCCGGCCGTTCCTGCCCGCCGCGCCCTTCCGGGGTGCGGCCCGCTGTGATGGCGGGCCGGCACCGGCGGGGCGCCCGCGTGTTTCCCTTCCGCCTTCTGCCAGTTGAATCGTTGCCGTGCCGCCCTACGCCGGTCCTCCCGTCGCTTCCCGATCCGGTGATGCCGCCAGCCCCTTGCGGTTGCTGGCTTATCTCGCATTGGCCATCACCCTGATCGTGCTCGACGACCAGGCCGGCTGGCTGGCGCGCCTGCGCGAGCAGGCCAACAGCCTGGTGCAGCCGGTATGGGCACTGGCTGGCCTGCCCGGCAAACTTGGCAACCAGGTGAAGGATTCCGCCGCCAGCCACACCCAGCTGGTGACCGAGAACCGCGAACTGCGCAACCAGTTGCTGCTGGCCAACGCGCGCCTGACCCGCCTGCAGACCGCCGCGCTGGACAACGCCCAGCTGCGCGAACTGCTGAATGTGGCCGAGCGCAGTGGCCTGGACGTGCAGCTGGCGCCGATCCTGGATATCGACCTGGACCCGGTGAAGCAACGCCTGGTGCTCGATGCAGGTACCCGCGAGGGCGTGCACGTCGGCCAGGCGGTGATCGATGCCGGCGGCTTGATGGGGCAGGTGATCAGCGTCACCGGCGGCACTTCCACCGTGCTGCTGCTGACCGACCCCGACCACGCGGTGCCGGTCACCGTGGCCCGCAACGGCGTGCGCCTGATCGTCTACGGTCGCGGCGACACGCTGGAGCTGCGCGACATCCCGCTCAGCGCCGGGGTGGAAGTGGGTGATGAGATCGTCACCTCCGGCCTCGGCGGGCGTTTCCCGGCCGGCTTCCCGGTCGGCACCATCACCGGCCTGCGCCCGGACGATACCCATGCTTTCCTGGTCGGCGAACTGAAGCCGGCGGCGCAGCTCGACCGCGGTCGCGACGTGCTGCTGCTGCGCCCGGGGGCTGCAATTCGCTTGCCTGCGGCGAGCGAATTGCAGCCGACCGCACCTTCGGCGCAACCGGCCCGCGCATCCTCCCTTACCCCCGCGCCTTCGGCGCGTCCCCCTCAACAAGAGGGGGGCTCTCCACCCGATGCTGGGTCGGCGACGGTAGTGCCGGCCGCTGGCCGGCAACCGGCTCCGTCTTCGACGAAGCCGGTTGCCCCCGCATCCTCCCTTAACCCCGCGCCGTCGGCGCGCCCCCTTCAACAACAAGGGGGCTCCACTCCAGCCGGCTCTACGGTAGTGCCGGCCGCTGGCCTGCAACCGCAACCCACCCAGCCGCAGCCGGAGGCCCAGCGATGAGCCGCCTGCGCGACAATCCGTGGGTGCTGCCGGCCAGCCTGGTGGTGGCGCTGCTGCTGGGCCTGCTGCCGTTGCCGGCGCTGCTGCAGCCGTTGCGCCCGTACTGGCTGGCGCTGGTGCTGGCGTACTGGGTGATCGAAGCCCCCGAGCGCGTCGGCCTGGGCATCGCCTTCGCCAGCGGCGTGGTTGCCGACCTGCTGTACGGCGGCGTGCTCGGCGAACAGGCGCTGCGGCTGGTGATGCTGGCCTTCATCCTGCAGCGCTTCCGCGCCCGCATCCGCTTCTTCCCGATGTCGCAGCAGATGCTGGCCATCGGCGGCCTGCTGTTCAACGACCGCATCGTCAGCGCGCTGGTGCACATCCTGGTGGGTGAACCCACCCTGCCGTGGTCGTACTGGTGGGCACCGCTACTGGGCATGGGCCTGTGGCCGCTGGTGTTCGTGCTGCTGGACGCGGTGCGATTCGGCAAGCGCGGGCGCTGAGCCATGATCCCGCGCCGCCAGGTCAAGAACCCGCACGCCGAAGCCGAACAGTTCCGCCGTCGCGCGGCGCTGGGCTTCCTGGGCGTGCTGGTCTGCCTGCTGGGCCTGGGTGGCTGGTACTTCAAGCTGCAGGTGCTGGACCATGACGTCTACGCCACGCGCTCGGAAGCCAACCGCATCAAGCCGCGGCCGGTGGTGCCCGGGCGCGGCATGATCTACGACCGCAACGGCCGCCTTCTGGCCGAGAACGTGCCGGCCTTCCGCCTGGACGTGACCCCGGACAAGGTCAAGGACATGGACGCCACCCTGGAAGGGCTGGCGAAGATCATCAACATCAGCCCGGAAGAGCTGGAAGCGTTCAACAAGTCGCGCAAGGCGCGCCGCAAGTTCCTGCCGGTCACGCTGAAGCTGCGCATGAGCGACGAGGAGATGGCGCGCTTCGCGGTTGATCGCTGGCGCTTCCCCGGCGTCGAGCTGGAGCCCTACCTGACCCGCCGCTACCCGTATGGCGATCTGTTCGCGCACATCATCGGCTACGTCGGCCGCGTCGATGACAAGGACCTGGAGATTCTCGGCGAAGGCAATGCCGCGCTGACCCACATCGGCAAGTCCGGCCTGGAGCGCTACTACGAGCAGCAGCTGCGCGGCAAGGTCGGCTACGAGCAGGTCGAGACCAACGTGCAGGGCCGTGCGATCCGCACCATCGGCCGCGTCGCCGCGCAGTCCGGTGCCGACCTGCGGCTGTCGATCGACGCCGACCTGCAGCGCGCCATGGTGGCCGCTTTCGGCGACCAGGAAGGCTCGGCGGTGGCGATGGACCCGCGTACCGGCGAAGTGCTGGCGATGGTCAGCCTGCCATCCTATGACCCCAACCTGTTCGTCAACGGCATTTCGCATGCCGACTTCAAGGCACTGAACGACAATCCCTCGCGGCCGCAGTTCAACCGCCTGGTGCTGGGTGGCGTCGCCCCCGGTTCCACGTTGAAGCCGCTGATCGGACTGGCCGGCCTCGATTCGGGCGTGCGCCGGCCCGAAGACAAAGTGCTTTCCACCGGCATGTTCTACCTGCCCGGTACTTCGCGCGGCTGGGGTGACTCGCACCGCGGCGGCCATGGCTGGACCGACCTGCGCAAATCCATCGCGCAGTCGGTCAACACGTACTACTACAAGCTGGCGCTGGACCTGGGCATCGAGCGTTTCGACCATTACATGGAGTACTACGGCTTCGGCCAGCCGACCGGGATCGACCTGACCGGCGAGATCGGCGGCATCCTGCCTTCGCCGGCCTACAAGCGGAAGAGCCGCAAGGAAGCCTGGTACCCCGGCGACACGGTCAACATCAGCATCGGCCAGGGCGACTGGAAGGTCACCCCGCTGCAGCTGGCGCGGGGTGTCAGTGGACTGGCCGACGGGCAGCTGCGCACGCCCCATCTGGTGATCCAGCAGCGCGCGGGGTTCGACCATGACTGGGTGGCGACCGACCCGGGCGAGAGCAAGCCGATCAGCCCGAACCCGAACAACCTGCAGGCGGTGCGCGAAGGCATGATGGCCACCATGCTGCCCGGTGGCAGTGCCGCACGCATGGCGGCCGGCGCTCCGTACACGATGGCCGGCAAGACCGGAACCGCGCAGGTCATCAGCCGCAAGGGCACCGCCGCGGTGAATCCCAAGAGCTTGCCGATGCACCTGCGCCACCGCGCGCTGTTCGTTGGCTTTGCGCCGGTGGACCGGCCGGTGATCGCGCTGGCGATCGCGGTGGAGGGCGGTGGTTACGGCGGCGCCGCGGCCGCGCCGATCGCCCGCAAGGTGTTCGACGCCTACCTGCTCGGCAAGATGCCCGAAGGCATGCAGCCGCTGGACAGCGAGCGCGGCACCACCGCCATCGGCGCCACTGCATTCGACAACGAAGATGTGGGCGCGCGCCAGGCGGGTGACCTCGCCGCGGCGCAGTTGGGTGAGCATCCGGTGCTGGTCGGCGTGCCTGCGCCCGAACCCGCGCCCGCACCGCAGCCGGGAACGCCGGCCGCCGCCGCGCTGCCGGCCACGACGCGCCCGACCCCCGCGGAGCCCGCACGATGAGAGTGTTCCTGCGCTGGGCCGGCGACATGCTGCGCCGCTTCTTCAGCACGCTGGACTGGGTGCTGTGCCTCGCCTTGGGCGCGCTGATGGTGATTGGCCTGGCCACCTTGAAGAGCGCCGGTGGCGACGGCCTGGTGATGGCCCAGGGCGTGCGCTTCGCGGTGGGCATGGCCGCGCTGTGGGGCATCTCGAGGGTACCGATCCTGCGCATCCGCTCGGCCACGCCGATGATCTACGGGATCTCGATGATCCCGTTGCTGGCGGTGTTCGTGCTCGGCACCGGCAAGTACGGCCGGCAGTGGCTGGACCTGAAATTCTTCTACCTGCAGCCGGCCGAGCTGTTGAAGGTCAGCCTGCCGATGATGGTGGCCTGGTACCTGCACAAGATGCCGCTGCCACCGCGCTTCAGTACCGTGCTGACCGCGCTGGTCATCATCGGCGTGCCCACCGGCCTGGTGATGCTGCAGCCGGACTTTGGCACCGGCGTGCTGATCGCCGCCAGCGGCGTGTTCGCGCTGCTGCTGGCGGGCCTGCCATGGTGGTGGGTCGGTCTGGGCGTGGGCGGCGTCGCGGCGGTCGCTCCGGTGGCCTGGTTCTGGCTGCTGCGGCCGTACCAGAAGGACCGCATCATGATGTTCCTGGACCCGGAGATGGATGCGCTGGGGGCCGGCTGGAACATCATCCAGTCGAAGATCGCGATCGGTTCCGGCGGCTTCGACGGCAAGGGCTGGGGCGAGGGCTCGCAGTCGCACCTGAACTTCATTCCCGAACAGACCACCGACTTCGCGTTCTCGGTGCTGAGCGAGGAATTCGGCTGGATCGGTGTGGCCACCGTGCTGGCGCTGTACCTGGTGGTGATCGGGCGCTGCCTGTGGATTGCCAGCCAGTCGCGCGATTCCTATTCGCGCCTGCTGGCCGGCGCCACCGGCCTGGCGTTCTTCGTCTACGTGCTGGTGAACGGCGGGATGATCTCCGGCCTGCTGCCGGTAGTGGGCGTGCCGATGCCGCTGATCAGCTACGGCGGAACCTCGGCGGTATCGCTGCTGGCCGGCTTCGGGTTGGTGATGGCCGTGCGCAGTCACAACCCGGTGCACGGCGGCTACGGGTAACCCGGGCCGCGCGCTTCTGTAGCGTCCAGGCACCATGACAGCTTCACGCAAGCGCCCGTTGCTAGCGTGCTGCGCGTGGAATGGAAACGACTGCTTGGCGGCTGCCGTGAGGTGGTGCGCACGATCGATCTGCCGTTGCTGGTCGCCTTGTTGATGCTGATGGGCGCGGGCCTGGCGGTGCTGCACAGCGTGTCCGGGCCAGTGGCCGGGCAGGCGGCGCGCTTTGCCGGTGGGCTGCTGGCCATGTGGCTGCTGTCGCGTGTTTCGCTGCTGCGCCTGCGCGCATGGACACCGGCGTTGTATGCCTTGTCGATGCTGCCGCTGGTGGCGGTGTACGTGATCGGCACCGGAAAGTACGGGCAGCGCTGGCTCAACCTGGGCGTGTTCTACCTGCAGCCGTCCGAGCTGCTCAAGCTCAGCCTGCCGCTGATGATGGCGTGGTACCTGCACCGGCAACCGCTGCCCCCTTCGCCGCGCACGGTGCTGACGGCCGCAGTGCTGATCGGCGTGCCTGCGGTGCTGATCCTGATGCAGCCCAACCTCGGCACCGCCACATTGGTGACTGCCAGCGGCGTGTTCGCATTGTTGCTGGCCGGACTGCACTGGGGCTGGGTGGCCACCGGCGCGGCGGGGCTGTCGGTGGCCGCACCGCTGGCGTGGTTCGGCCTGTTGCGGCAATACCAGAAGGATCGCGTACTGACCTTCCTCGACCCGGCAGCGGACCCGCTTGGTACGGGATGGAACATCCTGCAGTCGCGCATCGCGATCGGCTCCGGTGGCTGGGAGGGACGTGGCTGGGGTCAGGGCACGCAGGCCACGCTGGATTTCCTGCCCGAGTACACCACCGACTTCGCATTTTCGGTGCTGGCCGAAGAGTTCGGCTGGCTGGGCGTGGCAACGCTGTTCGCGCTGTACCTGTTCGTGGTCGGCCGTTGCCTGTGGATTGCAGTGCATGCGCGCGACACCCATGCGCGGTTGCTGGCCGGCAGCCTGGGGCTGGCGTTCTTCGTCTACGTGCTGGTGAACGGTGGAATGATTTCCGGCCTGCTGCCGGTGGTGGGCATTCCGATGCCGCTGATCAGTTACGGCGGGACCTCGGCGGTCTCGCTGTTGGCCGGCATCGGGCTGGTGATGGCGGTGCGTGGGCACCGGCCCGTGCACGGGGGATAGGGTTTCCAGCCAACGGCGCAGCCCCTCGTGGGTGGTCGCGTAACGCGGCTCATGTGTGGGGCGGGCACGGTGGGTTCGCGGGACACGCCGTAAACCCGTCCTTGGGGGCTCGATGGCGCCATCCATGGCGCCAACGGTCCCGCGAACCCACCGCGCCCGCCCCCTGACAGTTTTCGGGCGCGTCCGCCCACGGAAAAGAAGAAGAAGATCAAAAGCAAAACCAGCTTGGCCGCCCGCTTCATTGCATCCTGCAGCGCCGAAGGCAGCGGCAGGAGCCGCTGCCAACGTCGCCCATGGCGACGGCCCGAAGGGTGCCGGTCAGGACGACCGGCATAGCAGTGCTCGGCTCACGAGCAAGCGCAGCGCCGCGACCCGCTTTTGATCTTCTCTTTCTTCTCCGTGAATAGACGCGCACGGAACCTGGCCTCACCCCTGAACTGCTTTGCGCGGCCACACACGAGGGGCTGCGCCGTTGGCTGGAGCCTTCCTGACTCTGCGCAATGCCCGTTGTGGAAGCGTTCTCACAACGCCGCACAGCAACACGCGCTCTGACCAAATTCCATAAAAAATGTTAGCTGGTTCACATTTTTACAGCGCGTTGATCTTGATCAATGGACTTGTCGTAATCGGCCTGCACAATGGCGGCCCGTTCGGCACGGCGCGCCGTCAATCGTTGCAGCGCGAGGGGGCGTCGGGCGGGAAGCAGTACTGATCCAACGGGTACAGGGAGCGCGGGGCACTGCCACTGGGGAGCGGCAGCCGCGCAGGTACCGACCGGATCCGGTCGCCGGTTGCGTCTGCGGGGATGGGGACGCAACCGGCAACCTCTATCTGAATGGGGCGGGGTGATCACGACGTCTTCACATTTCCCGCTGAACGCGGGCAAATCGTTGTGATTCATGGTGTTAGGGGTTTTAATTCATCCATGACCTGCTAACCTGCGACGATGATTCGACGCACTCTGGCCTGCATGCTCACCCTCGGCCTGGTCGCCTGCGCGACCCAGCCGAAGTCCCCACCGTCTTCACCTCAGGCCAGCAGTACGCCGCGCCAGCCCGCCGCCAAGGCCCATGGCCCGGCCGAGGCCGCACCCGAAGCCACTGCCGCCACTGCGCCGCCGGTCGATCTCGCCCCGGTGCCGTTCGAGGTCGCGCGGGCCCGCTTCATTGCCGATACCGCCAAGCGCTATGGCCTGAAGCCGGAGCAGATCAGCAACGTGCTCGACCAGGCGCAGGTGCGCCAGCCGATCATCGCGGCGATGTCGCGCCCGGCCGAGCGGGTCAAGCCGTGGAACGAGTACCGGCCGATGTTCATCAGCAAGGCACGCATCGACGGCGGTCGTGCGTTCATGGCCCAGCACCGTGCCGAACTGGATCGCGTGCAGCAGCGCACCGGCGTCCCGGCCGAAGTGATCGTGGCGATCATTGGCGTGGAAACCAGTTACGGCAAGAACGCAGGCAGCCATCGCGTGCTGGATGCGCTGTATACGCTGGCGTTCTATTACCCGCGTAGCGGCGACCCGGCCAAGCTGGAACGCGAAGTGCGCCGCGAGCTGTTCTTCCGCGATGAGCTGGCCAAGCTGTTCGAGCTGGGCCGCGAAGAGAAACTGGACATCACTACGCTCAAGGGCAGCTATGCCGGCGCGATGGGCATGGGCCAGTTCATGCCGTCCAGTTACCTCGATTACGCCGTGGACGGTAATGGTGATGGCCGTCGCGACCTGTTCACCAGCTACGACGATGTGTTCTCGTCCATCGCCAACTACTTCGTGAAGAAGGGCGGCTGGGTGCGTGGCGGGCAGGTGGCCGTGCCGGCCACGCTGGCGCCGGGCCGCGAGGAATTCAACCCGACCGAATGGATGCCGACCTGGTCGCTGGCCGACCTGGCGCAGCGCGGCTACCAGCCGAGCGCAGCGGTGCAGCCGGGTGCCACCGCCACCCCGGTCACGCTGGAAGGCAGCGCCGGCAAGCAGTACTGGCTGGGCTTCCAGAACTATTACGCGATCACCCGCTACAACCTTTCGAAGATGTACGCGATGGCCGTGTTCCAGTTGTCCCAGGCCATCGCCGGACAGGAGCTGCCCCCGGCATGAACATCAGATGGCTGGTTCCAGGCTTGATCGTCCTCGCGTTGGCTGCCTGCAGCAGCGCGCCGAAGAAGCCGGCCACGGCCGGCCATGGTGGCAAGTCCGGCGGCACGCTGGTGCAGGGGCGTGGCTCGCGCCCGGCGCACTGCCCTGAAGGGTCGCCGTACGCGGCGGCCAAGGAAGACCTGAGCACCCGCGGTAATTACACCGCCGGTGGCCTGTACAAGCCGGGCGTGCGTGACAGCACGCCGGACTACGTTCCGAACGTCGCCTGCATTCCCGAGCCGGAAGTGACCGCCGAGCAACGCTCGGCGATCGGCAACAAGTCGCCGTACGTGGTGCTGGGCAAGTCGTACAAGGTGCTCGACGATACCCGCAACTACGTCGAGCGCGGCACCGCGTCGTACTACGGCGCCAAGTTCCATGGCCGCCTGACCTCCAACCGCGAGGTCTACGACATGTACCAGTTCACCGCCGCGCACAAGACGCTGCCGTTGCCCAGCTTCGCCCGCGTGACCAACCTGGACAATGGCGAATCGGTGATCGTGCGCGTCAACGATCGCGGCCCGTTCCATGATGGCCGCGTGGTCGATCTCAGCTATGCCGCCGCCGTGCGCCTGGGCATCACCCAACGCGGTACCGGCAACGTCGAAGTGCGCGCGCTGCAGCCGGGCGAGAGCAACCTGATGGCGCAGAAGCCGTCACGCCGCGAGCGTCGTGCCGCCGAAGCGGCTGCCGCAGTGACCAGCGCGCGGCCCGCAGCGACCGCGCGCGGCACCGCCGACAGCGATATCGATCGCCTGGTCAAGCGCCTGCCGGCCGACGGCATGCCTGCGCGTGGCCAGCCGGCCACCACCCAGGGTGTGGCCAGCGCCGTGCCGGATGTGGCGGTCAGCAGCCTGCCGCCGAGTGCGCCGCCGCCGCGCAGCACCGCGCCGGCACCGGTTGCGGTCGCCAGTGCCGCGCCGCGCGCCGTCGCGCCCGCACCGGTGCGCGCCGCCACGCCGGCGGCACCCAGCCTGTCGCAGCAGGTGGTGGGCGCGGTGATGGTACAGGTCGCCAGCTTCTCCAACCGCGACAATGCCAACCGCGCGATGGGGCAGCTCAACGCCGCTGGCATAGTCGGTGCGACCATCAGCGACATTGCCGCCGGTGGCCGCACCTTGTTCCGCCTGCGCGTTCCCGCCAGCGACCATGCCAGTGCCGCGGAACTTGTCGGGCGCATCGCCGGTCTGGGCCTGGGTTCGCCGCAGATCGTCAAGGATTGATCCGCCTGGGCCGGTGCTGCCGGCCCATGCTCCCCCGGCCTTACAATGGCCGTTACGTTCCACCCTCCATTCCTGGCCGTCCCCTGGAGCCTGCTGTCCAATGAATTTCCGTTCCGCCGCCACCGCCCTGGCCGCCACCCTGGTGGTGGGCCTGGCTTCCGCCCAGACACCGCTGCCGACCCCGGCCACGCCGGCGCCTGCCGCCGCTGCCCCGGCCACCGTCGCCACCCCGCCGGCCCCGGCACCGAGCGTGTCCAAGGCCTGGATCCTGATGGACTACGCCACCGGCCAGGTGCTGGCTGGCGAGAACGTTCACGAGCAGCTGGCACCGGCCAGCATCACCAAGGTGATGACGTCCTACGTGATCGCCGCCGAGGTCAAGAACGGCAAGGTCCGTGCGGATGACCAGGTGATGATGAGCGAGCGCGCCTGGCGCGAAGGTGGCGCCGGCACCGACGGCAGCTACAGCGGCTTCCCGGTCAACCAGACCGCACGCCTGGAGGACATGGAAAAGGGCATGGCGATCCAGTCCGGCAATGACGCCGCGATCGCCCTGGCCGAGCACGTGGCCGGCAGCGAAGAAGCCTTTGCGTCGCTGATGAACAGCTACGCCGCCAAGATCGGCATGAAAAACTCGCACTTCGTCAACGCCCACGGCCTGACCGCCGAAGGCCACCACAGCACCGCCTATGACCTGGCGCTGCTGGGTCGCGCGATGGTGCGTGATTACCCGGAAACCTACGCGTACAACAAGATCAAGGAATTCCAGGTCGGCAACATCAAGCAGCCGAACCGCAACCTGCTGCTGTGGCGCGATGGCAGCGTGGACGGCATCAAGACCGGCCACACGTCCGAAGCCGGCTACTGCCTGATGAGCTCGGCCCAGCGTGGCGACCAGCGCCTGATCGCCGTGGTGCTGGGCGGCGCGTCGGAGAAGCAGCGTGCCGACGACAGCCTGGCCCTGTTGAACTGGGGCTTCCGCTTCTTCGAGACCCACCGCCTGTACGAACCGGGCAAGGCCGTGGCCGAGCACAAGGTCTGGAAGGGCACCAGCGACAAGGTGCAGCTGGGCGTGGCCCAGCCGATGCTGGTGAGCGTGCCGCGCGGCCGCTACAACGACCTGAAGCCGAGCATCGATGTGCCCAAGACCCTGGAAGCCCCGTTCACCGCCGGCCAGCAGATCGGCACCGTGAAGGTCACCCTGGATGGAAAGGTCATCGCCGAGGCACCGCTGGTAGCGGTGGCCGCCGTCGAGCAGGCCGGCTTCTTCAAGCGCCTGTGGGACAGCTTCTGGATGTGGTGGGAATCGGAATGATCCACGTCCCGGCGTGGTGAACGGAAAAGGCCGGCGAATGCCGGCCTTTTTTTTGCCTGTATCGGCGCTGTCGGGCCGGGTCAGGTACGTGGAATTGGTACACGTCCGATGGGTTTGCCAGCGTGTCCGGTCGAGCATGTGCGCATCAGGACTGCCGGGCATTGCGGCTGTCCGTCCCATCCCAGAGGAGTACACGCCAATGACCATGCGCACACTGATATCCGTGATTTCCCCAACGACGCGTTGCGCTGCGCGCCGCACCCCGCTGGCAGTGGCGCTGGCGGGAGCCTTGATGCTGCCGGCAGCCCTGGCTGTCGCAGCAGCGGACCACGGGGACTGCGCCAATGAAGCAACCAATGCGGAGCGTGAGCGCTGCACCCGTGACCAGGGGCTGACCAGGTCGAGTGTGCTTGCCACCAAGGTTGAACTTGGCGATGGCGCCGTAGCGGGGGGCGCGCGCGATATTGCCATCGGCAATTTCGCGAAGACGGACAGCTCACGCTCGCCGGGCACTGATTCGCCTGACTACTCGATTGCGATCGGACCCGGTGCAGAGGTGGCGGGCGGAGGTTCGCTGGCGCTGGGCGGCGGCGCCAGCGTGGACGGCGCCGCAACCACCAAGATGAAGGCGGTAGCCTTGGGCAATGCCAGCACTGTTTCGGCCGAAGGTGGCGTGGCAGTGGGCTATGAAGCGACCGCCAGCCACAGCAACAGTGTGGCGCTGGGAGCCGGGGCGACCACCCATGCGGACAATACGGTATCGGTGGGCAATGGCGTCGACAATCGCCGCATCACCAATATGGCTGACGGTACGATTGCTGCAGGCAGTACCGATGCCATCACCGGCGCGCAGCTGTTCTCGACCAACGAGCGCGTTGAGCGGGTAGAGAGTGACGTCGATACGATCAAGGACGATGCCTCGAAGCTGGGTGCCCGGGTGGATTCGCTGGGAAGCGACGTTGGCGGATTGCAGGCGCGCATGTCCGGCGCAGAAGGCTCGCTGAAGACGCTGAGTGGTGACGTCGCAGGCCTTGCTGACGGCTCCTCCGGCATCGTGACCCATGATTCCGCTACAGGTGTGGTGAGCGTGGCGGCCGGCAAGGGCGGCACTGTGGTGGATTTCGCAGGGGGGGATGGCAACCGGCGCCTGAGTGGCGTGGCCAATGGCCTCAACGATGATGATGTGGTGACCATTGCGCAGCTGCGGGCGGCGGGCGCGATTGACCCGGTCAGCGGTGAGACGCTGAGCGTACTCACCTACGACGATGCAAGCCTGTCCAGGGCCTCGCTCGGCGGAACGGGGGGCACCGTGCTGGACAAGGTCGCCGCAGGCCAGATTGGCCAGTTCAGCATGGAAGCCGTCAATGGCAGCCAGCTGTGGCAGATGAATGCCAACTGGGAAGCCCAGTGGCGACAGATGGACGACCGGCTGGGTTCGATCGAACGTGGGATCGAGGAGGGTTCCATTGGTGGCCCGGGCACCGGAGATCCCGGCACGGGCAATCCCGGTGTCTCCCCCGGTACCGGTGAGGGATCGGTGGCCATTGGCGAAGGGAGCGATGCCTCCGGCAAGGGCGCGATCGGCCTCGGCAATGGAAGTGCGGCATCCGGCGCTGGCTCGGTGGCCGTGGGCGAGGGCAGTGTGGCCTCGGGCACGGGCTCGGTTGCCATGGGCGAAGGCGCCAGTGCGACGGGCAACAACTCGGTTGCTGTCGGTGCCGGATCTACGGCTGACCGCGACAGTGAGTTCTCGGTAGGCTCCCAGGGTAATGAGCGCGTCGTCAGCAATGTCGCGGCCGGTGTACGCCCGACCGATGCCGTGAACGTGCAGCAGATGGATGATCGCTTCAAGGCCGAACGCGAGTACACCGATGGCCGCTTCAACGCGATGGACAAGCGGCTTGACCGCATGGGGGCGATCAGCGCGGCCTATGCGGGCATGGCGATCAACACCGCCGGCTTGAGCGGCAACAACCGTTTGGGTGCGGGTGTCGGTTCGCAGAACGGGCGTTCGGCGTTGGCCGTGGGTTACCAGCGGATACTGGGCGAGAAGAAGAACGTCTCGGTGTCCTTGGGCGGCGCCTTCAGTGGTAGTGACCAGAGTGTTTCCGCCGGTGCGGGTTTCAGCTGGTAAAGCGGTAGCGCCGGACCACGCCCAGGCGCGGTGAACGAAAAGGCCGGCGAAAGCCGGCCTTTTTTTGTTGGATCCGGTGTGCCGGCCAGCGGCCGCCACTCACATTACAGCGCGCGGCTGATGGTGAAACTGCCGAACACCGGCGCTTCGCGCTGGCCGTTGAACTCGCGCGTGCTGTGGTAACGCGCCATTGCAAACTTCCAGCGCCCACGCATCACGGCCACGCCGTAGCCGCCGTAGGCCACCACATGGCGCTTGTCCACGCTGTGACTGTTGCGGAAGGTGTTGCCGTCCAGCGTGATGTCGCGGATCACCCAGGCGACGTCCGAGGTCGCGAACAGGTGCCATGACCAGCCATTGGGGCGACCGCCACGGGTCGGTGCCGTGTTTTCACCGGCCGGGCGCAACGGCGTGCTGCCGAAGTCGTCCGGCAGCTTCCAGCCGAAGCGCACTTCACCGCCGAAGTTGGCCTTGGTTTCCAGGTTGCCGATGGAGCCGCCGTAGTGGCTGATCGCGTCCCAACCCCAGCCGTCGGCATTGATGCTGGCATCACCCGGCCAGCGGCGCATGCGCTCATGGGTCAGCATGAAGAGCGGCTCGTTGTGCAGCTGGTTGTCCCAGCCCTTGAATTTCTCGTCGCCCAGCACTTCGTGCACGGCATTCTGCACCTGCCTTCCCTGTGCCCACGGGCCAACCACGCCCAGCGTCAGCTGGGTGGTCTGCAGGCGGTCGCCGCTGCGCGCATTGAAACCGAAGTTTGCGATCAGTACGCCGGCGTAAGGGCGGTCATCCTCGATCAGGTCCCTGCGGCTGAAATCGGTCGGGGTGAAGATGCCCTGGCCAATGCTGAAGATCATGTTCTGCTGTTCGAACCTGCCCGGATGCAGGCCTTCCAGGTACCGGTTCACCCAGCGCGCCATGCGCGGCAGGCATGGGTCGTCGGTGTAATCGACCAGATTGGGCGAGACCAGGGTCAACAGCGCACCGTTGGTATAGCCCTGGTCCTGGTGGCGGCCGCCAAACAGATCGTTGTCGACGCGGAAATTGACCTGCGGCGGGTGATCGCGCATTGCGTCCGGGCCACATTGTTCGGCCGCCTGGGCGGCAAGGGGGAGGGTAGCGGCCATCAGGCCGGCCAGCCCGAGGGCTGCGACACTACGCATGGATGGAATGCTCATGGGGAAGGGGGCGATTTTCTGTCGTTTTCTGCAACGTTACGGTACTCGCGCCCGCGTCCCGGAACGAGCACGTTCGGATCACTTGTCTGTTCCGAAAACAACATTGTCCGGCGGACACAATTCGTTACCCGCGCACGCGCCGCGGGCCTGGTGTGAAGGCGACCGCAGGGACGCCCGCACGGTGCCGGGCCCAGTGCGGGACAGGGGATTCCAGTCAGCTGTTGTTTGGCTTTGGCCCGGACATCCGGGGGCACCTGCAACGCAGCAGGCCGCCGGTGCCGTCTTTGACGTTGATGAATACTCTTGGGTTTGTTGCCCTGCGGCCCGATAATGGGGCCATGGAAATCAAGTCCGACAACCCCGACCACGGCTTCCAGTTCCCCGGCCAGTTCGAGCTCAGTGCCATGGGCCCGGCCAACCGCGGCCTGGAGCATGAGCTTCCCCGTCTGCTGCTGGCTGCCGGCATTGATGTGGTGAACGAACGCATCAGCTGGAAGCACTCGTCCAACGGCAAGTACGTGTCCGTGCGTATCGTGTTCAAGGCCGAGAGCCGCGAGCAGTACGACCTGGCGCACCAGGCACTGCGCGACCACCCGGAAGTGAAGTGGACGCTGTAGCCGACAGCTGCCCGGCCGAAGCCGCCCCGGAAGACCGCGCGCCGCGTCCGGCGGTGGTCCGTGACCTCGGCCGCCAGGCTTATGAACCGGTGTGGCGCGCGATGCAGCGCTTCACCGACCAGCGCAGCGACGCCGATGCCGACGAGCTGTGGGTGGTGGAACACGATCCGGTGTTCACCCTGGGCCAGGCCGGCAAGGACGAGCATGTGCTGGCGCCGGGCGAGATCCCGGTGCTGCACGTGGACCGCGGCGGCCAGGTGACCTATCACGGCCCCGGCCAGATCGTGGTCTATCCATTGCTGCGCCTGCCGCGGCTGGGCATCGGCGTGCGCGACTACGTGTGCCGCATCGAGCAGGCCCTCATCGATACCCTGGCCGAGTGGAACATCGGCGCCGAGCGCCGCGAGGGCGCCCCGGGCGTCTATGTCGGTGGCGCCAAGATCGCCGCGCTCGGCATCCGCGTGCGCCGGGGATGCACCTTCCATGGCCTGGCGTTCAACGTGTCCATGGACCTGGAACCCTTCCACCGCATCAACCCCTGTGGCTATCAGGGGTTGCAGGTGACCTCGGTGGTAGACTTGGGCGGCCCCTCAGGGATGGATGCCGTCAAGCCGGTGCTGCTGGACCACCTGGCCCGCCAGTTCGGCCTGCTGCTGCAGCACACGCCGGAACTGCCCGATCTTTCTGCGGCCGCCTGACCGCCCCCCGGAACTGCCATGACTGAAACCACCGCCCGTTCCATTCCCCTGCAGATCGTGCAGGGCGACTCCCCGTCCGCCGCGCCGTTGCAGGCCGGGGTCAAGCAGCTGGGCGGTGACAAGATCAACCGTTCGCCGGTGCAGTTCGCCGACGCACCGGTGCTGCGCAAGCCTTCCTGGATCCGCGTGCGCATTCCCTCGGGCAATGCCGTGCAGAACCTGAAGGCCAAGCTGCGCGAGAACCGCCTGGTGACGGTGTGCGAGGAAGCCAGCTGCCCGAACATCCACGAATGCTTCGGCCATGGCACCGCCACCTTCATGATCCTCGGCGAGGTCTGCACCCGCCGCTGCTCGTTCTGCGACGTGGCCCACGGCCGCCCGAAGCCGCCGGATGCCAACGAGCCGGCCAGCCTCGGCCAGACCGTGGCCGACATGGGCCTGAAGTACGTGGTGGTGACCAGCGTCGACCGCGATGACCTGCGCGATGGCGGTGCCCAGCACTTCGTCGACTGCATCACCGCCATCCGCGCGAAGTCGCCGGGTACCCGCATCGAAGTGCTGACGCCGGACTTCCGCGGCAAGGGCCGCATGGAGCGCGCGCTGGAAATCCTGGCGCAGAACCCGCCGGATGTGTTCAACCACAACATCGAGACCGTGCCGGACCTGTACCGCAACGTGCGCCCGGGTGCGGACTACCAGTGGTCGCTGAACCTGCTGAAGAACTTCAAGGCGCAGCACCCGGAGGTGCCGACCAAGAGCGGCATCATGCTGGGCCTGGGCGAAGAGTTCGAACAGATCAAGGCCACCATGCGCGATCTGCGCGCGCACGACGTGGACATGATCACCATCGGCCAGTACCTGCAGCCGACCGCGCATCACCACCCGGTGCTGAAGTACTGGACCCCCGAAGACTACAAGGCGCTGGAAGACTACGGCTACGAGCTGGGCTTCAGCCACGTGGCGTCCGGCCCGATGGTGCGCTCGTCGTACCACGCCGACGTGCAGGCCAAGGGCGCCGGCATTTCCTGAGGTGGGTGCGGACCGTTGGTCCGTACGCCTTCGCCAGCCATGGCCCGGCGCTGCCAATGGGGGCCACCACCATGGTGGGCGCGGACCGCTGGCCCGCACGCCTTTGCCTGCATTCACAATTTGCTACACCGGCCCCGCTAGGCTGGTTTTCCACCGAGCGCGGCCGGGTGACAAACCCGGCAACTTTCGGCACTGTCGTGGTGTCTTAACACCCCGCAGTCTCTCCCTTGGCAAGGCGCCTTCGAGCACGTCAATGAAATTCAAAGCCCCCGCATTCCTGATGGCCCTGGCGCTGGTCGCGCCGCTGGCGCTGGCGGCCAAGGCCGACTCGCCCGCATTGCCCGCGGCGGCCACCGCCGATCAGGTGACCACCTCCAAGCTGGTGTACGGCCTGTTGTCCGACAGCCGCTACGCCTACCGCCCGCGCGCGCTGGACGAGGCCACCTCCAAGGACGTATTCAAGCGCTACCTGGAGACGCTGGACGGCGGCAAGCAGTACTTCACCCAGGCCGATGTGGCGCGCTTCGCGCCGTTCGAAGCGAACATTTCCTCGGCCATCCGTGGCGGCGAGCTTGAGCCGGCGTTCCAGGTGTTCGCGGTCTACAAGCAGCGTGTCGGCGAACGCGTGGCCTATGCGCGCAAGCTGCTCAGGCAGGAGCCGGACTTCACCACCGACGAGCGCTTCGAATACGACCGCAAGAAGGTGCCGTGGGCGGCCAGCAGCGCCGAGCTGGATGAACTGTGGCGCAAGTCGGTCAAGAACGATTGGCTGCGCCTGAAGCTGGCCGGCAAGAAGCCGGACGACATCCGCAAGACGCTGGACAAGCGCTACGCGACGCTGGAGAAGTCGGTCAACGAGCTGAAGGGCGAAGATGTCTTCCAGTTCTTCATGAACTCGTACACCAGCGCGGTCGATCCGCATACCGACTACTTCACCCCCCGCACCGCCGAGAACTTCAACCAGGCGATGTCGCTGTCGCTGGAAGGCATCGGTGCGCAGCTGCAGCGCCAGGACGATGTGGTGGTGATCCGCGAGATCATCGCCGGCGGTCCGGCTGCGGTGGACGGCACGCTGAAGCCGGGTGACCGCATTGTCGGCGTTGGCCAGGGCAAGTCCGGCCTGGTCGAGGACGTGATCGGCTGGCGCATCGACGATGTCGTGGCCAAGATCCGCGGCGCCAAGGACACCCAGGTCAAGCTGGAATTCATTCCGGCTGCCGAAGGTGCCGACGGCAAGCACCACACGCTGGTGCTGACCCGCCAGAAGGTGCGCCTGGCCGAACAGGCTGCCAAGGGCGAGACCATGAGTATTCCGGCTGCCAATGGCGAACCGGCGCGGAAGATCGGCGTGATCAAGCTGCCGACCTTCTACCAGGACTTCGAAGGCCGTCGCCGCAATGCCACCGACTACGCCTCGGCGACCCGCGACGTGGCCAAGCTGCTGGCCGGTTTCAAGAACGACAAGCTGGACGGTGTGGTGCTGGACCTGCGCAACAACGGTGGTGGTTCGCTGGATGAAGCCATCGAACTGACCGGCCTGTTCATCGAGCAGGGCCCGGTGGTGCAGGTGCGCGAGTCCGGTGGCCGCATCACCGTCAACAGCGACCGTAACCAGGGCGTGGCGTGGGACGGCCCGCTGGCGGTATTGATCAACCGTGGTTCGGCCTCGGCCTCGGAGATCTTCGCCGGTGCCATCCAGGATTACGGTCGTGGCCTGGTGATCGGTGAAACCAGCTTCGGCAAGGGCACCGTGCAGAACATCGTCGACCTTGATCGTTGGCCGAGCGGCGAGACCCAGCGCTTCGGCCAGGTCAAGCTGACCATCGCCCAGTTCTTCCGCATCAGCGGCAGCAGCACCCAGCACAAGGGTGTGGTGCCGGACCTGGCCTTCCCGGCCAGCGTCGATGCCACCGAGTTCGGCGAAAGCACCTACGACAACGCCTTGCCGTGGACCCGCATCGCCGCCGTGCCGCACACCCAGTACGGCAACTTCGCGCCGCTGCTGCCGAAGCTGGAAACCCGCCATGACGCGCGCATTGCCGCCGACAAGGAATTCCAGTGGTGGAACGAGGATGTGCAGCAGTTCCGCACCGAGGCCGCGAAGAAGTACATCTCGCTCAACGAGGCCACGCGCCGCACCGAGCGTGAGCGCCAGGACACCCAGCGCAAGGAGCGCCAGGTGATGCGCAAGGAGCTGGGCCTGGCCCTGGATCCGTTGGCTGATGACAGCAGCGACGATGGCCTGACCGGCAACGAGCGTGACATCGTCAAGGATGCCGCGCGCGAGAAGGCTGCCGAGAAGCGTCCGGACCCGCTGCTGCGCGAGTCGGCCTCGATCCTGGCCGACGCGGTGAACCTGCTGGCCAACGACCGTCCGCTGTCCGCACAGGTGCTGCCGCAGTCCACCGGCGCCGGCCGCTGGGCGGACTGAGCCGGCGACGGCATGTGATACCCGAGGGGCCGGCATTGCCGGCCCCTCGGCGTAAAAAGGGACCGTAAAAGGGGACGGAGGGAATTAAGTCGTTTGTGGCAGAAACGACTTAATTCCCTCCGTCCCCTTTTACGTGCATGAACCGGGAGCAACGTGGGAGGCCATGACGACCTGCCGCACACGGGGGCGGGACTACCCTTGGTACTTCCGTTCTCGCAGGAGTACCCATGCGGGCCTCCCGTCGTTCCGGCGCTGCCGTGGCACTCACCAGCGCCCTGATCCTCTCGGCCTGTGGTGGCCGTGCCGCCGACAGCACCCTGCTGCGCGAATCCTTCGACTCCGGAGATACCTTCTCGCGCACGGTCGATGGACGCCCCGCCGATGCCTGCGAGGCGGCGCGGCGCACCCTGCTCAGCCAGGGCTATGCGATTGCCCGCTCCGACGAGGCGCAGGTGGAGGGCAACAAGAACTTCCAGCCGCGCGAGGATGACCATGAGCAGCTGGTGCTGCGCATCTCCTGTGCGCCGCGTGGCAGCCAGGCGCTGGTGTTCGTCAGCGCGGTGCAGGACCGCTACGCCCTGAAGAAGAGCCCGACGTCGGCCAGCGTCGGCGTGGGCGCGCTGGGTTCGGTATCGCTGCCGTTCGGCAGCAATGACGATTCGCTGGTGAAGGTGGCCAGCAGCACGGTCACCGACGCCGAGTTCTATCGTCGCTTCTTCCAGCGCCTGCAGCAGTACCTGCCGGCGGCGACGGGCAAACCTGCGCCATCGCCATCGCCATCGCTATCGCCGGAAGCGGCGCCGGAACCCGCAGCGGCGGTCACGGACCAGGGTTGAGCGTGCGCGGCAGGTGGCTGATTGCAGCCCTGCTGCTGGCGCCCGCGTGGGTCGGGGCAGCGCCATCTCCGGACTGTGCGCAGGGCCTGCTGCAGCGGCTGGGATGGCGCTTCGAAGAAGCGTCGCTCGGTGCACCGCAGGTGCAGGGAGGGCCTGTGTGCACGCGTGCTTCTCTGGCTGCTTCACAGGCGGCCGGTGACCTGCGCGTGCGGTGGCCGGCTGCGCTGCCCGCCGGCGCGCGGCAGGCACTGCTGCAGCAGCTGCTGGATGACCCGGCCACGGTCTGCGCCCATGCCTTCGAGCTGGGGGCGGCCACGCGGCGCGCGACCTCTGCATTGCAGGGCAATCCCTCGTTCCGCTTCTCCGGCCCGCAGTTGGGCTGGATCGGCTTTGGCCTGCACGGCGCGCCGGCACAAGGCTGGCAGCGCACGCGCAGTTTCGGCCGTGGCTTCGTGCCCAGTGCGGGCAACAGCCAGGCGCTGCAGGCGTTCTACAGCGGTGCCGTGCGTGCCGAGTGCGGTGTCGGCCGCCAGGTTGCGCAGCTGGCCGCCCAGCGCGAGCTGTATGGCGATACCGCGTTCGATGCTGAGTTCGCTGCGGATGAGCTGTCGATCGGTACCTTCCTGGCGCTGCACGAGACCGACAGCATCCTGCTCGGCGCGCATGCCGGTGATTTCTTCGCCGATGGCAAGGCAGTGCGCACATCGGCGATGGGACGCCAGGCCTTTGTCGGCGTGCCTGGTTTCATTGAGCACGTGTACGACAAGGGCACCCTGGATGACCTGAGCAACCAGGCCGAGAACTTCGTGGTGGTCGACGTCGGCGAGGGCGCTGCGCAGGCCCTGGCGCAGCACGGCGGCCTGGCCTGGTACGACCAGCGCAATGCCGAATTGTGGACCCTGGCGCAGGGCATCCCGCGCATCGGCCAGCGCTACTTCGAGCGACTGCTTTTCGAGCGCGACCCTCGCCTGCGTGCACGGCTGGCGCCGCGCTACCACGATACGCTGGCACGCATGGACCACTTGCTGGACGATCCGTTCTATCGGCAGTTCGTGATCTATGTGCATCCGCGCGGTATACGTCCGATTGGCTACCACATCGCCCGCCTGCTCGATCGCAACCCGCGCACGCCGTTTTCGATCGACCTGGCGGTGCACAATCTGCATACCACGCTCTACCGGCGTTGGCGCGAGGCGCAGCTGCGCCACTGCGCGGCTACCGGCAGGCCAGGCAGCCTGACCCTAGACCCCAACTGAAGGTGAAACAATGGATATTGCAATGATCGGCCTCGGCCGCATGGGCGCCAACATGGCCCAGCGCCTGCATCGCGGCGGCCACCGCGTGGTCGGCTACGACCCGGGCGAAGGTGCCCGCCAGCGCGCCGCCGAGGCCGGCCTGGAGGTGGTTGATTCGCTGGCCGCCGCCGTGGCCGCGCTGCCGGTACCGCGCGTGGTGTGGCTGATGGTGCCGGCCGGCGAAACCGTCGACCAGACGCTGGGCCAGCTGACCCCGCACCTGGCCGAGGGTGACATCGTCATCGACGGCGGCAACTCCAACTACCAGGACTCGATCCGCCGCGCCAAGGCGCTGGCCGAGGACGATCTGGGCTATGTCGACTGCGGCACCAGTGGTGGCGTGTGGGGCCTGCAGGAAGGCTACAGCCTGATGGTCGGTGGCGAAGCCTCGGTGGTGGAGCAGATTGCACCGTTGCTGCGCACGCTGGCTCCGGCCGAGGATCGTGGCTGGGGGCGTGTCGGCCCGTCCGGCGCCGGCCACTTCACCAAGATGGTCCACAACGGCATCGAGTACGGAATGATGCAGGCCTATGCCGAAGGCTTCGCGCTGATGGAGCGCAAGCAGGAGATGGAGCTGGACCTGGCCCAGGTGGCCGAGGTGTGGCGCCACGGCAGCGTGGTGCGTTCGTGGCTGCTGGACCTGAGCACCGAAGCCCTCAAGCGCAATCCGTCGCTGGATGGCATCGCGCCGTATGTGGAGGATTCCGGCGAAGGCCGCTGGACTGTCGCCGAAGCCATCGCGCTCGATGTGCCGGCACCGGTGATCACGCTGTCGCTGCTGGAACGCCTGCGTTCGCGTGAATCCAATTCGTTCACTGATCGCCTGCTGTCGGCGATGCGCAATGAATTCGGCGGCCACGCCATCAAGAAGTCGTAAGCACCGCGGTGCGGTGGGGTCAGAGCCCTTCGGCAACGCCGAAGGGCTCTGATCCCAGGCAGATCGGGGTCGGATCCCTTTTCGCAGGAAAGGGCTCTGACCCCATACAGCCAGTCGAGCATGGCTCGACTCTACAAAAGCCTTCTCCGATCGTTCCCACGTCATCCACGCATGGCGTGGATCTACTGGTCAATCCAACGCGATTCGCCGCCCTTCGCGCGCGCTGTCCATGCCGGCCTGCAGCAACCGCATCAGCTGCAGCGCCTGCACCGGACTGACCGCCGGCTCGCCATCGCCCTGCATCGCTGCAGCGAACTGCGCATACAGCCGCCGGTAATCGCCCGGCAGGTTGTCGACCGTCGTGCGTTGCACGTTGTCCTCGGCGTCGCAACGCAGCAGCTCGCCATGCCGCGGATCAATGCCCCAGCCCGGCGCTCCCGGTGCCACGCCACGGCGCAGCTGCGCCTCCTGCACATCCAGTCCGTGCTTGATCCAGCTGCCATCGCGGCCATGCACTGCGAAGTGCGGCGTGGGTGCAGCCACCATCGAACCGGCGTGCACGATCGCGCGGTGCTGCGGGTAGTGCAGCACCGCGTGGAAGTAATCGATGCCGCTGCCGCCTTCGCGCTGCACGGCCAGATCGGCATCGATCGCCTCGGGCCAGCCGAACAGCACCAGCATCTGGTCCAGCAGATGCGGGCCAAGGTCGTACCACAAGCCGCTTCCCGGACCGTTCTGTTCGCGCCAGCGGTCGCGCACCTGAGGCCGGTAGCGATCGAAATGTGCATGGCACTCGGCGACGTCGCCCAGCGCGCCTTCGGACAGCAGCGCCTGCAGGGTGAGGAAGTCGGCGTCGAAGCGCCGGTTCTGGAACACGGTGACGATGCGTCCGGCGTCGCGCGCTGCAGCCAGCACCGTTTCCGCTTCGGCCACATCCAGTGCGAACGGCTTGTCGACCAGCACGTGCTTGCCCGCCGCCAGCGCGGCGATCGCCAGCGGCGCGTGTTGCGCGTTCGGTGTGGCGATCACCACCGCATCCACTGCTGGATCGTCGAACACGTCCTGGGGCGTGGCGCGCACGTGCACGTCGCTGAACACGCGCAACAGGGTGTCGCGTTGCGAACTGACGATGCTGTGCAGCGCCAGGCCCGGTGTGTGCTGGATCAGCGGCGCATGGAAGACGCGGCCGGCGAGGCCGTAGCCGACCAGGGCCAGTTGCAGGTCGGGGCGCATGGCAGAGGGCTCCGGCAATGGGGAAGGGCAGGGTAAACGACGGCGGCGGACAGGCCAAAACTGAACCGTTGCCGTTGGAAACGCTTCGATTCACGGCGGCATGACCGCAACGCCACGCCTGCTCTACGGCCGCTTGTCCAGACTGGCAGCACATTCCGAAGGAGTACGACACGATGAGCAACACTACCCGCACGCTGATTGCTTCTGCCCTGACGCTGGGCCTGGCGCTGTCCTCCTCGGCTGCATTCGCCAAGGACCCGGCCGCGAAGAGCCCGCCGACCAGCACCCATCCGACGACGCATGCCGATCGCCATGACTCCAATGAGCCGGTGACCGACAGCTGGATCACCACCAAGGTGAAGGCCGACCTGCTGGCCAGCAGCAACGTCCCGGGCACTGAAATCAAGGTGGAAACCGTGAACGGCGTGGTCAGCCTGAGCGGTGCCGTGGCGACCCAGGCCGAGAAGGACAAGGCGGTCACCACCGCCAAGAGCATCAAAGGCGTGACCCGCGTGGATGCTGCGGCATTGAAGGTCAGCGCCGCAGCCAAGCGCTGAACCGGGCGGGCGCCCCGGTGCGGGGCGCCCGCTGCATGGGGTTCCCATAACCTGTTCAGGCAACCCGGCTGGAAACTCCAGAGTTGTGACCGCCTGCGCTATATTGCCGGTTCCGCCGCAGCCGGGTTCGTCCCGGCCAACGCTTCGCGGCTGAGCTGACGAGGAACTATGGCGCTGGTTTTCAGTGACGACATCTGGGACCGCTGGCGGTTGCCGGCCCTGGCGCTGGCCGCTGCCGCGATCATCGTGGTGCCGTGGTTGACCCTGCGCAAACTGCAGCAGGACAGTGAACAAGCGATGGCCTGGGTCAACCACACCCAGGCCGTTGGCGTGGCGCTGCAGCAACTGCAGGCCGACGTGCGCGATGTCGAATCGGCGGCATTGACCCTGTCCAAGGGTGTGGATGCCCCCGGCCTGCGCGAGCGCATGGCCAGGGCCGACGAGATTCCCGGGCGCCTGGCCGAACTGGGGCGGATGACACGCGACAATCCGGATCAGCTGATCCGGATCGGCCGCATTGAATCGATGCTGGAGGGCCGCTTGGCCGTGGCCCGCGATCTGGCCAGGTCCGAACCGAACTCCGACCAGCATGAGCTGGTACAGGACCTGAGCACGCGTTATCCGATTCGTGGGCTGGTGGAAGAGCTGCAGGCCAGCGAGCAGAAGCTGCTCACGCTTCGTGCCGAGCAGGCCGCGCGCCAGCGCAAGCAGACCGAACTGGTGTCGTGGAGTTCGCTGGTGATCCAGCTGGCGCTGCTCGGACTGGTGCTTTGGCTGTTGCAGCGGCAGATCGGCCGCCGCCTGCAAGCGGAGCGGCAATCGCTGCGCTCGGCCGCGCGTGCGGCCTCGGTGCTGCAGACCGTACGCGAACCGATCGTGCTGCTCGACCGCGACCTGCGCGTGCAGCTGCACAACCCGGCATTCGCCGAGCTGTACGGCCTGCAGGACGAGCGCGCTGATGGCCTGTTGCTGGAGACGGTTGGCGACAATGCCTGGCAGGATCCGGTGGTGCGGCAGCGGCTGTCCGACGTACTGTCGCGTGGCCGCGAACTCTGGGACTTCGAGCACGAGCAGCGCACCGCCGACGGCATGGTGCGCTACATGTTGCTCAATGCACGGCGCATGCCGCTGCCCGACACCGATGACGAAGTGGTGCTGCTGACCATCAGCGACGTCACCATGCAACGCGCGGTGCAGCTGCGGGTGGAAGAGCTGAACCGCCAGCTGGAAGGCAAGGTTGCGCAGGTGTCCGAGGTCAACAGGGAACTGGAGGCCTTCAGCTATTCCGTCTCGCACGATCTGCGCGCGCCGCTGCGGCATGTGGCCGGATTCTCCGACAAGCTGTCGCGCCACCTTGGCGAGCAGGCCGACGACAAGAGCCGCCACTACCTGGAGGTGATCTCCAGTTCGGCCCGGCGCATGGCGGCGCTGATCGACGACCTGCTGGTCTATTCGCGGCTGGGCCGCGTGGCGATGCGCCAGCAGGCGGTGGACATGCAGTCGCTGGTGGCCGATACCCGCGCCATGCTCGATTCCAACCTGCAGGCCGAGGCCGAGAACAGCGGCCATGCGCACCAGGTGGAGTGGAGCATCGCACCGCTGCCGATCGTGGTGGGCGACGAGAACATGATCCGCCAGGTCTGGCTGAACCTGCTCGGCAACGCGGTGAAGTACTCGGGCAACCGCGAGCCGGCGAAGATCCGCGTGGATTACCAGCAGCAGCCCGATGGTGGCCATCAGTTCACGGTCAGCGACAATGGTGCAGGCTTTGACATGGCCTACGCCGGCAAGCTGTTTGGTGTGTTCCAGCGCCTGCACAAGGCCAGCGACTACCCGGGTACCGGCATCGGCCTGGCCAGCGTGCGCCGCGTTCTGACCCGCCATGGCGGCCGTATCTGGGCCGAGGCCGAACCGGACGTCGGCGCCACCTTCCACTTCTACCTGCCTCCCGCGATCGACGCGGACAAACAAGGGCCCTCTGCATGACCACTCTGCGCACCATTCTTCTCGCCGAAGACAGCCCGGCCGATGCCGAAATGGCGATCGACGCCCTGGAAGAGGCGCGTCTGGCCAATCCCATCGTGCACGTCGAAGACGGCGTGGAAGTGATGGACTACCTGCTGCGCCGCGGCGCCTTCGCCAGCCGCGAGGAAGGCCTGCCGGCGGTACTGCTGCTGGACATCAAGATGCCGCGCATGGATGGCCTGGAGGTGCTGCGGCAGATCCGCGAGCACGAAGAACTCAAGCGCCTGCCGGTGGTGATCCTGTCGTCCTCGCGCGAGGAAAGCGATCTGGCCCGCAGCTGGGACATGGGCGTGAACGCCTACGTGGTCAAGCCGGTGGACGTGGACCAGTTCTTCGGCGCGGTGCAGACACTGGGCAAGTTCTGGGCGTTGATCAACCAGGCACCGGAACTCGAGTGAGCCCATGCCCCTGACCGGTCCCGCCCTGGGGGCGCTGCGCATCCTGCTGGTGGAGGACTCACCGGAAGATGCCGAGCTGATGTCCGAACAGATGCTCGACGCGGGCCTGGACGCCCGCTTCGAGCGTGTCGAGAGCGAGGCGGAACTGCGCCAGGCACTGGCTGCGTTCCAGCCGGACATCGTGCTGTCCGACCTGAGCATGCCGGGGTTCTCCGGTGATGACGCGCTGCGCATCGTGCGCGAGACCTCCCCGGACGTACCCTTCATCTTCGTCTCCGGCACCATGGGTGAGGAGAACGCGGTGGCGGCGCTGCAGAAGGGCGCCAATGACTACATCATCAAGCATCTGCCGGCGCGCCTGCCGTCGGCGGTGGCGCGTGCGATCCGCGATGCACGCAGCGCGGTGGAGCGTGCACGCGTGGAAACCGAACTGATGCGCGCGCAGCGCCTGGAAAGCCTGTCGCTGCTTGCCGCCGGCCTCAGCCACGACCTGCGCAACATCCTGCAGCCGTTGCTGATCATGCCTGACCTGCTGAAGGCGCGCACCGAGGATCCGCAGCTGCACCACCTGGCCGACGTCATCGCCGAGTGCGGCCGCCGCGGCCACGAGATGGCCGAATCGATGCTGTCGTTCGTGCGCGGTTCGCGCAAGCCGAGCGAGCGCATCGAGATCGATGGCCTGTTCGATGCCGTGGCACTGCTGTTGCGCAGCAACGTACCCGATGCTGTGCGCCTGGAACTGCAGGTTCAGGACGAAGGCCTGGCGGTCGATGCCAATTACACCGAGCTGCAGCAGGTGATGTTGAACCTGGCGCTCAATGCGATCCAGGCGATGCCCAACGGCGGCCGCCTGAGCCTGACCGCCAGCCATGCCGGCGAGCGCGATGGCGTGGACTGGATGCGGATCTGCGTGGCCGATGAAGGCATCGGCATGGATGCGGACACGCTGTCGCACCTGTTCAATCCGTTCTTCACCACCAAGGCCGATGGCACCGGCCTGGGCCTGATTTCCTGCAAGCGCATCGTCGAAGGTGCCGGCGGCAGCATCCATGTCAGCAGCCAGCCGGGGCAGGGCACCTGTTTCGAGCTGCGCTTGCCGATGCACGAAGCCAGCGACGGCAGCGAGCCGATCGAGCAGCTGGTGGCGCTGGGCAGCGGCCAGTCGATCCTGGTGGTCGACGGCGAGGCCACGCGCCTGTCGCTGCTCGGCAATGCGCTGTCCAGCCAGGGTTACCAGCTGCAGCTGGCCTCCGATGGCCCGGCAGCGCTGCGTTGGATGCAGCAGGAGGCGATGCCGGCGCTGGTGATTGCCGATGCCGGCTCGAAATTGCTGCCGGCCAGCCAGCTGCTGGGCGAGATGGCCACGCTGGGCTATCGCGGCCCGGCACTGGTGCTGGAGGATGCGGCGATTGCGGTGCCCGCCGATGCATTCCCGGCCGGTGTGGAGGTGCATGTGCTGCGCAAGCCGCTGCAGATGCAGCAGGTGTTCCGCGCGGTGGCCGAAGCGCTGGGCTGATGCCGCTGGGGTTCTACAGGACGGTTTCCCACGGGAACCGCGGCAGGGCGTCCACCGCCTGCTCCAGCCGCCGCGACCAGTTCTGGTGGATATCGGCATACAGCGCTGAATCCGCGCCCAGCCGCAGCTGCTGGGCGATGCGCAGTTCACCGTCGCGCAGCAGCGCCAGGTCGATCGGCAGGCCCACCGACAGGTTGGACCGGATGGTGGAGTCCAGCGAGACGATGGCGGTGCGGGCCGCATCCTCCAGGCGCGTGGCCGGGCTGAGGATGCGGTCGAGGATCGGCTTGCCGTACTTGGATTCACCAATCTGCAGGTAGGGTGTCTCCGGCGAGGCGGCGATGGCGTTGCCGAGCGGGTAGATCATGTACAGCCCGGGACGCTCGCCGGCGATCTGGCCGCCGAAGATCAGCGTGGCCTGGGTGTTGACCCCGTCGTGGCCGTGTTCGCTGTGGCTGCTGCGCACCTGGCTGTCCACCAGCAGCTGGCCGACGTACTCGGCGGCTTCGAACAGGTGGGTCATGTCGCGCAGGTTGGGCGCGCGCCGTTCGTCGGCATCGCGTCCCAAGCGCGACACCAGCAGCTGGGTGGTGGCCAGGTTGCCAGCCGCCATCAGCACGTAGGCTGCCTGGCCGGGATATTCGAACACGTGCAGCTTGCGATGCACGCGCACATCGTCCAGCGAGGCATTGGTCCGGGTGTCGGCGGCGAAGACCAGGCCCTCGTCCACCTCGATTCCAACGCAATAGGTCATGTCGGTGCCCTATCATGTGCGTCCCGGATTGTAGGCAGGCCGCCGTGACGACGGCATGTCCACGCCCCCCATCGCTGCCACCTGAACCGCATGACGACCGTGCTCCTGAGCCTGGGCAGCAATGTCCAGCCCCGCCGCTACCTCCACGCCGCGGTGGCGGCCCTGCGCGAGCGCTTCGGCGCGCTGCAGGTATCACCGGCTTACCGTACCGCCGCGGTCGGCTTCGATGGCCCGGCCTTCCTCAACAACGCAGTAGCAATCGAGACCGACCTGCCGCTGCAGGAACTGGATGACTGGCTGCATGCGCTGGAAGACGCACACGGCCGCGACCGCAGCGGGCCGCGCTTCTCCGACCGGACGCTGGACATCGACGTGGTGTTCTACGGGGATCTGGTGGTGGAGGGCCCCGGCCACCTGCGCATTCCGCGCCCGGAGCTGAAGCATGCCTTCGTGCTGAAGCCGCTGGCCGACATCGCGCCGGGCTTCATCGACCCGGTCAGCGGGCTGGACCTGGCTACGCTGTGGCGTGCGCACTCGCAGTTCGGCGAAGCGTTCGAGGTGGTGGACCTCGAATGATGGTGAGTGACGGGGTCAGATCCCTTTTCCCGGCGGGAAAAGGGATCTGACCCCGTTGTGGATCCCGGCAACCTTTCAGCTGACCGTACGCCCGCCATCCACGCGCAGGGTGTGGCCGGTGACGAAGCTGGCCTCGGCCACCAGCCAGTACACCGCCTCGGCGATCTCCTCGACGGTGCCGATCCGTGCCAGCGGGGTGCGTGCCAGCAGCGCCTCACGCGCGAAATCGTCCTTGCCCTGTTCCGGCCACAGGATCGCGCCCGGCGCCACCGCATTCACCCGCACCTTCGGCGCCAGCTCCAGCGCCAGCGAGCGGGTGGCCATTTCCAGCGCGGCCTTGGCCATGGTGTAGGCGATGTGGTCGCGCATCGGGTCGGTGCCGTGCAGGTCGGTCAGGTTGACGATGCTGCCCTGCTGGCGGCGCAGGTAGGGCGCCGCCGCCTGTGACAGCAGCAGCGGCGCGCGTGCATTGACCGCATACAGCTCGTCCATCGCCTCGGCGGTGACCTGGCCGAGCGGGGTGGGGAAGAAGTTGGAGGCGTTGTTGACCAGCGCATCCAGCCGGCCGAAGTGGGTGACGGCCTGTTCCACCAGGTCGGGCAGGGCGTCAGCGTCACGCAGGTCGGCCTGCAGGGCCAGCACGCTGCCCGGGCGCACGTTGTCGAAATCGAACGCGGCCTGTTGCAGCTCGGCGCTGGAGGTGTTGGCGTGCAGCACCACCGACCAGCCACAGGCGTGGAACTGGCGGGCGATGGCCGCACCGATCCGGCGCGCGCTGCCGGTGATCAGCACCACAGGGTGGGTGTCGCTCATCGAGGGTCCTCCAAGGCTCGGCTATCCTGTGCACCATTGTCACCGCATTCGAAGACGCCATGCAGCCCACCTTCCCCCTGCCCGAAGCCGATGCCCTGGCCCACAGCGACCAGCTGGCCGCCGCCCTGCGTGCCGAAATCCTTGCGCAGGGTGGGGCGATGCCGTTCTCCCGCTTCATGGAGCTGTGCCTGTATACCCCGGGCTGGGGCTATTACAGCGCCGGTGCCAGCAAGTTCGGCGGCAGCGGCGACTTCACCACCGCGCCCGAGCTCGGCAGCCTGTTTGCCGGCAGCGTGGCCAATGCGTTGGCGCCGGTGTTCGCCCAGTTGGGTGCGCAGGCGCGCATGCTGGAACTGGGCGGTGGTACCGGCGCCTTCGCCGAGGCCGTGCTGCTGCGGCTGGCCGAGCTGGACGCGCTGCCATCACGCTACGCCATCCTCGAACCCAGTGCGGACCTGCGCGAGCGCCAGCAGCAACGCCTGCAGCAGAACCTGCCGGCCGAGCTGGCCGCGCGCGTGGACTGGGTTGATCGCCCGTTTGAAGAGGACTGGGAAGGCGTGGTGTTCGCCAACGAGGTGATCGATGCGCTGCCGACCCCGCGCTTCCTGATCAGGGACGGCGAGGTCTACGAGGAAACCGTCGAACTTGATGGTGAAGGCAATTTCATCCGCGGCGCGCAGCCGGCCGACATCCTGCTCAACGGGGCGGTGCGTCATATCGAGCGCTACCTGGAGAAGCCCTTCGCCGAGGGCTACCGCTCCGAGGTGCTGCCGCAGCTGCCGTACTGGCTGCAGGCGGTGGCTGGCGGCCTGCAGCGCGGCGCGATGTTGTTCGTCGATTACGGCTACAACCGCGGCGAGTTCTACCAGCACGACCGTGACGATGGCACCGTGCGCGCGTTCTACCGCCACCACGTGCACAACGACGTGCATCGTTGGCCGGGCCTGCAGGACATCACCGCGTCGGTGGATTTCACCGCGATGGCCGAGGCCGGCCTGCACGGTGGTTTCGAGCTGGCCGGCTACTGCAGCCAGGCCAGCTTCCTGCTCGGTAATGGCCTGGACCAGGTGCTGCTGCTGGCCGAAGAGCGTACTGATGAGGTCGGCCGCATCCAGCTGCGCGACCAAGTGAAGAAGCTGACCCTGCCGACCGAGATGGGCGAGCGCTTCCAGGCAATTGGCCTGCAGCGTGGCGTCGACTTCGAGCCGGCCTTCGAGCTGGGTGACCTGAGCTGGCGCCTGTGAGTGATGCGCAGCCGGTGACCAAGCCGCTGCGTCGGCCGCGCCTGTGGGCCACACTGTGGGTGTCGGCGGTGCTGCTGGTGATCGTGGTCTGCCTGATTCCACCGCCGCCGATTCCGTTGCCGGAGAACAGCGACAAGGGCGAGCATTTCCTCGCCTATTTCATCCTGGCCGGCAGTGCGGTGCAGCTGTTCCGTCGCGGACGTCCGCTGCTGTGGGTGGGCGTGGGCCTGGTGCTGATGGGTGTCGGCATCGAGTTCGCGCAGGGCGCGCTGACCAGCAATCGCACCGCCGACCCGGTGGATGCGCTCGCCAATACGATCGGCGTGCTGGCCGGCATGGCTACCGCATTGACCCCGCTGCGCGACCTGCTGTTGCGCTGGCGCGGGTAAAGGCGTGCCAACCAAGGTTGGCACCTACCCGTAGATCCACGCCGTGCGTGGATGAACTGCCCGAGGTGCCGACCAGGGTCGGCACCCACCAGGACGGACCTGCCGTCATTTCCCCAGCGTGACCTCGTCCAGCACCCACATCGCCGGGCGCGTGTCGCCGGTGAAGTTGATGCACAGGTCACCGGTGCCCTGGGTTCCCTTCGGCAGCGTCGCACGCAGCGTCACGAAGCCATCGGCATCCGGCTTGGCCGGCAGCGGCACTTCGGCCAGCACCTTGCCGCTGCAGTCGCCGCGACGCACCCGCATCTCGCCATGCGCGCGCTTGGCCTTCTCGAAGCGACGCTTGGGTTCGTCATGGGCCAGCTGGAAGTAGTACGGAATACGGCCCGCGCGGACCTCGACGCTGCCGATGCCGTCCAGCTGTGCCTGCGGCCAGCGCCAGCACGGCTGGAAAATGTCGACGTTGAACACCGCGCGCGTTCCCTCGCGCGGGCCATCGTCTTCCAGGCGCAGCACCAGCCCCTTCTTGCCTACGCAGCTGAGCAGTTCATCACTGCGGCGGCTGAGCAGCGACTGCGCAGTGAAGTCCGCGACCGTCGGCTTCGCGGCCAGCATCTGGCCCTGGTAGAACGCGGCGGCCTGCACGGTGGCGGGCAGCGTCGCGGTCAGCGGCTGCTGGTACAGCGGCGACTGCGCGGTCACCGGCTGGCCATCAGTGCTGTAGCGCACTTCATAGCCCAGCGGGTTGGCCAGCGAAACGGTTACGGTGTTCTTCGCACGATCATCGGTGTAGTCCACGCCCACTTCGAATGGGGTCTGCGCATACGCCAGGCCCCAGGCGCGGTAGCGTTGCAGCTGCGCCGGCAGGCGTGCGAGGAAATCGCGGAAGTCACGATGTTCCTGCGTGCTCCAGCCGGTTTCGGCCACCGCGGCCAGGCGTGGGAACAGGTTGTGCTGCAGGCGTGCGTAGCTGCGCGTGTGCTCGGTGAACATGTTGGCCTGCAGGCCGAGGATGTGCCCGCGCTTGTCGGCAGCCAGTTCAGCCGGTACCGGTTCGAAGTTGTACAGCTTGCCGAGGTTGACCTGGGCCGGGCGGCCCGGCGGTTCATTTGGGGAGGCGGTCTGCAGGTAGTCCAGGTACAGGTAGCCGACCGGTGACATGATCACGTCATGGCCGGCGCTGGCCGCAGCCAGTCCGCCTTCGGTGCCCTGCCACGACATCACCGTGGCCTGCGGCGGCAGGCCACCTTCGAGGATTTCGTCCCAACCGATCAGGCGCCGGTCGTGTTCCTCAAGGAACGTTTCCAGGCGCTTGATGATGTGGCTCTGCATGGCCATCTCATCCTTGATGCCCAGTGCACGCATGCGCTGCTGCACCTGCCTGGAGGCTTCCCACTGGTCCTTCACTGCCTCGTCGCCGCCCACGTGCACGTACCTGGCCGGGAACAGTTCGATCACTTCCTCCAGTACGTTCTCGAGGAAGGTGACGGTGCTGTCTTCCACGTTGAACAGGTTCGGGAACACGCCCCATTCGCTGATCGGCTTCAGCGGGGTGCTGATCGAGCCCAGTTCCGGGTACGCGGCAATCGCTGCGGTCGCGTGGCCGGGTACGTCGATTTCTGGAATGACCTGGATATGCAGCGCGGCGGCATAGGCGATCACCTCGCGGATCTGCTCCTGCGTGTAGAAGCCGCAGTACGGGTGCTCCTGGCCACTGACCGGGTCGATGCCACCGTCGCCGGCCGGCAGGCGGCAGCTGCCCACCTCGGTCAGCTTCGGGTAGCGCTTGATCTCCATGCGCCAGCCCTGGTCATCGGTGAGGTGCCAGTGGAAGGTGTTGAGCTTGTGCGCGGCCATCGTGTCGAGCACGCGCTTGATCTCGTCCAGGCTCTGGAAATGCCGTGCCGAGTCGAGCATGAAACCGCGCCAGCTGAAGCGCGGTGCATCCTGGATCTGCACCGCTGGAAGCACGCCGTTGCTGCCGCCGGTGGCGAGCTGGGCGAGCGTGGTGGCGCCATAGAACAGGCCGGTTTCGTTGCCAGCCTGGATCACCACGCCCTGCGCGGTGCTTTCCAGCGTGTAGCCTTCGCCGCTGTCGCGGAAGGTGGGCACGATCTGGAAGCGGATGCTGCCCGACTTGCCAGCAGCCTTGCCCTTGGCCAGTGCAAGACGCGGGCCGCCACTGCGGGCCAGCAGGTCGGCGAACTGGGTGGCGACCCGCTGTGCGGCCTCGCCTTCGGCGCGCAGCACGGTATCGGCGCGCACGGTGATGCCGCTGCCCTGGCCGGGCTGCACGGTGGCCGGGGCGGGAATCAGCATCAGGCTGCCGGCACGCAGCTGCGGACCAGGTGCTTCAGCGGCGGGCGTGGGATCGGCGGCGAGTGCCGGCAGCGCCGGCAACATCGCGAGCAGGCTGCCCAGCAGCAGTGCGCTGCGCATCCGGGCGCGGGAAGGCTTGACCATCGGAACGACTCCTTGGAACGGTGCGATGAACGCTATACATGAAAAACGCCGGGCCCGGAATGACCCAGGCCCGGCGTGCGTGCACGACTCGGCGATGTTGCCGCCGCTGGATCAGTACTTGAAGCGGAAGTTGAGGTAGTACTGGCGACCGTTGCTGTAGAACGAGGTCGGGATGGCCGCGGTCTGGTAGTACTTGTAGGTCGGGTTGTTGAGGTTGAGCGCATCGAAGCTGATGCTCAGCCAGTCGGTGGCCTTGTAGCTCAGCGATGCCGACAGCGTGCCGAAGTCATCCTGGTAGTACGGGTTGGCGCCGGACAGGCCGATCAGGAACGACGAACGGCGGGTGTAGCTGACACGCGCACCGAAGGTGTCGTTCTCGAAGTAGGCTCCCACGTTGTAGGTGTTCTTCGAAGTGCCCAGCAGGTTGTCGGTTCCGTCGGCCCAGGTGTGTTCGGTGCTGCCATCGGCGTAGGTGTAGTTGGCGTTGACGCCGAAGTACTCGCCGATCGGCTGCTCGTAGGCCACTTCGATGCCGCGCACCTTGCCGTCGGCGTTCTTCGGACGGGAGATGTCGTACTCCTCGAGCTGGTTGGTCAGCTCGCTGAACAGCATCTGCTTCTCGGTGCTGAAGGCCACGTAGTCCTTCAGGCGCATCGAGTATGCACCAACCGACAGCATGCCGCGGGGCATGAAGTACCACTCCAGGTTGGCGTCGAAGTTGGTCGAGATCACCGGCTTCAGCTTCGGATTGCCGCCGCCGCCCTTGCGGTTCAGATCCGAGCCGTACGAAGACGCACCCAGTGCGGAGTAGTCGGGCAGGGTCTGGGTCTGAGAGGCGGCGAGGCGCAGCACCAGATCGTCGCGCAGATCGTACTTGAAGTTGGCGCTCGGCAGCACGCGGTTGTGCTTGTTCTCGAAGGCCTCGCGGGTCCATGCGCCGAACAGGCTCCTCACGTCCGGCACGGTCGAACCTGTCGCCGTGGCGTAAGTGTCGATATCCTGCTTGATATTGACGTAGCGCAGGCCGACGTTGCCGCTCCAGCGGTCGCCACTGAAGTTGCCCTGCACGTAGGCAGCGAAGTTCTTCTCGGTCACCTTCCATTCCGCGCCGTAGTTGTGGCGGCCGTCGGGACCATCGTTGCCGGACAGCCATTCGGAATTGTTGGTCACCGCATTGCGCAGCGCTGCTGGGGTGTAGTACCAGATGTTGCGCGGGAAGTTGCCGCCGATATCGTCGGCGAAGCCACCCGGATAGTTGGCGGTCGGGCTGCCACGCAGGGCGTCCCAGATGTTGCCGGGAGTGGCGCCTTCCGGCGACTTTGCTTCACGCGTGTGGTCGGCGTAGCGTGCGCCGAAATCGATCGAGCTCAACACGCCCGCGTTGAAATACTGGCTGAAATCAACGTTGGCCCACTTTTCCTTGTCGATTGCAGTGACCTGCTGGTTACCCCAGGTGCCGCCCCAGCTGGCGCCGGCGGGGCTGATGTCGCCCCCCACATTCCAATCCACCGGCGAGCCGTTGCCATGAGTGGTCCAGCTGGCGCCACCCCCGTTTGCGGTCAACAGCTCGGCGATGTACTGGCGCGGCGTTTCGCCAGTGCCCTTGGTGGTACCGGCCTGGAACTTCGCGGTCAGGTTGTCGCTGACCTGCCAGTCGGCATCCAGGGTGATGTAGTTGGTCTTGGCCGTCGACTCGCGGTAAATCATGTCGTACACCGCGTAGTTGGTGCCCGGCTTGCCTGCATAGCTGGCCTGGGTCAGCACGCCATCCTTGACCACGTATCCGGGATCAGGTGCCTGCGACTTGCCGAAGCTGTTGCCGAACATCATGAAGTTGCGATTGTAGTTGTTCGCTTCCAACTTGGAGCTGAAGCCGCTGAGTACGAAGCTCAGGTCATCGGTCGGCTTGAACTGCAGCGAAACCAAGCCGCCGGTGCGCTTGCGGGTCTGTTCGAACAGGGTGGAGCCCAGCAGGCCCGGGACCTGAACGCCGACCAGATCCGGATTGGTCTGGGCGACCGGATCATTGGCTTCAATGGTGAAGAAGCCACCCGGGATTTCCTGCGCTTCGCGGCGCAGCTCGCGCTTCTGGCTGAAGGCCTGCAGCATCACGCCGAAGGTGCCTTCGTCGTTCTTGTAGTTGAACAGGGCCGACAGCTGCGGGTCGTTCGACTTGGCCTGGTCCGAACGCACCATGCCGATCGAGCCTTCAGCGGTGAACGGCTTGGAGAATTCCAGCGGCTTGCGGGTGATGATGTTGACGGTACCGGTGGTGCCGCCGTCCTGCAGCTTGGCCTGCGAGGACTTGTTCACTTCCACCGAGCTGACCAGTTCCGACGGCAGCAGCGAGTAGCTGACGCTGCGGCCGACGTTGTTGCCCTGGCTGAGCACGAACCAGTCGGCCGAGCCGACGGTGTGGCCGTTGATCAGGGTCTGGGTCAGGCTCGGGCTGGTGCCGCGCAGGCTGACACGGTCGGCTTCGTCGAAGCCGCCTTCGTCGGCGCTGGACGAGCTGATGTTCACGCCCGGCAGGCGCTGCAGGGTGTCGGCGACGTTGTGCGCCGGCAGCTTGCCCACGTCTTCGGCGGTGACCACTTCCACGCGCGCATTGGCTTCGCGCTTGGTGTCCAGCGACTTTTCCATCGAGCCACGGATGCCCGTGACAGTCACGGTGTCCAGGTCGGTGGCGGTCGGGGCGGCCTGCTGCGCGTGCGCACTGAAGGCGATGCAGCTGACGATGGCGGCCGAAAGCAGGGTCTTGCGGGTGTTCATGATGTCTCTCCTCATCACTCGATTGGATGCCGGCGGCGGTGTTCGGTTGCGGTTGCGATGACAGGCGCGGGGCGGCGGCGAAGTCCCGTGCGTTGGCGTGCCACGTACAGCGTGCTGCGATTGCGTTGAAGCCTGTTGCGGTGTCAGGCGGCCGACTGCTGCAGGTACCAGCTGGCAGCGCCGACCACGCCCAGCTGGCCGTGCTCGACGACCTTCACCGGGATGCGTGCCAGCGCTTCGCCCATCGGCCCCTTCTGCAGGTAGCGTTCGACGAAGGTGCTGGCGTGCAGGTACTCGCGGATCTGCGGCAGGATGCCGCCGGCCAGGTAGACGCCACCATGGGCGCCGTAGAACAGCGCCATGTCGCCGATGGTGCTGCCGAGCAGGCCGCAGAACACATCCAGCGCCTGGCGCGCATGTGCATCGCTGTCGGCCATTGCCGCAGCGGTGACCGCGTCGGGGCTGGCCAGGGTCGGCGCCTGGCCCTGCAGCGCACACACCGCGCGGTACAGGTTCATCAGGCCTGGGCCGGAGATCGCATGCTCGATCGACACGTGCGCGCGGTCGCGCTGCATGTGGCGGACGATGGCCATTTCCAGTTCGGTGCTGGCCGCCAGGGTTGGCTGGCCGGCTTCGGTGGGAAGCACCACCGGGCCATGTGCAGTGGGAATCCACAGGGCCGCACCGAGGCCTGTACCGGGGCCGACCACCAGGGTCGGGCCACGCGCGGCGGTATCCGGCCCGCACAGGTGCAGCACGCCGCTGGCGTCCACCTGCGCGGCGGCATAGGCCACCGCTTCGAAGTCGTTGACGATGTAGACCCGCTGCAGGCCGACGTCGGCTTCCACCTGGCGCGCCGACAGCGGCCACGGCAGGTTGGCGGTGATCACCGTGCCGTCCTCGCGGGCGTAGCCGGCGCTGGCGACCACGCAATGCGTGGGCCGCGGGCCTTCGCCGAGGAAGTCGGACAGGATCGCGCTGAGGCCAGCGTGGTCGGCATTGCGGTACTTGCGGTACTCCAGCACCTGCACCGGGTGGGCGGCATCACCGCTGGCCTGGACCCGGGCCACGCGCACATGGGTGCCACCGACGTCCGCGGCCAGGAACGAGGGCGCGACGCGGGACAGGACATGGGCCGGGGCGGGGTGGCTGGCGGTCACGCGGGCTCCTGCTGCAGGTGGGGCCGACCCCGGGATCGGGGGCGGCGATTGGGGCGGAGTCTGTAACCCTGCTGACAACGATGTCAACGAGTTCGTGACACTTTCGTTGCTGCGCCGCAACGAATGCGGCAGGCAGTAAACGTTTACATGACGTGAGTGCTGGATTCACACGGGAGCCGTTGCCGCATGGGGTTCAAGGGCTATCGCGCATTCAGTGCGGTGCGCGGCAATCGGCTTGCGCAGTGCAGCACGAGGTTGATGGGGGCGTGCACGGAAGTTGACAAACCGCGGTTGTCCATCGAAAGAATGTGACAACGTTGTTCCCAGCCACTCTCCGACGCCGCGTTCTGCGGCCGTCGCCGCAGGAGCCCTCCTGATGTCCGCCGTCCCCGCTGCAAGCGCGCGCCCGAACGTGGCCACCTCCATCGCCATCGTCGGCGTGTTGTTCTTCCTGATCGGCTTCTTCACCTGGCTCAACGGCCCGCTGATCACCTTCGTCAAGCTCGCCTTCGAACTCAGCGAGGTCGGCGCCTTCCTGGTGCTGATGGTGTTCTACCTGTCCTACTTCTTCCTGGCCCTGCCGGCCTCGTGGATCCTGCGCCGCACCGGCATGAAGAAGGGCCTGAGCCTGAGCCTGCTGGTGATGGCCGGTGGTGCCGCGTTGTTCGGTGAGTTCGCCACCCAGCGCTGGTATCCGGGGGCGCTCGGCGGCCTGTTCGTGATCGGCAGCGGCTTGGCGCTGCTGCAGACCGCGATCAACCCCTACATCTCCATCCTCGGCCCGATCGAGACGGCGGCACGCCGCATTGCGCTGATGGGCATCTGCAACAAGATCGCCGGCATGCTGGCGCCGGTGCTGATCGGCACGCTGGTGCTGCACGGCATCGGTGACCTCGATGCGCAGGTGCAGGCGGCAGATGCGGTCACCAAGGCCGCGCTGCTGAACGAGTTTGCCGCCAAGATCCACACCCCGTACCTGGCGATGGCTGCGCTGCTGGTGGTGCTGGCGGTGGCGGTGCTGTTCTCGCCGCTGCCGGAAATCAAGTCGTCCGAAGCCAACGCCACGCCGGCGGCTGCCGGTGCCGCCGAGCGCCGCAGCATCTTCCAGTTCCCGCACCTGTGGCTGGGCGTGCTGTGCCTGTTCGTCTACGTGGGCGTGGAGGTGATGGCCGGTGATGCGATCGGTACCTACGGCCATGGTTTCGACCTGCCGCTGGACCAGACCAAGATGTTCACCTCGCTTACCCTTGGCGCGATGCTGGTCGGCTATGTGGTCGGCCTGCTGTTGATCCCCAAGGTCGTTTCGCAGTCGCGCTACCTGACCTTCTCTGCCGTGCTGGGCGTGGTGTTCTGCCTGGGCGCCTGGGCCACCCACGGCTACGTATCGGTGGCCTTCGTGGCCCTGTTGGGCTTCGCCAACGCGATGATGTGGCCGGCGATCTTCCCGCTGGCGATCCGCGGCCTGGGGCGCTTCACCGAGACCGGCTCGGCCTTGCTGGTGATGGGCATCGCCGGTGGCGCGATCATTCCGCAGCTGTTCGCCGTGCTCAAGCAGCACATCGACTTCCAGCTGGTGTTCGTGCTGCTGATGGTGCCGTGCTACCTGTACATCCTGTTCTACTCGGTGATCGGCCATCGCGCCGGCCTGCCGCAGGACAAGGCCTGATCGGCGATGATGGACGGCAGCCAACCCCAGGGAAAACCCATGCGCAGAGCGACCATCAAGGACGTTGCGGAGAAGGCCAAGGTCTCGCTGAAGACGGTCTCGCGGGTGATCAACAACGAACCTTCGGTGATGCAGGCCACCCGTGCACGGGTGCTGCGTGCCATCGCCGAGCTCGATTACGAGCCCGATCCGTCCGCGCGCAACCTGCGCAGCGGCACCACCTTCGTGATCGGGCTGGTCTACGACAACCCGAACCCGTACCACATCATCGGCGTGCAGAACGGCGTGCTCGCTGCCTGCCGCGAAACCGGCTTCGGCCTGCAGATCCATCCCTGCGATTCCAGCTCGCCGCTGCTGGCCGATGAACTGGCCGACTGGGTGCAGCGTTCGCGGCTGGCCGGGCTGGTGCTGACCGCGCCGATGTCCGAGCGCCGCGACCTGATCCAGGCGCTGACCGCGCGTGGCATCAAGCTGGTGCGCATCATTGCGGCCACCGAAGACCCCGCCGACGGTGCCTGCGTATTCGTCGACGACCGCGAAGCCGCCTACGAGATCACCGAGCACCTGATCCAGCTGGGTCACCAGCGCATCGGCTTCCTCTGGGGCGGCATCTCGCACCGGTCCTCGGGCGAGCGCTATGCCGGTTACGAAGCCGCGCTGAAGGACTACGGCATGACCGTGGACAAGCACCTGGTGGTGCAGGGCGACTACACCTTCGACGATGGCTTCCGAGGCGCGCGCCGCCTGCTGGCGCTGCGCGAGCCGCCCACCGCCATCTTCGGTTCCAACGACGAAATCGCCGCCGGCGTGCTGGCCGCCGCGAAGTCGGCCGGCATGAACGTGCCGTATGACCTGTCGATTGCCGGTTTCGAGGACAGCCCGTTCTCCCGCCAGTCGTGGCCGCCGCTGACCACCGCCAAGCAGGCCACCGAGGACATCGCCCGCCACGCTGCGCGCCTGCTGATCGCGCAGCTGCGCAGCGATGCCTACGACGATGCGCCGGCACCGCTGCACAACCAGGGCTTCGTGCCGCAGCTGGTGGTGCGCGGTTCGACCGCGCCGATGCGTCCGGCCGGCGCACGCCCCCTTCCTTCCGATCCTGCCTGAGCCTGCCATGTCGCTGTCAGACCCCACGTCCACCCTGATGTTCGCCGAGGCCGCTGAAGCGGCCGACGTGGTCGCGCGCCAGTTCTCGCGCAACCACGCCACCATGGAAACCCTGGCCGCCAGCCTGCGCGCCGCGCCGCCGCCGTTCGTGGTCACCTGCGCACGCGGCAGCTCCGACCATGCCGCCACCTATGGCAAGTACCTGCTGGAGACCCAGCTGGGCCTGGTGGTTGCCTCGGCCTCGCCGTCGGTGGGGTCGGTCTACGCTGCTCCGCTGCAGCTGCGTGGTGCGCTGTTCATCGTCATCTCGCAGTCGGGCAAGAGCCCGGACCTGCTGCGCAATGCGGAAGCTGCCAAGGCCGCCGGTGCGCGCGTGGTCGCGCTGGTCAACGTCGAGGATTCGCCGCTGGCGCAGCTGGCCGATACGGTCATTCCGCTGCATGCCGGTGCCGAGAAGAGCGTGGCGGCCACCAAGAGCTACCTGGCTTCGCTGGCGGCACTGCTGCAGCTGGCCACGTACTGGAAGCAGGACAGCAGCCTGCGTGCGGCGCTGGATCTGCTGCCGGACGCGATGCGCGAGGCCTGGCAGTGCGACTGGAGTGCGGTGACCGAGGGCCTGGTCGATGCCACCAACCTGTTCGTGCTCGGCCGTGGCCTGGGCCTGGGCGCGGCGCAGGAGGCGGCATTGAAGTTCAAGGAAACGTGCAGCCTGCATGCCGAAGCCTACAGCTCGGCCGAGGTCAAGCATGGCCCGATGGCCCTTGTCGATCGCGGTTTCCCGGTGCTGGCCTTCGCCCAGCCGGACGAGACCGGCGCCGGTACCCGTGCGGTGGTCGAAGAATTTACTTCGCGCGGCGCGCAGGTGTGGATGGCCGGTGCCGGTGGCAACCTGCCGGTGGCTGCCGCGCCGCATCCGCTGTGCGCACCGTTGCTGACCGTGCAGAGCTTCTATCGCGCGATCAATGCGCTGGCGCTGCGCCGTGGCTTCAACCCGGACCTGCCGCCGCACCTGAACAAGGTTACGGAGACGGTGTAATGGCAACGGTCCTGCGCAACGCCCGCATCCTTGCGGGCGATGAGTTCCGCGACGATCTGGCGGTAGTGATCGAGAATGGCCGCATCAGCGCGCTGCTGCCCGATGCAGCGCCGCAGCTGGGCCAGGCGGCCGAGCAGGTCGATCTGGGCGGTGGCTGGCTGCTGCCCGGCTTCATCGACGTGCAGGTCAATGGTGGCGGCGGCGCGCTGTTCAACAACACGCCGGACGTGGCGTCGCTGCGCACCATCGCGCAGGCGCACCGCCGCTTCGGTACCACCGCGATGCTGCCGACGCTGATCAGCGACGACGTGGGCGTGATGCGCGAAGCCATCAGCGCGATGCGCGATGCGATCGAGCAGGGTGTGCCGGGTGTGATCGGTATCCATCTGGAAGGCCCGTACATCGCGCCGGCGCGCAAGGGCACGCACGATGCCAGCAAGTTCCGCGTGCCGGACGAAGAGGAGATCACGCTGGCCGCATCGCTCGACAACGGCGTGACCCTGCTGACCCTGGCGCCCGAACGCGTGCCGCTGGAGACCATCCGTGCGCTGGTCGAGCGTGGCGTGATCGTTGCCGCTGGCCATACCGCTGGAACGTACGAGGAAATCCGTGCCGGCCTGGATGCCGGCGTGCGTGGCTTCACCCATCTGTACAACGCGATGTCGCCGCTGCAGGGCCGTGAGCCCGGCGCGGTGGGCGCTGCGCTGGAAGACCGCGACAGCTGGATCGGCATCATCGTCGATGGCGTGCATGTGCATCCGGCCAGCCTGCGCGTGGCATTGGCGGCCAAGCCGCGCGGCCGCCTGCTGCTGGTGACCGATGCGATGCCGCCGGTCGGTGCGGATGATCCCAGCTACGTGCTGTATGGCGAAACCATCACTGCCATCGATGGCGTGGTGCGCAATGCCGCCGGTTCGCTGGCCGGCTCTGCGCTGGACATGGCCACCGCCGTGCGCAACACCGTGCAGCTGCTCGGCCAGCCGCTGGCCGAAGCCGCACGCATGGCCTCGACCTACCCGGCGCAGTTCCTCAACGTCGACGACCGCCTCGGCCACATCGCCGAGGGCTACCAGGCCGACCTGGTGCAGCTGGATGACGCCTTGCAGGTGCGCGGCACCTGGATTGCCGGACAGTACGAGGCCGCCTGATGAATGGCATGCCGCCGCGCCGCTTGGGCTCGATCGATGCCCTGCGCGGCATCACCGTGGCGGCAATGCTGCTGGTCAACAACCCGGGCGACTGGAGTGCGGTGTTCGCGCCGCTGCGTCATTCGGAATGGCACGGCTGCACGCCTACCGACCTGGTGTTCCCGTTCTTCCTGTTCCTGGTCGGCGTGTCGATGGCGTTCAGCGTGGCACCACGCGCGCTGGATGCGCTGGCACGGCCGGCCTTGGTACGCGGCGTGCTGGAGCGTGCACTGCGCATCCTGCTGGCCGGCGCATTGCTGCACCTGTTGATCTGGTGGGCACTGCACACCCCTCACTTCCGCATCTGGGGCGTGCTGCAGCGGATTGCGGCATGTGCGGCGCTGGTGGGCGTGCTGGCCGTGTATGCCCGCCCGCGCGCACAGGCGGCCGTGCTGGTCACGCTGCTGGTGGGGTATACCGTGCTGCTGCTGGGTATCGGTGATCTGGCGCCATGGACCAACCCGGCCAGCCGCCTGGATACCACGCTGTTCGCACCGTGGATCTACCAGTGGCACGCCGATACCGGGCTCGGTCATGATCCGGAAGGATTGCTGAGCACCTTGGGCGCCCTGGCCAGCACCGTACTCGGCCTGTTGGCCGGTGGCCTGCTGCGCAACGGGCGTCCGGCAGCATTGGCCGGCCTGGGTGTGGCGACTGCTGTGCTGGGCCTGCTGCTGGCTACGGTGCTGCCGCTGAACAAGCAGCTATGGACGCCCAGCTATGTGCTGTGGACCGGCGGCCTGGCCGCGCTGGCGCTGTGGCTGGGGCACGTGCTGATCGACCAGAAGGGCTGGCCGGCGTTGGGCCGGCGCTTCGGGGTCAACGCGATCACCGCGTATCTGGGGGCATCGGCGATGTCGGTGGTGCTGATGGCGACCGGCGCCTGGGGCTGGATCTGGCAGCAGCTGGCCAACGTGATGCCGCAGGCGCTGGAACTGGCGTCAATGCTGCAGGCGCTGGCGTTCGTCGCACTGTGGTGGGGTGTGGCGTGGTGGCTGGACCGGCGGAAGATCTATCTGAAGATCTGATGGCGCGTCATCCATGCATGGCGCGGTTCGGCCTGTACACGGGGCGAACGCGATGGAGGTGGCGCGGTGGAAGTGGAATGTCCGGTAGATGACGCCATGCGCAAATGCTCTCCACTGATTCATGATCGCTGCAAAGATGAACGATTTCAGCCAGGTAGAAGCGAAGTGATGCCCGATCAGGTTCGAATCTGAACTGTGATAAGTGGCACGCAAATTCACCTATCGAAACCGTTCACCACACGTCACACTGCCCGCGCAGTTCTGCAGTTCCTGATCCCCTGTACAGGAGTACTGTATGTCCCGTGCCGCCCCGCGCGCTTTCCGTCCACGCCGCCTCACTGTTTCCCTGCTGCAGGCCCTGGCCGTCCCGTCCGTCATGCTGTTGACCGCCAGTGCCGCCTGGGCCGGCTGTGACAATGCCACCCCGGCCGCCGGCCAGACGGTCACCTGCGACGCCAACGCGCCGAATCCGCAGACCGTTCCCGTCACCGCCAATGGCGCGGCCGGCATCACCGTCAACGTCGCCAACGGTGCCCAGTTGCAGCAAAGCGGTGGTGGATCGGCCATCGCCCTGGTCGGCGCAGGCGGCCACCTGTTGTCAAACCAGGGCGCGATCAGTTCGGCGGGCGGTGTGGCGGTGCAGCTGGGCGGTGGCAGCCGCGTCGAAAATACCGGCAGCATCAGCACCGGCAACAACACTGCCCTGCAGTTCGTTGGCGCAGGCGACAGCGTGCTGGTCAACAGCGGAACGATCAGTGGGCGCAGCGGCGTGCAGTTCGGCGCCGGCAATGATCGCCTGGAGATGCAGGCAGGCAGCATCTCCGGCGGCGTCCTGCAGGGCGATGGCAACGATGTGCTGCTGCTGAGCAATGGCACCATCGACAGCGTCGACCAGGGCAGCGGCGATGACCAGATGACCGTCACTGGCGGCACCGTCACCGGCGTGGTGGCGCAGGGCAGTGGCCGCGATGATTTCGTCATGAGTGGCGGCACGATCGGCGCGCTGCAGCAGGGCGACAATATCGATACGTTCCGCATGAGCGCTGGCCGCATCATCGGCGCGTTCGAGGATGGCGACCAGGCGTGGATGACCGGTGGGCGCATCGGCCGCGTCAACATGAAGCTGGACAAGAACCTGTGGGACCAGTCCGGCGGCACCGTGGACGGCAACGTGGTGACCGGCTTCGATACCGACACCATCATCATCTCGGGTACGGCGTATATCGGCGGCAACATCAGCGTCAGTGGCGGCGCCGACAGCGTGACCATCACCGATGGCACCGTGCGCGGCCAGGTGCTGCTCAGTACCGGTGACGACACCTTCAACTGGAATGGCGGCGGCATCGTCTACGGCGCGATCGACATGGGCCCGGACAACGACGTGGCCAACTTCAGCAACCTCAACCAGGGCAACCTCGGTGCAGTGCCGCTGTTCGACGGTGGCAGCGGCATCGACCAGCTCAACTTCAGCAACGTCAAGACCGAGGGCGTGGGCCGATTCCAGAACTGGGAGACGATTCGCCTGGCCAACAGCACCGAACTGGCCTTCGATGGCGACCTGGTGCTCGGCGACAGCGCATCCGGCACTGGCACGCTGACCGTAGATGACACCAGCACCGTCTACGCGGGCAGTGGTGGCCACGCCATCCGTCCGCTCAACGGTGGTGCCCTGGTGGAGATGGTCAATGCCGGGCGTATCGACCTGACCGGTACTGGCGCTGGCGATGTGTTCACCGTGCGTGGCAACTATCGCGGTGATGGCGGTGGCCTGTACCTGCGCACCGTGCTGGGTGCGGACGATTCCACCAGCGACCGCCTGGTGATCGATGGCGGTACTGCCACCGGGACTACCGGCATCGGTGTGCTCAATGCTGGCGGCAGCGGCGCGGCCACGCTGGCCGATGGCATCCTGGTGGTGCAGGCCTTGAATGGTGGCCGCACCGCGCCGGGCGCGTTTTCGTTGTTTGCACCGGTCGCGGCCGGTGCCTACGAGTACTTCCTGTTCAAGGGCGGTGTCAGCGCCGGTACCAGCGAGAACTGGTACCTGCGCTCGACGCTGGTGACCGGGCCGACGCCGGCACCCAACGGCGGCGGTAGTGCCACGCCACCGCCATTGACGCCGCCGGTAGCCCCACCGCCGCCGATCACCCCGGCACCGCCGCCGCCGCCCGAAGGCGCCACCGATCCGGACCTGACCGCGGGCGAGACCGCGCCGCCACCGCCGCCGCCGGAACCGGCACCGGTGGCGCCGCCCAGCGATCCGGCAGTGCCGGACGTGCCTGTGGCCGGCGGTGCATTGCCCGGTACCGGGCAACCGCCGACGCCGGGTGCACGCCCGGCCGAAGGCGCAGTGGTACCGCTGTACCGCGTGGAGACCGCCGCTTACGCCGTGGTGCCGCCACTGCTGCGCGAGACTTCGCTGGCCAGTCTCGGCACGTTCCACGAGCGGCAGGGCGAACAACGCCTGCTGTACAACCAGGGCGCATTCCGCACCGCTTGGGGCCGGTTGGTGGGCCAGAGCAGCGAGATCCACTGGAAGGGCGATGCACAGCCGGGTTTCGATGGCGATGTGATGGGCCTGCAGGCCGGTCTGGATGTGTGGGCTGCTGCTTCTGACAACCATCGCAACCAGATCGGCGTGTTCGTCGGCCGCACCCGCGCGCAGGGCAAGACCACCGGCCTGGCATTGGGGTGGGAGAACGTGCAGGTGGGCCAGAACCGCCTGGACGACAAGCACGTGGGCCTGTACTGGACGCTCACCGACAGCAGCGGGGGGTACATCGACGCGGTGGCGATGCAGAGCCGCTACGACGGCCGCGTGCGTTCCTCGCGTGGGCTCGGCTTCGGCCTGAGCGGCGACGGCACCAGTGCGTCGGTGGAAGCGGGAAAGCCGCTGCTGCATTTTGGCCAGTCCTCGTGGTGGCTGGAACCGCAGGTGCAGGTGATCTGGCAACGCACCGCGCTGGATGACCGCCGCGATGAAGTTTCGAGCGTGCGCTTCGACAACGACAACGCCTGGACCGGCCGCGTGGGCCTGCGCCTGGCCGGTGATTACCAGTTGGCCGACAACGGCTGGCAGCCGTATTTCAAGCTCAATTACTGGCATGGCCGTTCCGGCGAGGATCGGATCCGCTTCGACGACGACGTGATCGTCAATTCGCAGCGCTCGCGCGCGCTGGAAGCCGGTGTGGGTGTGGTAGGTCGCTTCAATCGCACCATCAGCGCTTATGCCGTGGCCGATTACACGCGCGAGCTGGGCAGCGACCGCAACGAGAAGCGCCGCATCATTGAAGGCAACATCGGCCTGCGCGCGGATTGGTGACAACCGCAGGCTTGGGTAGGTGCCGACCTGGGTCGGCACTCACCCCATCACAGCCATGATCCGCTCCGGGTTCCAACCGACGCGCCGATCCGCTCTGGATTCCAACCGGCGCCATAATCCGCTCTGGTGGGTGTCGACCTTGGTCGACACGAATCCAGCGGCGTCACGATGCCGCGCGCGCACCCGGCGCCTCCGGCCCACCCGCATGATCGGCCAGCACCACCACCGCGTGCAGCAGGCCTTCCTCCACCTGCGGCGGGCACTGCGCCGGCGCATCCTCCATCTCGCGGGCCGGCTGCGCCGCCAGGAACACACCCCCACAGGCGGATACCGCCGTGAGGCACCGCGTGGCCTCGGCCAGTTCCCGGGCACGCGCCTCGCTGAGTTGCCGTTCGCGCCACGCCTGACCATCGGCTGCGTGGTTGTGTGCGATGCCGCGCAACCGCGCGAAGAATGCGGATGGGCGCCTGCTCGATGGCTTCGGTCAGCGCATCTTCCATGAGCAACTGTAAATCGCCTCCCGCACGGCGCATGCCAAAGCCGGCACACAACGATGGTGGCGAACGCGTATGCTGCGGTACTCATCCACGACGAAGGAACGTCGAATGCCTCTTGATCTCCGCGTGATGGCCGCTGCACTGGGTGTCTTGTTCTGCAGCAGCGCACAGGCCGCCGCCCCGGATGCCATCGACCTGCCGACAGCACAGGCGCAGGCCCAGCTGCTGGACATGCTTGAGAAGGAATCGCTGCACCGCGACCGCGTGGACTGGCCCGCCATCCGTACGCGCCTGAAGGCGGCGCAGAACGATCCGGCCAAGACCCGCGAGCTGCTGCGGGAGGCCACCGGCCGCAGTTCCGGAGGGCATGGTGCCTGGATCAGCGCGAAGCAGCTGCAGGCGAAGGCAGAGCGCCTGGCACGCGCCAATGGCGCATCGGCGCCAGCCTCGGGCGCAACGACTGCCCCGGCTGAATCACTGGACCCGCGCATCGGTCGGGTGGAGATCGGGGGCTACGGTGTCATGCAGGGCCCTACCGCGCATCAGCAGATGAAGGAACGTGCGCAGCGCTGGCAGGCGATCATCCGTGACCAGGACAGCGGCCTCCGTTGCGGCTGGATCGTTGATCTGCGTGGCAACACCGGCGGCAACATGTGGCCGATGCTGCTGGGCGCGGCGCCGCTGCTGCGGACCACGCCCGGCGCCGAAGAGGACGTGGGTTCCTTCGCCACTGTGGACGGTCCTTCGCGCTGGCAGCTGACTACGACCAGCGTGCGCCTCGGCGGGCGCGTGCGGATTGATCTTGGCGGGCCCGGCCATCTGCTGAAGCACCCGGGAGCGCCCGTGGCCGTACTGACCGGGCCGCGCACCGCCAGTTCCGGCGAAGCGACCGTGCTTGCCTTCCGCGGTCGCCCGCAGACGCGCAGTTTTGGCCTGGCCACCTCGGGGCTTTCCACCGCCAACGTGATGCGGCCGCTGGTCGATGGCAGCGCGCTGCTGCTGACCACCAGCGTGATGCAGGACCGCAACGGCCAGGGGGATGGGCTGAAGATCGAACCGGACCAGCGCATCGAAGGTGATGCAGCTACCGTGGCCGCCGCGCAGGCCTGGCTGCTGGCCCAGCCCGCCTGCCAGGCGCGCTGACCCATGATCCTGATCGGCCAACAGGAACGGGTGGTGATCGTCGGCCCCACCGAAGCGCACCACTGCCTGCGCTGCCAGGCGGAAACCGAGTTCGCCCCGCAGCTACGCTACAAGATGGCGCGCATCGACCTGCTGTTTGGCTTCACCTACCAGCGCCGCTACGAACTGGCCTGTACCCGCTGCGAGCACGGCTGGGTGCTCGATACCGAGACCATGGACCAGCAGCTGGGCGGGGTGCCGATCCCGTGGCGGCACCGCTTCGGGCTGCCGCTGATGCTGGTGGTGGTCGCTGGGCTGGCGGTGGCCGGATGGATGTGGCGGAACCTGTATTCCTCCTAGGGAGAGGGGGGCCGACATAGCCTCAGCAGGCCGTTCCAGTGGGCGCTAGCCTCGGGTGGAGCCAAGCAATTCACGCTGGCCTAGCCCATGCGCATCGCTGTTCGGGTCTGCTCTTGGGTTTGCTCTTGCTGAGCGACCTGATGTGCCTGCGAAATCTGCTCGACCTTGGCGAGCGACTGCTCTACGGGTGTATTGACGGCCTCGCTGACCGCAATCGATGCCCGCAGGTGTGCCGGATTGTCGAGCGCTCCCTGCACGACGAACATGCGAGGGCCTGAACCATCGCTGGGGGTGTTGCCCAAGACAACATGATCGACGCGTTCCAGGCCGCTGCGCTTGGCCGTTGCAAGCAGGCCGGCCGTCACACGCTCACTGGTTTCATCGAAGCTGCGCCCGTGCCTGGCATCCACGGCCGATACACCATCGCGAATCTGCCGGTAGAGCGCATGGTCTGGGTGGCCTTCCGTTCTGGGATCCAGGCCTGCCTTGTCCAAGGTTGATTCGATGCTCTCCTGCAATGAGCTCTTGGGAGCGAAGCCTGGGTTGCTCAGAGAGGGCGAGCCCATTTCGGTCGCCTCTTGGACCAAACGCTCCCCTGGTTTCAATGGGTTTTCTGCGCGCTGCACGGCTTCGGCTTCGCGACGGACGTATGCTCCGGCTTCCTCGGTGCCGCGAAGGTAATTGACCCCGTCGCGCAGGAGTCCAGGGCCACCGCCGACAAGTACGGTCGCTCCCAGGCGCAACTGGTGGATGTCTTTGCGATACTCCACTATCCGGCGCAGGTCCTCCGCATCTGTGATCCGCGCCTCGGGGTCGTCCAGCACGGACTGCACTGGACCCTTGTCGGTCATACGGTCAATGAAGTGAACCATTCGATGGGAATCACCCAACTGGACCGCAACCGCAGCGGACATGACATGGCCGCTTTTCATCCCAAGCGATCCGAGCGAGGCGATGCGCTGGCCCTGCTCGGCATTGCGCAGGACCTCCAGTTCCTTGGGCAGCGCGTACATCTCAACCTTGCCGTAATGAGGGCCGGCCGCACTAACCAGGTCGCCCGCCATCACATGGTTGGTGAAGGGCGCCGCATTGGCCGGCTGGCCTTCAGGCAGGCGATACGCCAACCCGGCAGCGCCGTAGGGATTGAAGGCGTCGCCCGGGAGGTTGTAGTGGTGGGCAGTGATCTGCGCGAGTGCGCCGCCTAGGGAATGTCCAGTGACGTACACCGGACCATATCCGTTTTCCTCAGCTTGCTTGATTGCCTGCTTGGTCAGTACGAGGGCATCATCAATCTGTGCGTTGACTCTGGCGCTGACCATCGCTGCGTCGACGCCGCCATCAAGTATGGCCTGGCGATCAAACTCGGTGCCTCGATGGGCGATGATGATCTCGTTGGTCTTGATGTTCCGGTACACACCGCCTTGATAGCCGCTGGCTGCATCACGTCGCCCTAGAACTTCGAAGTCTTCACCATCAACGCGCAGCGATTCCTTATCACCTGGGGCTGGATGTGACGGTGGGGAGTAGGCTGCATTGGCCAGGGCTGCATTGGTTAGAGGTCTCATGGGACGAATCCTTTCGAAGGAGACGATATCTCTATGGGAAAGTACTTCTGCTTCTCGATATCAGACAATCTGTCGTAGCCATACTGGGACTGCGTTCGCACCCACCCCGGCGTCGAACTCGCTGTTTGCAGGGTCATTTGACTGTCTGCGTACGAAATCGACGTGAGTAGTTTCTTCAGTTCGAGATGGTGGACGGCAACTGATATGAAGCCTTCGTGTCCCTCGGAAATGACTGGGAATGAAGCTCGAATGATGCTGGGTTTCCATTCGCATGGCCCGCGCCCGTAATAGTCAGCGACTGCCATGCCGTCCTCGAACACGGTGCTGCTGAACTCGGTTGCACTGACACGTTGTACTGGGAACTCTACTGACTGCCGTTGGGGGGCGTACTGCACACCCTCGTAGTTGTTGATCGGCGGGAGGCAGAGCGGATCTATCTCGTAGGAGACGAAAACCTTCGGGAGAGCGAGCTCCACAGGTGCATCGTGGACCCGAATCACAATCGGTAGCGCATCCTTGGGTGCCGGATTCTCGCGATAGACCGGGTATGAGCGTTCCTTGTTGCATCCAGAAACGGCCAGTGTGATCAAGGCGATCAACACAACGTGAGTGAGGGGGGGGGAGGGTTTCAGCATGAGCGGTCCGTGTCGCTGATTGAGGTACTACGGGGGGGCGCCTCTTCAGGGTTACTGCGGGGCACGGTTCTCTGCGCGTGAGGATACCGGCAGGATTGCCCTGATCCTTGATCGGCTGGACAGGAGGGATGGCCGAGGAAGACGGCGCGATGTACCGCGTTACGGGGCACATGCGACAGGTTGCGCCGCTCGTGCTGCCAGCTTCCTTGGCCTCCATCCATGCATGCCTGTGGCACGAGGCCTTGCGAGGTAGCGTTCATCGGCGTTCCATTGCTCTACGTCATCCGACTATACGACCCGCTCCAACCGTGCTCAAAGCTCCTGGTCACGCCAGTCTCAACGTCCTTCCAGGATTGAGTGGAGCTGCGCCGGCACACGGTCACAAGCGAATTGGACACATTGACCATTTCGTCAGACTGTCGAAGCAGGTCTTAACAATTCCACCGTCGAACGGTTCAGGGGGTAGCAGGGTTCGTCGCATCTGCGGCCGGCCGTATCCTGCCCGCCATGCTTTCCTCCCAAGGCTATCAAGACTTCCGCACGGCCCCGAATCCCTATGGCGGGGCCCAGGCCGGTGAGCGCTGGGCGCTTTGGTACATCGGCCACTGAAGCCCCGCGAGTCCCTGCCGATGCGCTGCCGTGCCTCACCCCCGGCCTGCTAAAGTTGCAGCCTGCAATCACGTACCGGAACCGACCATGGACCACGACACCCCGTTCGAACCCCTCAACGACCTCGAGGTGCGCCTGCTGCAGGCCCAGGACGGCACGCTGACCGCATCGCAGTTCCTCGACGGCCTGCTGACCTCGACGGCGTTCGTGCTGCTGGACAAGGCCATTGGCGAAGACGGCGCCTGGGACGAGAGCATCTCGCCGCTGGTGCTGACCAGCGAGAGCGGCGAGCCGATGTTCGCGGTATTCACCGCCCCCGAGCGCGCCGGCCTGTGGCACGAGCAGCTGCCGCAGTTCGCGCATGCCATGCCGATCGCGGTGCACGCGCTGCTGGCCGGTATCGGCGATGGCGTCGGCCTGGTGCTGAACCCGGGCCTGGACGTGGGCATGGAGATGATTCCCGATGCCGTGGCCCAGCTGAAGCAGCGTGCGGCAGCGATCACCCGCGGCATGGCGCACTGAGTCCAGGGATTGCCTGGGTGCCGGCCAGCGGCCGGCACTACCAGGTGCTTCAGCGGGCAGCGGCGATGGCTTTCACCCGCGCCTTGGCCAGCGCTTCGCCGATGGCCGGGCCCTTCAGATGCGTGGTATCCAGGTCCCGCGCCTGCACTGACAGTGCCGCCTGGTGCAGCCGCTTGAGCGTCTCGCCCTGTGGGTAAGCGGCGTCCTCGAAGCCGAGCCGGCCGCGTTTGTCGGCCTCGCAGCACAGTGCGATACGAGCCACGCGTTCTGGCCGGCGCAGTGCATCACAGCGGCCCAGCAGTTCCAGCACGGTGGCATCGCGCAGTTCGTCGATGCGGTGCACGTTCAAGTGTTCGCGGCAGACCGCTTCTGCCAGCTGCTGGTGCTCGGTGGGAATCTTCAACCGCGCGCACAATGCCTTCAGTGGCTTGATGCCGCGCTGCTCGTGCATGATGTGGCGCGGCCATTCCTCCGGCGGGGTCAGGCCCTTGCCGAGATCGTGGGTGAGGGCAGCGAAGCCGACCAGGTCATCGCCCGGCGCCAGCCTCGCGGCCATGTCGCTGACCATCTCCTGGTGGATGCCGGTGTCGACTTCCGGGTGGAATTCGGCACGCTGCGGCACGCCATACAGCGCTTCCAGCTCGGGCAGGATCGGGCCCAGTGCCTGCGCATCGTGCAGCGTGCGCAGGAAGGCGGAGGGCCGTTCACTGACCAGCGCCTTGCGCAGTTCCTGCCAGACGCGCTCCGGCACCAGCGCATCCAGTTCGCCACTGGCGGCGACGTCGCGCATCAGCGCCATGGTCTCCTCGGCGACGGTGAAGCCCAGTGGCGCGAAGCGCGCCATGAAGCGCGCCGCGCGCAGCACGCGCAGTGGATCTTCCACGAACGCAGGGCCGACGTGGCGCAACACGCGCTGCTCAAGATCGCGAACGCCACCGTAAGGATCGACCAGCATGCCGGTCTCCTCATCGCAGGCGATCGCGTTGATGGTGAAGTCGCGGCGCTGCAGGTCTTCTTCCAGCGTCACCGCCGGATCGGCATCGACCACGAAGCCGCGATAGCCACGGCCGGATTTGCGCTCGGTGCGCGCCAGCGCGTATTCCTCGCCGGTCTTCGGGTGCAGGAACACCGGGAAATCGCGGCCGACGGCGGCGTAGCCCTGCGCTTCCATCTGCGCGGGCGTGGCGCCGACCACCACCCAGTCACGGTCGCCGGCAGGGCGCTGCAGCAGGCGGTCGCGCACGGCGCCGCCGACAAGATAGATCTTCATGGGGGGATGATCGCATGGCCGGCACTACCGATGCAGAGGCACTACGGAAGGCCGCGCCACTCCGGCACGAACAGGCCGGCCACGAACCACAGCCCGTAGACGATCCACAGGCAGAGGAAGTAGAGCTTGATCTGCGCTTCGTCCCACAGGCTGCCCCAGCTGTCGACGAAGGCCAGCGACTTCCAGCCTTCCATCCAGGCCGCGCCACCCCAGCGCAGCACCCAGGTGGTGAACAGGCTCCAAGCGGCGAATATTCCGATCCAGGCCAGCAGGCTCATTGTTTCCCTCCCCAGGGAAAGGATATCGGGTCGGGGGGGGGGGGGGGGGGCGCCGGGCGGGGGGGGGGGGGGCGGCGCCCCGGGGGGGGGGGGGGGGGGGGCCCGGGGGGCGCGCCCCCCCCCCCCCCCCCCCCCCCCCCCCCCCCCCCCCCCCCCCCCCCCCCCCCCCCCCCCCCCCCCCCCCCCCCCCGCCTTCGACAATTTCCTGCGGTCTGCAGGAACGTCCGCTCTGGTGGGTGCCGACCGTTGGTCGGCACGAATGCCGGGAGCATGGGCTTTTGCTTTTGCTCCTTTTTTGATCTTCCCGCGGTGCGCAGGAAATTGTCCGTGGCCGGGAGGGTGGGTTGGCTGGGAGCGTGAGCGCCATGGGCCCGAGGCATGCCTCGGGCGGGTTGGGCGGGACGCCCAACCCCGGTCTTGCCGTGTGCGCAGGACAGCGCACCCGAGCAAGCGGCGACCGAGCCTACATGGACGTATTCACGGCGTCCCCCCAGCCAACCCACCCTCCCGGCCATCCCCAGAGAACCAGCAAACAACCCACCGCGGAGGGGGCGGCGCCCGATGGCCGGTCTTTCACCCGAACCATGGCATGCTCGGTGCCAAGCCCACCCGGAACCTCCGCCATGCGCCTGTTCACCCGCGTCCTGCCCCTGATGCTGTTGGCCTCCCTGCTGTCCGGCTGCGGTTACAACGCCATCCAGCAGAAGGATGAAGCGGTCAAGGCCAGCTGGTCCGAAGTGCTCAACCAGTACAAGCGCCGCGCCGACCTGGTGCCCAATCTGGTGCAGACCGTGAAGGGCTTCGCCAGCCAGGAAGAGCGCGTGCTGACCGAAGTCACCAACGCCCGCTCGCGGGTTGGCCAGATCAATGTCAACGCCGATGACGAAGCCTCGCTCAAGCAGTTCCAGCAGGCGCAGGGTGAACTCGGCAGTGCGCTGTCGCGACTGCTGGTGGTCACCGAGAACTACCCGGTGCTGAAGTCGGACCAGAACTTCCGCGACCTGCAGGCGCAGCTGGAGGGCACTGAAAACCGCATTACGGTTGCGCGTGGCCGCTACATCCAGCAGGTGCAGGACTACAACACCTACATCCGCTCGTTCCCGCAGGTGATCACCGCCAAGCTCTTCGGCTACAAGACCAAGCCGAACTTCACCGTGGACAACGAAGCGCAGATCTCCAACGCGCCGGCGGTCGATTTCGGCAACGCGCCGCAGCAGCAGCCGGCACCGCAGCCGGGCCACTGACCGATGCGCCTGGCCACTGCGCTGCTGGCCCTGCTGCTGTGGCTGCCGCTGGCGTCGCAGGCGCAGCAGCTGGCGCCGATTCCGGCGCTGGATTCGCCGGTGGTCGATACCACCGGCACGCTGGATGCCGCGCAGAAGCAGGCACTGGTGCAGCAGGCGATCGAACTGCAGCAGCGCAAGGGGAGCCAGCTGCAGGTGCTGGTGGTGCCGACCACCCAGCCGGAAGACATCGCGCAGTACACCACGCGGGTCTTCGACCAGTGGCAGATCGGCCGCAAGGGCGTGGATGACGGCGTGCTGCTGGTGGTGGCCAAGGACGACCGGCGCGTGCGCATCGAGCCGGGCTACGGCCTGGAAGGCGCCATTCCCGATGCCATCGCCAACCGGGTCATCCAGGAATACCTGGTGCCGCGCTTCCGCAGCGGCGACTACGCCGGCGGCATCACCGATGCCACGGCGGTGCTGGTCAAGCTGATCGACGGCGAAACGCTGCCGGCACCGGTCAGCGGCCATCGCGGGCGGGAACCTGGCGGTGGCGGCGATACCTGGTTCCTGGCGCTGTTCATTGGTGTGTTCGCCGGCAGCATCCTGCGCGGCGTGTTCTCGCGCGTGCCGCGACCGCTGCGTGGCCTGCTCGGCGGCGCCGGTGCAGCGCTGGCAGCATTCCTGTTCACCTCCACCCTGCTGGCCAGTGGCCTGGCCGGTGTGGTCGGCCTGATCGTGGCGATGCTCTCTGGCCATCCCGGCCGTTTCGCCGGTGGCGGCGGCTGGGGCGGTGGCAGCCGGGGCGGGGGCGGTTTCGGCGGCGGCGGTGGATTCGGCGGTGGTGGCGGCTGGGGCGGCGGCGGTGGTCGTTCGGGCGGCGGCGGTGCTTCGGGAGGCTGGTGATGATCCAACGTCTGTGGCGTCACGTGTTTTCGCCGTCGGTACGGCGCGCCTTCCCACCCGCCACGCTGCAGGCGATCACCGAGGCCATCGCGGCCGGTGAGCAGCGCCATGGCGGGCAGGTGATGTTCGCGGTGGAAGCGGACCTGCCGCTGGGTGCGCTGTGGCACAAGGTGACCCCGCGCCAGGCCGCCGAGCATGCCTTTGCGCGCCTGCGCACCTGGGATACCACGCACAACAACGGTGTACTGATCTACCTGCTGCTGGCCGATCACGCGATCGAGATCGTCGCCGACCGTGGCCTGCAGGGCCGGGTCAGCCCGGCGCAGTGGCAGCGGGTCTGTACCCACCTGCGCGAGGGCCTGCGCGGTGCCAATGTGGTCGAGGCGCTTCAGGATGCGATCGACGAGGTCTCCACCCTGATCGAGGGGCACTTTCCGGCCTCGATGCGGTCAGACGATGACGGCCTGCCCAACACGCCCCAGCTCCTTGGTTGAGCCGGGGCGGCACTGGCCCGAGAATAGGCGTTCAACCGCAAGGCACCTTCCATGATCTATTTCCACGACATCGACCCCATCGCCCTTTCGCTGGGGCCGATCAAGGTGCATTGGTACGGCATCATGTACCTGCTCGGCTTCACTGCAGCCTGGCTGCTGGGCCGCAGGCGCATCGCCCAGGGCCGCCTGCCGGGCGTCGATGCCAACGGGTTCTCCGACCTGCTGTTCTACGCGATGCTGGGCGTGGTGCTGGGCGGGCGCATCGGCTACATGCTGTTCTACGCGCTGGGCGATTTCCTGCACAACCCGCTGCTGCTGTTCAAGGTGTGGGATGGCGGCATGAGCTTCCACGGTGGCCTGCTGGGCGTGCTGGGCGCCTGCTGGTGGTGGTCGCGCAAGCACACGCTGCATTTCTTCGACACCATGGATTTCATGGCGCCGCTGGTGCCGCTGGGCCTGGGCTTCGGCCGTATCGGCAACTTCATCGGTGCCGAGCTGTGGGGCAAGTACACCGACGGTACCTGGGGCGTGGTGTTCCCGTCCGGCCTGCCGGCACCGCTGAACCAGCTGGACCATGCGACCCTGCAGGCGCAGTTCGCGACCGGCGCGCTGAATCAGTTCGCCCGCCATCCCTCGCAGCTGTATGAAGCGTTCCTGGAAGGCCTGGTGATGTTCGTGGTGCTGTGGACGGTGTCGGCCAAGCCGCGTCATCGCTATCTGGTCGGTGGCCTGTTCGCACTGATGTACGGCCTGTTCCGCTTTGCGGTGGAGTTCGTGCGCATGCCCGACAACGGCGTCTACGTGGCCTTCGGCTGGCTGACCAAGGGCCAGATCCTGTGCGTGCCGCTTATCGTGTTCGGCCTGGTGCTGCTGGTGATGTCGCGCCGCGCGCCGGTGCTGCAGCCGCAACCGCCGGTGGCCGCGGAGGGCAAGGCATGAAGGCCTACCTGGATCTGCTCTCGCATGTGCTTGAACACGGCGCCGAGAAGAGCGACCGCACCGGTACCGGTACCCGCAGCGTGTTCGGCTGGCAGATGCGCTTCGACCTCAACAAAGGCTTCCCGCTGGTCACCACCAAGAAGCTGCACCTGCGCTCGATCATCCACGAGCTGCTGTGGTTCCTGAAGGGCGACACCAACATCGGCTACCTGAAGGACAACCAGGTGCGGATCTGGGATGAGTGGGCCGACGAGAACGGCGACCTCGGCCCTGTATACGGCAAGCAGTGGCGCAGCTGGGCCACCGCCGATGGCCGCGAGATCGACCAGATGCAGTGGCTGGTGGACGAGATCAAGCGCAACCCCGATTCGCGCCGGCTGGTGGTCAGCGCCTGGAACGTGGGCGAGCTTTCGCAGATGGCGCTGATGCCGTGCCACAACCTGTTCCAGTTCTACGTGGTGGACGGCAAGCTCAGCTGCCAGCTGTACCAGCGCAGCGGTGACATCTTCCTCGGTGTGCCGTTCAACATCGCCAGCTACGCGCTGCTGACCCACATGGTGGCGCAGGCCACCGGCCTGGGCGTGGGCGACTTCGTGCATACCCTGGGTGACGCGCACCTGTACTCGAACCACTTCGAGCAGGCGCGCGAGCAGCTGTCGCGTGAGCCGCGCGCGCTGCCGAAGCTGTGGTTGAATCCGGAGGTGACCGACCTGTTCGGGTTCCAGTTCGACGATATCCGCATCGATGGTTATGACCCGCATCCGGCGATCAAGGCGCCGGTGGCGGTATGAGTACCCGCCTGATTTCCAGGGGCCTGCTGGCGCTGTGCGGCCTGCTGCCGCTGGCCATGGTGCAGGCCACACCGGCCGACGCGCTTCCGCTGGCCCGGCAGGTCAATGAGCAGATCGTGCACAAGCACATGCGCGAGGAAGTGCAGGCGTTCGCCCGGGCATTCAACGGCAGCACGATGCTGCCCCAGGATGTGCCGGAAGGGTGCCGGGCGCAGATGCGTGAGGCGGTAACCGGCATGTACGCGGCGATGACCGAGCACCTGAAGGCGGGCGTCGAGGATCCGGCTTATCAGCGTGAGCTTGAACAGCGCCTGGCCACCGTCTACACCAGCGACCAGCTGAAGGCGTTCCTGGCACGTCGTGCCGGCACCGACAACGCGGCGTTGTCGGCGGAGATCCTGTCGGGACCGGGCCTGAAGGAGATCGAGGAGGCGCAGAAGCAGAAGATCATCAGCGGCCTGGATGAGCAGTCCACCTCCAGCCCGGCGCTGGCTGCAGCATTGCAGGCCGCCAGTGCCGCGAACGCGGCCTGCGAACGCCTGCAGATCGATGCCAGCTGAGGTGGTCGGACCGATGAAACTGTCGATGATCGTGGCGTTGGATCGCAACCGTGGCATCGGCCAGGGCAATGCCATGCCCTGGCACCTGCCGGACGACTTCAAGCACTTCAAGGCGCTCACCCTGGGCAAGCCGATCCTGATGGGGCGCAAGACCGCCGAATCGATCGGCCGCGTGCTGCCGGGGCGGACCAACCTGGTGCTGACCCGCAGCGGCCAGGTACCGTTCGAGGGCATGCGCGCGGTGGCGTCGCTGGACGAGGCGAAGGCGATTGCCGAAGGCGAGGGCGCCAGCGAGCTGTGCATCATCGGCGGCGGCGAGATCTTCCGCCAGCTGCTCGGCCAGGCCAGCGACCTGTACTTGACCTGGGTGGATGCCGAAGTGCCTGCCGACACGCATTTCCCCGACGTGGATGTGCAGGACTGGCAGGAAGCGAGCAACGAGCCGCATGCGGCCGATGAACGCCACGCCTACGCATTTCGCTTCGTGCACTACGTGCGCCGCTGATCGCAATGCAACTGTAGCGCCGAGCCATCGTCGGCTGCTTTCCGCGGGCACATCCCGGAGCCGAGCAGGGCTCGGCGCGACAGGATTGCCTACGGCATCCGGTAGTGCCCGATGATCGCGTGCTGGAACAGCAGGTTCTCTTCACGGGTGCCGCGCGCGATGTTGTGCAGTACCAGCGGCGTGCCATTGTCCAGCCGCCGGTCGGAGACGATGCCCACGTGCAGCAGGCCATTGCCGTTGAGCTTCCAGGCAACGATGTCGCCAGCCGCATAGTCGGTGGCGAGGGCGGTGATCGGTTGCTGCCAGCCCTGCCGTTCGAACCAGCGCATCAGGTTCGGCACGCGACGATGATCGATGTTGCGGTCCGGCCGTGACAGGCCCCAGATCGCCGGATAGGCACTGAAGTTTCCGCGCATGTCCTCATGCACGCGTGCCTGCAGGTCCAGGCCCTGGCTGCGCAGGGCGCGCACCACCACGTCGGTGCACACGCCGCGATCGAGCGGGACGTCGCCGCCGGGATAGGCCAGCACCTGGTAGGCGGGATCGTAACGGGTGGTCACGCCGATCTGCGCGCGCGCTGCGGCCACCAGTGGCGGCGAAGGCGCCTGCGGCTGCGTCGGCCCAGGTGCAGCACCATCCGCAGCCGTGGGAGCAGGCGGCGAGCCGGGCTGGCAGCCGCTGGCCAGGGCCAGCGCCAGCAGCAGCACCGTCCATGGTGCCCAGCCGCGCCGCGTCATGCCTGCGGCGGGGGGCTGTTGTTGGTGCCGCCACCCGTGCCGCTCCCACCGCCACCGCCGCCACGACGGCGACGACGGCGCGGGCCACGGTTGCCCGGGTTCGCAGCGGCGGCGTTGCCACCACCCTGTTCCTTGCCCTGCGCCGCAGCGGTGGGGCGCTCGTGCGCCGGTCGCGCTGGCGGGCGGGCGTTGGGCACCGGCGCGGGGACATCGCGGCCCGGCACCTGCACCACGCGCAGCTCATCGGTATCGAGCTGGATGGCGGTCAGCTTGCCGCCCCACACCGCACCGGTGTCGATGGCGTGCACGCCCTGGGTGATGGTCAGGCCCAGCGCCGACCAGTGGCCACAGACGACCTTGAGGTCGCGCTCGACCCGGCCCGGCACTTCGAACCAGGGATACAGCCCCTGTTCCTGCGTGCCCGGCGTGCCCTTGTCCTCGATGCCGATGCGTCCCCGCGGGGTGCAGTAGCGCATGCGGGTGAGCACGTTGATGATCGCGCGCGAGCGGTCGTAGCCGGACAGGTTCGGGGCCCAGCTCGGCTTGTCGCCGTACATGTTGCGGAACAGCTTGCGGTAGCCGGCACCATGCAGCTGCACCTCGACCTCGGCGGCATGCTTCTCGGCCATCTGCGTGGTCCACTTCGGCGCCAGGCCGGCGTGCACCATCATCCAGCCAAGCTCGCGATCGACGTGCACCAGCTTCTGCAGGCGCAGCCAGTCCAGCAGTTCGTCGCGGTCCTCGGCCTGCACGATGCGCAGCAGGTCCGGGTTGACCTTGCGCTGTTCCTCTTCGGTGCGTGCACCGACGGCCAGCAGCGAAAGATCATGGTTGCCCAGCACCACCACGCTGTGCTCGCGCAGCGAATGCACCAGCCGCAGCGTTTCCAGCGACTGGCCGCCACGGTTGACCAGGTCGCCACAGAACCACAGGGTGTCCTGCGCCGGGTCGAAGCGGATCTTCTCCAGCAGTCGCTGGGTGACGTCATAGCAGCCCTGCAGGTCGCCGATCGCCCACACACTCATCGTTCGGCCTCCGTGTCAGTGCAGGGTACGCGGGATGGCCAGCACGAACGGTGCGACCTGCGCGGCAAATTCGGTGCCATCGTCGGCGACCATGTCGTAGTGGCCCTGCATTGTCCCGTGATCGGTCCCCAGCATGACACCGGACGTGTAACGGAAGTCTTCACCGGGGCGCAGCCGCGGCTGCTCGCCGATCACCCCGTCGCCATCGACATGCTCGACACGGCCATTGGCATCGGTGATGCGCCAGTGGCGTGCGACCAGGCGTGCCGCGACCCGCCCCTGGTTGTGGATGCGGATCGTGTAGGCGAACGCAAAGCGACCGTCTTCCGGCGCGGATTGATCGTCGAGGAAGCGCGGCGCGACTTCGACGGAGATGGCATAAACGTCAGCGTCTTCCATACCGGCAGTGTAATCAGGAGGCATTGGCCAAAGCGATGAATTCGGCCACGTCCAGCTGTTCGGCGCGGGCATCGGGACGCACGCCGGCGGCGATGAACTGCTCGGCGGACACCACGTTGTTCAGGGCATTGCGCAGGGTCTTGCGGCGCTGACCGAAGGCGGCCTTGACCACCTCGGCGAAGCGCTTGTGGTCGTTGATGTTGATCGTGGCCGGGTCACGCGGCACCAGCCGCACCACGGCCGAATCGACCTTCGGCGGCGGCCGGAACGCGCCCGGCGGCACCACGAACAGCGAGGTCACCTGGCAGTAGGCCTGCAGCATCACGCTGAGGCGGCCATACACCTTGCTGCCGGGGCCGGCCGCCATGCGGTCGACCACTTCCTTCTGCAGCATGAAGTGCATGTCGCGGATGACCGCGGCATGCTCCAGCGCATGGAACAGGATCGGCGAGGAGATGTTGTAGGGCAGGTTGCCGACCAGGCGGATCGGCTGGCCGTCGGCCAGTTCCGTGAAGTCCACCCGCAGCACGTCGCGGTGAACGATGGCCAGCTCGCCCAGCGGCGCAGCGGCGGCGGTCAGCGGTGCGATCAGGTCGCGGTCGAACTCGATCACTGTCAGCTTCGGGTGCACACGCAGCAGCGGCAGGGTGATCGCGCCCTGGCCGGGACCGATCTCGACCAGGCGGTCGCCCGCTTTCGGGTTGACCGCCATCACGATCTTGTCGATGTAGTGGCGGTCGGCCAGGAAATGCTGGCCAAGCTGCTTCTTGGCCGGGGCGGTAAACACCGGGCCGGAGGGAGAATGCGGGGAATTCATGCGCCCAGTGTACGTTGCCGCGCAAGCTGCGCACACAACGACGTTGCTGCCTGCAGGCTGGAGGGATCGGCGATGCCGCGGCCGGCCAGGTCCAGCGCGGTGCCATGGTCCACGGCCACGCGTGGGTAGGGCAGGCCCAGGGTCAGGTTGACCGCCTGTTCGAAGCCGGAGTACTTCAGCACCGGCAGGCCCTGGTCGTGGTACATCGCCAGCACGGTGTCGAAGCCGGCCAGCTTGGCCGGAAGGAAGGCGGTGTCGGCAGGCAGCGGCCCGATCAGGTCCATGCCCTCCGCGCGCAGGCGCTGCAGCAGCGGGATGACCAGGTCCAGTTCCTCGCGGCCCAGGTGGCCGTCTTCGCCGGCGTGCGGGTTCAGGCCGAGCACGGCGATGCGCGGTGCAGGCAGCCCGAACTCGCGGCGCAGCGCGGCATGCACGGTGCGCAGCGTGTGCTCCAGGCCGGGCGCGGTGATCGCATCGGCCACCTCGCGCAGCGGCAGGTGGGTGGTGGCCAGGGCCACCCGCACGACGTGGTTGGCCAGCATCATCACCACCTTCACTCCGGCCTGGTCGGCCAGCAGTTCAGTGGTGCCGCTGTAGGCGATGCCGCCGTCGTTGATGACCGCCTTGTGCACCGGGCCGGTCACCACGCCGTGCAGTTCGCCGGACAGGCAGGCCTGGCCGGCACCGAGCAGGGCACCGATGACCGCGCCGGCATTGGCCGGATCGGCCTGGCCGAAGCGGCTGGGCGCAGCGTTGCGGACGGCGCGCAGGCGCAGATCGCCAGGGACGCGGGCTTCGGCGTCCTCGGGCAGCAGTTGCAGGGGCAGGTTCAGCGCGGCCGCGGCCGCGTGCAGGGTGTCCGGGTCGGCGAAGGCCAGCAGCCGGCAATCTTCACGCGGCTGCTGGACGAGGCGGACACACAGTTCCGGGCCGATCCCGGCGGGCTCGCCCGGTACCAGAGCGAGCTCGGGGCGCATCGGTCAGGACTGCGGCGGGGTGGCGGTGTTTTCCGCGCGGTCGCCACTGCGGAAGCTGACGTAGGCTTCGCCACGCAGTTCCTGCAGGAAGCGGTTGTACTCGTCTTCCAGCTTGCGGCGGCCGATGGTCTCGCGGACCTGGGCACGCTGGTTGTCGGTGGTCACGTCGGTCTGGCGGGTCGCCACGCGCTGCACGATGTGCCAACCGGCATCGGTGCGGAACGGCTGGCTGACGCCGCCGTCCTGGAGTCCTTCCACCTGCTGGCCAAAGGCCGGACCGAACGCATCAGCCGGGAACCAGCCCAGATCACCGCCCTGGCCCTTGCTGTTGTTGTCCTCGGAGGACTCCTTGGCAACGGTCTGGAACTCGGCACCCCCGGCAATGCGGGCGCGCAGGGTGTCGATCTTGGCCTTGGCGGCGGCGTCGGTCTGGTGGTCGTCCACGCGCACCAGGATGTGGCGGCCGTGGAACTCGGTGACCGTGTGATCACCGGCAGCGGCGGAGCTGGCGTCGCGCACTTCCACCAGCTTCAGCAGCTGGAAGCCACTCGGGCCGCGGATCGGGCCGACCACTTCGCCGGGCTTCATCTTCTCCATCAACTGGGCGAACGCGGTGGGAATCTCATCCAGGCTGCGCCAGCCCAGGTCGCCGCCTTCCAGGGCGTTCGGGCTGTCCGAATAGCGCACGGCCGCCGCGTTGAAGTCCAGCTCGCCCTTGTCCAGCAGGGCCTTCACGCCATCGGCCTTCTTCTGGCCGGTGGCGATCTGGTCGGCGTTGGCGCCGTCGGGCAGGGCGATCAGGATGTGCGCCAGGTGGTACTGGTTGCCCACCGTGGCCTGCTGCTTCAGCGCGGCGTCGACTTCACCCTCGCTGACGCTGATGCGGCTCTGCGCGAAGCTCTGGCGCAGGCGCTGCACGGTGATCTCATCACGCACCGAAGCGCGGAAATCGTTGAAGTCGATGCCGTCATGGGCCAGGCGCTGGCGCAGGGCGTCCAGGTTCGAACCATTCTGCTGGGCGATGGCGTTCAGCGCCTGGTTCAGCTCCTGGTCGCTGACACGGATGCCGCTGCCCTGGGCGCGGGCGACCTGCAGCTTGACCAGCACCAGGCGCTCGAGCACCTGGCGGCTGAGCACGTCTTCCGGCGGCAGCTGGTTTTCACGGCCCGCGTACTGCGCCTTGATGTTGGCGATCGCACGCTGGAGCTCGCTCTGCAGGATCACGTCCTCATCGACGACGGCGGCGATGCGGTCAAGCGGCTGCGCCTCCTGGGCAAGCACCTGCAGGGGGGCGGACACGCTGGACACCGCCAGCAGTGAGGCGAGAAGAACGGGGAAGCGCTTGGTCATGGGATCAGGTTCGGATCGTAGTCATCCCGGGTCGCCCCGGTGTTGCTCGGCGGCACGAGATAGAGGTCGTCGCGGTTGTAGCCGAGGATAGCACGGCGCAGGGTACGGTCCGTGTCCTGCCCCAGGGAGCTCAGGCCCTTGAGCACGAACTCCAGCTGGATGGCGTTGTTCATCTCGCCTTCGCGGTTGCGGACGTAGCGGCGCCCGACCACACGCACGGCCAGGCAGCAGCTGTCCCACTGGATGCCGGCGATGATTTCCAGCGGTTCCTTGTCCTGCAGCGAGTAGTAGTAGCGGCCGACCAGGCTCCAGCGCGCATTCAGCGGGTACAGGAACGACAGGTCGGCCTGCTCCAGCAGGGTCCGGTCATGCTTGTTGGCGGTGGCCGGGGCGCCCGAGTTGATGCGGTAGCGGTAGCTGAGGTTGATCACGCCATCGTTGGGCATCAGATAGCGGGCTCGGACGCTGGCCAGATCCTCGCGCTTGTACTTCGGATCCCACTGGTAGGTGGCGCCCAGGGTCCAGCGGTCGTTGATCATGTAGTTGCCGTCGGCGATCCACGCCGACTTGCCCTTTTCCACCGGCGCGCCGCCCGGGGTGACGGTGACCCGCGACTCGTCGAAGTACTGGATCTGGCCGATGGAGGCCGAGAAGCGTTCCTTGCCGGTGGTCTGGTCGATGAAGCGGGTACTCAGCGCCATGGTCAGCTGGTTGGCGTCGTTCTGGCGATCGGCGCCGGTATAGCGCGAGTCGCGGAACAGCTGGCCCCAGCTGAAGGTGAAGTCACGGGTATCGAAGATCGGCAGTTCATCCTGGTTGCGGTAGGGCGTGCGCAGGTAGAACAGCCGCGGCTCCAGGGTCTGCAGGAACGACTTGCCGCCGATCCTGGTCTCGCGATCGAAGAACAGGCCGGCGTCGATGCTGCCGATCGGCAGGCTGCGGCTGGGCGAGGTGTTGCCGCGCAGCTGCTCCGGCGTGGCCGTGTTCGGGTCGATGCCCTGCGAGCGCAGGATCTGGCCGCGGATGCCGTTCACGCCATCAACCAGGCCGCGGTCCAGCTGGTAACCGGTATAGCGGTAGGCCAGCGTCGGCGTGACATACCAGGCCGCGCCGCTGATCGGGAACGACACGTAGGGCTTCACGTCCAGGCGCGAGCCGCCGCTGACACCGATGCCGTTGGTCTGACGGCTGCCATTGCGGGTGTACTGCAGGTCGGGGCCCGCATCTGCGCCGTACTTGAAGTTGATGTCGTCGTGGGTGAAGCGCACGGCTTCGGCGTAGACGCCGGTTTCCAGCCACGGCAGGACCGGCTTGTCCCAGTTGAGGTACAGGCGCGGCTGGCGGTTGTAGGCCAGCGCACTCTCGTTGAGGGTGTAGTCGGTCAGCTGCCAGCGGTCGGCCATGATGCCGGCCGTCCAGTTCCTGCCGGTGCCGTACAGACCGATGGTGCTCTGCAGGTTCGACGCGGTGACCCCCACCAGGCGGTTGGCGAAGTCTTCGACATAGCGCTCGTCGCTGACCCAGGCCAGGTTGGCGCGGGCCTGCCAGTGGCTGTCCACGTTGTGGTAACCGCTGAACATCACCCGGCCGCGGTCGCGGTCGCGCAGCTTGTCGTTGGGCATGAACGCGGTCAGCAGTTCGCCGCGGCCGCCGTTGTAGAGGTAGCGGAACTCGTTGTCGAGCATCAGGCCGCGCCGGCTCATGTAGCGCGGGGTCAACGTATCGTCGTAGTTCGGCGCCAGGTTGAAGTAGATCGGCTGGGCATAATCGAAACCGTTGCGCCCGGACATGCCCAGCTGCGGGAACAGCAGGCCGGTCTTGCGGCGGTCATCGATCGGGAACTTGAAGTACGGCGCCCACAGGACCGGCACCTTGCCGATGCGCAGCACGGCGTTGCGGGCGGTGCCGAAGCCCTCGTCGTTGTCCACTTCGATCTGCGGCGCCGACAGCTTCCACACCGGCTGCGACGGGTCGCAGGTGGTGTAGGTGGAGCGGTGCATCTGGCCGACCGCGCCCTGCAGGTCGACCGACTCGGCGTCGCCGTTGCCGCGACGCGACACCAGCTGGTACTTGATGTCGGTGATCTTGTGGGTGTCGCTTTCCTGGTTGCCCTCGGCGCGCTTGGCGACCATGCGGATCGAGGAGTCCTGGTAGCGGACATTGCCGTCGGCGATGTAGTTGCCGCTTTCGGTATCGAAGCTGAGCTTGTCGGTACCGACGAACTGGTCGCCGCGGCGCAGGGCCACGTTGCCTTCGTACTGCGGCACGGTGGTGGTGCCCAGCAGCTGGTCGCCCTCGATGTCGGTGGGCTGCTGATCGCGCGCGGCGCTGGCGGCGGCCTTGTCCTGCCCCGGGACCGGGGTAGGGGCATCGGTGAACGCGGGAATCACGTCGGTCGCCGGGCACAGGCCCCAGTTGAGCGGCTTTTCATCGGCCATTGCCGGCAGGCAGATGGCGATGCTCAGAGGCAGGGGAAGCAGGCGGAGGGCTCGGCGCACGCGGTTCGGATTCGGGCGAAAACGGACGGTAGCTTGCCCCATCCCTTGCATAGGGGCAATGAAGGGCGGCGGGTCCTGCCGGTTCGGGTTCATCCGGAGACGCTGCCTGGAGGGGGCGGCAGCAGCGCCCGGACATGGGCCACGCTGCACTCGGCAAGGGCCTGCAGGTCATAGCCGCCTTCCAGCATCGAGACCACCCGGCCGGCCGCATGGCGGCGTGCCAGTGCATGCAGTTCACGGGTGATCCAGGCGAAATCGTCGGTTTCCAGCATCAGATCGGCCTGCGGGTCGCGCAGGTGGGCATCGAAGCCGGCCGAGATCAGCAACAGCTGCGGGCGGAAGTCGTCGATGGCCGGCAGCATCTCGTCGGCCCACACATTGCGAAAGCGGAAACCGCCACTGCCCGGCGGCAGCAGGATGTTCATCAGGTTGCCGGCACCGCGGTCGCGGCGCAGGCCCGAGTTGGGGAACAGCCCGGCCTGGTGGGTGCTGTAGTAGGAGACCCGGGCGTCGTGCTGGAAGATGTCCTGGGTGCCGTTGCCATGGTGGACATCGAAGTCGACCACCGCGATGCGCTCCAGGCCATGGCGGTCACGGGCGTAGGCGGCGGCGATGGCGATGTTGTTGAGCAGGCAGAAGCCCATCGCGGTGCTGCTGGTGGCGTGGTGGCCCGGTGGCCGCACCGCGCAGAACGCCAGCGGGTCTTCGCCCAGCATTACTGCATCTACAGCGGCCACGCCGGCGCCAGCGGCGTGCACGGCGGCACTGGCCGAGCCGGGTGAGGTCCAGGTGTCCATGTCCAGCTGGCGCAGCGGCACGGTCTGCGGCTGCAGCACGAAGTCGAGCAGGGCGCTGTCGTGGACCCGGGTCAGTTCACCGAACTTGGCCGGCGGCGCCTCGCGCCAGTCCAGTTGGCCGGGGAATGCGGCGTGCAGGGCATCCAGGACATGCTGCAGGCGTTGCGGGCACTCCGGATGGCCGGGGCCGGGGTCGTGCAGCAGGCAGGACGGATGGGTAAAGACCAGCATCGTGCCGACTCAGCGCTGGCGCTGCTGCGGCTGCCACAGCGCTTCGCCGTGGCCATCGGCACGGGCCAGCACGCGGGCCAGCACGAACAACAGGTCCGACAGCCGGTTGAGGTACTGCAGCGCCTCGCTGCGCACGGCTTCGTGGCGGGCCAGGGTGACCGTCTCGCGCTCGGCGCGGCGGACGATCGTGCGCGCCAGGTGGCAGCGCGCGGCGGCCTCGCCACCGGCCGGCAGGATGAATTCCTTCAACATCGGCAGGCTGGCGTTGTAGTGGTCCAGCTGCTGTTCCAACGCCGAGACATCGGCGGCGTGGATCGCGGCGTGGCCGGGGATGCACAGTTCGGCGCCCAGGTCGAACAGCTGGTGCTGCAGATGCACCACCAGCGCGCGGACATCCTCGGGCAGCGCCGTGGCCAGCAGCAGGCCGAGCGCGGCATTGGCTTCATCGACGGTGCCGTAGGACGCCACGCGGGCGTCATCCTTGGCCACGCGCTGGCCGTCGCCAAGGCCGGTACTGCCGTCGTCGCCGGTGCGGGTGTAGATGCGCGAGAGGCGATGGCCCATGGCGCGGCTCAGTGGCGGATGTCGCGGCGGGCCTGCTGGAGCTTCACTACCTGCTCCACGGCCAGCTGCAGGGCGGCGCCGAGCGCCACGTAGATCGCGGTGGTGCGCAGGTACGGCCCGAACCACTGTGCGTAGTTCTGTGCCCAGCCGGCCAGCGTCGGTTCGGCCACGTTGCGGCTGGTCCAGTAGAAGCCGCCCTGCGCCAGCAGGTGGCAGACCGCCACCGAGGCCACCAGCAGCAACGCGCCCTTGGCCAGCACCGGCCAGCGTGCCCCCTGGTAGTTGCGGCCCAGCAGCATGCCGCCGGCCCACAGCGAGAAATAGGCCGGCAACAGCAGCCAGTAGCCCGGCGACACGCAGTAGTGCTGCCAGAAATCCAGGCCGCTGCTGCGGATCACGATCCAGTCCACCAGCACCGCGAACACCATCAGCAGCGGGAACGCCCAGCGGGTCCAGCCGGCCAGATAGAAGCCACCGATGAAGAACACCGCCCAGGAGGCATCGGGAATCGCCGCGAAGTGGTTGACCCGGGTCGCCGCCAGCAACAGCACGAGTACGGACAGGACGAAGGCACGGTTGGCGGTGGCGGACATGGCAGCGGGCCCGGAGCGGATTCAGGTTTCATTCTAGCCCGCCGCGCCGGTTGGCGCAGGTCGGGGAGCGTTGGGTGTTCGGGCGGGGCGAGCGCGTATCATGAACACCATGAGTGAACGACATGACGTGCTGATCGTCGGTGGCGGCCTGGTAGGTGCCAGCCTGGCCATTGCCCTGGACCGGCTGGGCCGCGATGTGGGCCTGCTCGAGGCCAGCCCGGCCGGCGAGCTGCCGGCGGTGTTCGACCAGCGCAACCTCAGTTTCGCCGCGGCCACCGTCAACGCGCTGACCGCGCTGGGGGTCATGCAGAAGCTGGCGATGGCGCCGGGCCCGATCCGTCGCATCCACGTCAGCCGCGCCGGTGATTTCGGCCGCGTGCAGCTGGAGGCTTCCGACTACGACCGGCCGTGGTTCGGTCAGGTGGTGGTGGCGCGTGACTTCGGCCAGGCGCTGGAAGCACGGCTGCAGGAGCTGCCGCAGCTGCGGCGCTACCGGCCGATGCGGTTCCTGGGCCTGGGCGAGGTGGTCGACGGCTACCGCCAGGTGCGAGTGGCCGACGAGGCCGGCGAGCGCATGCTGCTGGCACGGCTGGTGGTGGGCGCCGATGGCACGACCAGCGGCGTGCGCGGGGCGTTGGGCATCGAGGTCGACCGGCATGATTTCCAGCAGACCCTGTTCGTGGCCCGCGTGCGCAGCCAGCGCGCGCCGGACGGCACGGCCTGGGAGCGCTTCACCGATACCGGCCCGACGGCCCTGCTGCCGCGTGGCGATCGTCACTTCGGCACCGTGCACGGCGTAGCGAGCGATCAGGCCGATGCGGTGATGGCACTGGACGATGCGGCCTGGCTTCAGCGCCTGCAGGATGCGATCGGCTGGCGTGCCGGCCGCCTGCTCGAATCCGGCCCGCGCAGTGCTTACCCGCTCATCCAGGTGCTGGCGCGCGCATTGGCCGGTGAACGCACGGTGCTGCTCGGCAATGCCGCGCAGACCATTCATCCGCTGGGTGCGCAGGGCTTCAACCTGGGCCTGCGCGATGCGCTGACCCTGGCCGAGCTGCTGGAGGATGCGCATGAGGATGCCGGCAGTGATGCGCTGCTGCAGGCCTATGTCGCGCGCCGCGAGGAAGACCGCCGGCAGACGGTGGCGTTCTCCGGTGGCCTGGCACGCCTGACCAGCAATCCGGCGCCGCTGATGCGGCCGCTGCGCAGCCTCGGCCTGGTGGCCGCACAACGCGCCTCGGTGCAGTCGATGCTGGTCGGCGGTGCGATGGGCTTCCGTGGCGAAGTGCCGCGGCTGTGCCGTGGAGAAGCCGCATGAGCCGGCGCGCGCGCCTGGACGTGGCCATCGTCGGCGGTGGCGTGGTTGGTGCCACCTGTGCGCTGGCGCTGGCCGATGCCGGTCTGTCGGTTGCACTGGTGGAGGGCCGCGAGCCTGCGCCATGGCGGGCTGCACAGCCGGACCTGCGGGTGTTCGCCTTCGCCGCTGACAACGTACAACTGTTGAACCGTCTGGGTGTGTGGCCGGCCATCGCGCAGGCCCGCGCATGGCCCTACCGGCGCATGCAGGTGTGGGATGCCGCCGGTGGCGAGGATCTGTTGTTCGACGCCGACCGCTTCGGTCGGCGCGAACTGGGCTACATCGTCGAGAACGGCCTGCTGCAGGATCGCCTGTGGTCGGCACTGCCGGCCGCAGGCATACAGCTGCATTGCCCGGCGCGGGTGGATGCGCTGGAGCAGGACGCGGACGGTGTGCGCCTGCGCCTGGATGACGGGCGCCGCCTGGAAGCGGCGCTGGCAGTGGCCGCCGACGGCGCCGAATCGACCCTGCGCCAGCTGGCCGGACTCGAGGTCGAGCGCCATGACTACCACCAGCGTGGCGTGGTGGCCTATGTGGACAGCGATCTTCCCAACCAGGCCACGGCCTGGCAGCGCTTCCTGCCGAGCGGGCCACTGGCGTTGCTGCCGGTGGCCGAGCGTCGCAGCTCGATCGTCTGGACCCTGCCCGAGGATGACGCGGCACGTGTGCTGGCGCTGGATGAGGACACCTTCAACCGTGAACTGACCCGCGCCTTCGCTGCACGCCTGGGTGAACTGCGGCTGGCATCACCGCGTGCGGCATTCCCGCTGCGTCGCCAACTGGCCCGCCACTACGTGGCCGGCCGCGTGCTGGCGCTGGGTGATGCGGCGCACGTGGTGCATCCGCTGGCCGGGCAGGGCGTGAACCTGGGCCTGCGCGATGTCGCCGCCCTGCAGCAGTGGCTGGCGCCATCGGCCGAACGCCGTGGCCAGCCGCGGCTGTCGCCGCAGCGGCTGCAGCGCTGGGCACGCGAACGGCGCAGCGACAACCACATCGCCGCTTACAGCTTCGATGCGATCAACCGCCTGTTCTCCAACGACGAAATGCATCTGACCCTGGCCCGCGGACGCGCGCTGGGCTGCGTCGGTAAATGGCCGCCGCTGGTGCAGGCATTCTGGAAGCGCGCCGCCGGCGTCTGACGCAAAAAGGGGACGGAGGGGATTAAGTCGTATGTGCACATACGACTTAATCCCCTCCGTCCCCTTTTTCAGTCGACCAGCCAACCGGCCAGGTCGGAGCGATCCAGCTTGCCGCGATGCCTGCGGTCCAATGAATTGAATTCATCGGCCAGCGCCGGGTTGGCCTGCGCTTCTTCGCGGCTGATGAAACCATCGCCATTCACGTCCAGCGCGGCGAAGTGGATGCGGTACTGGCCGACCACGCTGCTCGGTTCCAGCGAACGCACGGTCACCTGTGCCTCGCCAGCCGGCTGTGCAATCTCGACGCTGCCGGTGACCTTGCCGGCGCCCAGTGGCTGCTGGCGGATGGCGCCGCCGGTCGGGCCCAGCGGCTGGACCTGCGCCGGCATGGACGGCAGCTGCTGTGCAAGGGCCGTTGCAGTTGCCAACAGGGCGATCAGTATCGGAATCGAGCGGTATCGCATGGTCCCATTCCTCGGTAGCGCCGGGCCACGCCCGGCGGGCACGACGGCCTCAGCGCAGCGGCGACGCCAGCACGGTGATCTCTTCACGATCGTGATAGAGCTGCTTGGCGCGGACCACCAGCGGCTTGCCGGCCTGGTCCTGGAACAGGTCCAGGCACAGCCGGGTCTCGTCCCAGCGCTTCTTCATCGGCAGCTTCAGATTGAAGATCGCATGCCTGCACCAGCCCTCGCGGAACCAGGTGGCCATGCGCTCGGCCACGCGGCGCGGCTGCTCGACCATGTCGCAGACCATCCAGTCCAGCGGCTGTTCCGGGTGCCAGTGGAAGCCATCGGCGCGCAGGTGCTCGACCAGGCCGGTGTCCAGCACGTGCTGGCGCAGCGGGCCGTTGTCGATGCTCAGTACGTGCATGTGCTGGCGGGTCAGCACCCAGGTCCAGCCGCCGGGTGCGGCGCCGAGGTCGGCCGCGCGCATGCCGGGCTTGGCCAATGCTTCGCGTTCTTCCGGGGTCAGCAGGGTCAGCAATGCTTCGTCCAGCTTCAGTGCCGAACGCGAAGGCGCTTCGGGCAGCAGCTTCAGGCGCGGGATGCCCAGTGCCCACGGCGCGCTGTCGGCCGGATCGGCCACGCAGACGAAGGCGTGGGTGCCGTCGACGAACACCACGTGCAGGCGCGGCAGGCGGTTGTTCGGCTTGTCGCTGAGCTTGCCGGCCTTGCGCAGCGCCGGGCGCAGCGCATTGCCGAAGGCACGCGCCAGCCCGGACAGCGGCTTGCCGGCGTCAGAATCGGGGTGTTCCACCCACAGGTCACCGAAGCGCGGCGCATCGGCCAGCACCTCCAGCATCGGGGTGATGCGGTCGGCCGGGTCCAGCTGCGGCAGCTCGGCCAGTACCACCAGCTTCTGTCGCGCGAAGATCAGCTCGCGCCAGCGCAGCCGTGGCGCCAGGGCAGCGGATTCGTCGCACATGAAAAGCACATAGCCGTCGTTGCGCTGGGTACGCGCGTAGCCGGCGAAACCGGCTTCACCGGCGCGGAACTGCAGCTCGCCGGCCAGCTCGGGCTCGAAGCCCTGCCGGCACAGGCACAGCAGGCCGATGCCGGTTTCAGTAACGGGCGCCATCGCTTTCCCCATAGGCACGCAGCACGCTGCGTGCGGCATCGCGGTTCAGGCCCTGCACCACTTCGATGCCGCGCTTGTTGAGCTCGCCGACCCAGTCGGCCGGCAGCGGGCCTTCGTCGAACGGCGTCAGTTCCTCGACGTCGGCCGCGTTGGCACCGATCAGCAGGCGGTCGATGCCGGCCCACACGGTCGCGCCGTAGCACTGGCAGCACGGCTGCGAACTGGTGGCCAGGGTGACCGGCGACAGTACCGCGTTCAGGCGCGGGGTCTGCAGGCGCTGCTGGGCCAGCATGTAGGCCATGTTCTCGGCGTGCGCCAGCGAGGTTGCGTGCGGCATCACCCGGTTCACGCCGGCGGCGATGACCTTGTCATCCGGCCCGAACACCACCGCGCCGAACGGGCCGCCACTGGCGTGCTCGACATTCAACCGCGACAGCTCGATCGCCAGTGCGACCTTGGCCTCGTCGCCCGGATATCGACGATCCAGGTCGATCTGGTCGTGGATCCAGGCGGGAAGGGTCAGGTGGACTTGCGCGTACAGCATCGCGGGGTGCCTCGTAGGGAATGGAAGAAGGTGCGGTTGCTTGGGGAAACCGGCGCGCAGTGTAGCTGCACCGGCCTGTATCGGGTGTGGCGATGGGTCAGCCTGGCGAGCCGGTGCGGATCACCACGTACTGCTTGCGGAATTCCAGCCCGGCCTGCGGCCAGCTGGCGGCATAGGCGCGCAGCAGGGGCAGGGCGGCGGCGAAGTCGTGGCCATTGACCCGGCAATCGGCTTCGCACAGGCCTTCGGCATCGCGCGAGGCGAACAGGCGGATCGCCAGGAACGAGCGGGCCTTCATCAGCTCGTCGAAGGCATCCATGCTGCGGGTGAACAGGCAGCAGGGACAGGAGCCATGGTCGTCTTCGCTGCAGGTGGATGCATCCACCTCCTGCGCGCGGTAGTGCGCCAACGGCCCCAGCACCACGGTGCGCTGGTGCTCCTCGCCGTCATCGCCGGCCGGGTAGGCCAGGCCCATCATCGGCAGGCCCTGCGCGTCCTCGGCGCCGATCGCGGTCTGCAGGGTCGCCAGGTCCACCCGCATCCAGGTCTGGAAGCCGGACAGCAGCGAGGCCTGTTCGTCGGCACCGTTGGCGTGCTGGTACTCGAACAGGCCATCGGCGAACAACACCGGATGCTGGGCCTCGATGACGGTGGAAGTCTGCCAGCCGCCGTTGCCGCGCGCATGCGCGGCCATCGCATGCGGGGTCAGGCGCAGGCCGCTGTCCAGCAGCAGCGCGCCACCGTCGGCGCGGCTGGCGATGCCGGCGTCCTGCAGGACCTGCTGCAGCAGCGGGAGAAGGGCGGTGGTGGTCGTGGTCATGTCAGGCCTGTGGATGGATGAGGCGGAACATCCAGGCAGGGCCTGGAACTAGCGCTCGAGCGCGTCGAGTTCGGCGCGATATCGCTGCGCGTCGGATTGCTGCTGCGGGTCGCTGCCATGATCGCGCAGCCAGGTTTCCAGCTCGCGGCGATAGTCCGCGCGGAAATCCGCGTTGCCCGGGCTGAAATGCAGCTTGCGTGCCGCCACCTCCACGCGCTCGCGCGCGCTGGCACGGGCCTGGGCGATGCCGTGCGGGGATTCGTTGGTGAGGATGACGAAGTTGCGCGGGAAGCCCGGCGTGTACTTCACCACGAACGGCTGGTCGGGCGCGGGAATGCGGATCGCGTTCTCCAGCGGCCACAACGAGGCGGTGTTGGTGTGGAACACCACCTCCACATCGCGGCCCTCGGCGGTGCGCAGCACCGCTTCGTAGCGCCAGATGTACTGCTCGTTCATCGTCGAACTGGTGCGCTCGGACTTCACGATCACCGCTTCACCGCGCTCGCCCACCACGTTCAGGAAGGCGGCGTTGACGAAGTGGCCGAGGAAGATGTTGAGCATCGCCAGCGGGAAAACCACGATGGCGTAGCCCGGAAAGCGCCGCCACCACGAGACCAGCCCGGCCAGCACCATCGCCGAAAAGAACGTCAGCAGCGGGTGCTGCGTCAGGAACCAGAGCAGGGCGGAAAGGGCGGTGATCATCGTCGCGGTCGTGCGGGCGCCGTCCTGGCGCCCGCGCAGGTCCTCAGGCCGACCAGGTGTCGCGCAGGGTCACGCTGCGGTTGAACACCGGCTTGGCCTCGGTGTGGTCGCGGCGATCGGCAACGAAGTAGCCGGTGCGTTCGAACTGGAACGACTGCTCCGGGGCGGCGCTGGCCGCGGCTGGCTCGACATAGCCGGTGACGGTGCGGCGCGACTCCGGGTTGAGGTAATCGCGGTAGGTCTTGCCTTCCGATTCGTCGTCCGGGTTCGGCACCGAGAACAGGCGGTCGTACAGGCGGATCTCGGCCGGCACGCCGTGCACGGCGCTGACCCAGTGGATGGTGCCCTTGACCTTGCGGTTGGCGCCTTCCATGCCCGGACGCGATTCCGGATCCAGCCAGCCGCGCAGCTCAGTGATGGTGCCGTCGGCATCCTTGATCACTTCATCGCAGCGGATGATGCCGGCGCCGCGCAGGCGTACTTCGCCACCCGGCACCAGGCGCTTCCAGCCCTTCGGCGGCACTTCGGCGAAGTCCTCGCGGTCGATCCACACTTCGCGTGCGAACGGCACTTCGCGGCTGCCGAAGCGCTCGTCCTTCGGGTGGTTGCTGAAGGTCAGCTGCTCTTCGTGGCCTTCCGGCAGGTTGGTCAGCACCAGCTTTACCGGGTCGACCACGGCCATGCGGCGTGGCGCGGCGCTGTCCAGGTCTTCGCGCAGCGCGCCTTCCAGCACGCTGAAGTCGATCAGCGAATTCTGCTTGCTGATGCCCACGCGCTCGGCGAACAGGCGCATCGCGGCCGGGGTGTAGCCACGGCGGCGCAGGCCCTGCAGGGTCGGCATGCGCGGGTCTTCCCAGCCGTCCACCAGCTGTTCGGTGACCAGCGCCATCAGCTTGCGCTTGCTCATCACCGTGTAGTTGATGTTCAAGCGGGAGAATTCGATCTGGCGTGGCTTGGCCGCTTCGCGCGGCAGGCCGGCGTCGACCAGCGGCTGGGTCAGCGCGTCGTCGTGGGCGAAATCGACGTTGTCCACGCACCAGTCGTACAGCGGGCGGTGGTCTTCGAATTCCAGCGTGCACAGCGAGTGGGTGATGCCCTCGATCGAATCGCCCAGCGCATGGGCGAAGTCGTACATCGGATAGATCGGCCACGCATTGCCGGTGTTCTGGTGCTCGACGTGCTTGATGCGGTACAGGGCCGGATCGCGCAGGTTGATGTTGCCGCTGGCCATGTCGATCTTCGCGCGCAGGGTGCGCGCGCCATCCGGGAATTCACCGGCGCGCATGCGGCGGAACAGGTCGAGGTTCTCCTCGACGCTGCGGTCGCGCCACGGCGACGGGCGGCCCGGCTCGGTCAGGGTGCCGCGGTAGGCGCGCACTTCTTCGGCCGACAGGTCGCAGACATAGGCCTTGCCCTGTTCGATCAGCTTCTCGGCGGCCAGGTAATAGGTCTGGAAATAGTCCGAGGCGTGGCGCAGCTCGTTCCACTCGAAGCCCAGCCAGCGCACGTCGTCCTGGATCGCGGCGACGTATTCCGGATCTTCCTTGGCCGGGTTGGTGTCATCGAAGCGCAGGTTGCACACGCCGCTGAACTCGCCGGCGATGCCGAAGTTCAGGCAGATCGACTTGGCGTGGCCGATGTGCAGGTAGCCGTTCGGCTCCGGCGGGAAGCGGGTCTTGATCGCCTGGTGCTTTCCGCTGGCCAGGTCCTCGCGCACGATCTGGCGGATGAAATCGCGCTTTTCGTGGCTGTCGGCGGGGGTCTCGGGGCTGGCGGGGGTGTGCTCGGACATGAGTCGGCGAAGAGAAAGGCAGAAAGACCAACAGTCTAGCGCGTACGGGGCGGGGCTGCCCGGTGGGGTATGGGAGTGCCGGCCAGCGGCCGGCATTACCGCGTGCAGGCCGCTGGCCGGCGGAACGGTCATGCGCCGTCACCACCACCATTCAGCCCCCGGGCGTATGCTGGAATCCTGTCCCACGGAGCCGCCGCATGCACATCGTGTACAAGGCCGACAACCTGTTCGACGCCCATCTGGTCAAGCACGCGCTGGAGGATGCCGGCATCCCGGCGTTCGTGTTCGGCGAGTCGTTGCTGGGTGGCATGGGCGAGCTGCCGCTGTTTGGTGTACTGCGGGTGGGAATCCCGGATGCCGCACGCCCGCAGGCCGAGGACATCGTGGCGGCACTGGACTTGGGGCACGCACCGGATGCCCCCATTTCGGATGCAGACGACATAGCCGGTCTTCCGGCGTAGGAGCGCATCATGTTGGGAATTGGCCAGGGCATCCTCGGTATCGGCGCCTTCAAGCAGCGCCTGCCGCGCCCGGAAGAGGCGCTGCCGGGGCGTGACCAACCGCTACCGCTGCACAGCAACCAGCACTTCGTGAACAGCCATCCGCTGAAGGACCGTTTCGCCGGCCTGCAGCAGATCCGCTTTGCGCTGGGCTGTTTCTGGGGCGCCGAGCGCAAGTTCTGGACCGAACCGGGCGTGTACAGCACCTCGGTCGGCTATGCCGGTGGCATCACCCCGAACCCGACCTATGAAGAGGTCTGCTCGGGCCTGACCGGCCACACCGAAGTGGTGCAGGTCGTGTTCGATCCGGCGGTGGTGAGCCTGGAACGGCTGCTGCAGCTGTTCTGGGAAAGCCACGACCCGACCCAGGGCATGCGCCAGGGCAACGACACCGGCACCCAGTACCGCTCGGCGATCCACGCTACCGACGAGGCCCAGTACAAGGCCGCGCTGGCCAGCCGCGAGGCCTACCAGTCCCAGCTGGACGCCGCTGGCTATGGCCCGATCACCACCGAGATCGTGTATCCGGCGCCGGCGTACTACTACGCCGAGGACTATCACCAGCAGTATCTGGCGAAGAACCCGAACGGCTACTGCGGCATAGGCGGCACCGGCGTGAGCTGCCCGATCGGGTTGGATGTGGAGGCGCCGCGCTGACGCGCGGTGGTCCGCCTGCGACGGGCAGAAGCTGAAAGCAACTGCCAAAGCCAAAGCCAAAGCCAAAGCCAAAGCGGCTCTGGGTTGCTGCGGGTACGGTCCTGCCCACCCACACCGCCCCACCTCCGACAGTTTCCCGGTGACGGTGGGCAAGAGCATGGGTTACTGACGAACTGAAGGAAAACAAAAAGGACGCGGCCTTCGCCGCGTCCTTTTTGTTTGGTCCTGCAGTGCTCCGTAGAGTTGAGCTTGCTCGGCTGCGAGCAAGCGAAGCGCGCGACCCGCTTTTGCTCTTCTTTCTTTCATCCGTGGCGGGCGGCCACCGGAAACTGTCAGAGGGCGGGGGGGGGGGGGTGGGGGGGGGGGGGGGGGGGGGGGGGGGGGGGCGGGCCCCCCCCCCCCCCCCGGCGGGGGGGGCGCCCCCCCCCCCCCCCCCCCCCCCCCCCGACCCAGCGCGGCTGTTGCTTCATGCATTTCGCGACCAAGCCCCCGCCACGAGGGGCTCAGCCGTTGGCCGAAATCCTCACAGTTCCGAACGAATGCGCTCGCGCAGCGCCTGCAGATCCTTGGCAAACGCATCGATACCGGTCGCCAGCTTCTCGGTCGCCATCGGATCGGCCGCGAGGTCGGCTGCGAACTTCGCCGCATCGATCGGGGTCACCGCCGCGCCATCGGCCGCACCGGCCACCAGCTTGCGCGGCAGCTCACCGTGGTCGGCGTCCAGCTTCTCCAGCAGGTCCGGCGAAATCGTCAGGCGGTCGCAGCCGGCCAGTGCTTCGATCTGCGCGGTCGAACGGAACGAGGCGCCCATCACCACCGTCGGCGAGCCACGCCGCTTGAATTCGGCATATACGCCACGCACGAACTTCACGCCCGGGTCTTCGTCGATGCTGGCCGGGGCCTGGCCGTTGGCCACGTACCAGTCCAGGATGCGGCCGACGAACGGCGAGATCAGGAACGCGCCGGCTTCGCTGCAGGCCAGCGCCTGGGTCGGGTTGAAGATCAGGGTCAGGTTGCAGTCGATGCCTTCGGCCTGCAGGATGCGCGCGGCTTCCACGCCTTCCCAGGTCGCGGCGATCTTGATCAGGATCTTCTCGCGCGGCACGCCCGCATCGGCGTACATCTGGATGAACTGGCGGGCCTTGGCCACGGTGGCGGCGGTGTCGTGGGCCTGGTCGGCATCCACTTCGGTGGACACGCGGCCCGGCACCAGCGTGCTCAGCAGCGCGCCGACGCCGATGGTCAGGCGGTCGGCCACGGCGTTCACCACGGCTTCGCGGTCGCCCGCCTGCTGGCGGCCCCAGGCCAGTTCGCGTTCGATCAGCTCGGCGTAGACCGGCAGGTCCAGCGCCTTCTTCACCAGGGTCGGGTTGGTGGTGCAGTCCACCGGCTGCAGGCGCTTGATGGCATCGTAGTCACCGGTATCGGCAACCACCACGGACAGTTCGCGCAGCTGGGACAGTTTGGACGGGGTACTCATTACGGCTCCTGGTGCAGGGGGATCGAATCGCGCGCGGTGCGCAGCGGTAATCAGGGGCGGTCGTTGTGGACCGCGGTCACGCGCAGGCGCAACTTGCGGCCGCCGGGCGCATTCCAGTCGATGCTCTGGCCGATCGACAGGCCGAGCAGGGCACTGCCGACCGGGGCCAGCACGGAAACCTTGCCTTCATCGACGTTGGCTTCGCGGGGGAAGACCAGGGTCAGGACATGCTTCTCGCCCGACACTTCATCTTCGCACTCCACGCGCGAATGCATCATGACGATGCCTTCGGGAATCTGGTCCGGTGCCAGCACGGTGGCACGGTTGAGTTCTTCAGCAAGCGCGAGCGCGGCAGGCGTCTGGCTCAGCGCAGGGGATTCGAGCATGGCGTCCAGGCGGTCCATGTCGAAGGTAGAAACGGTGATCGACGGCGGCAGGCCGCTGGCGGTGTTCATGGTGAAGCTCCTTGGTTGAAAGCCATGCAAAAGGCGGCACCTGCTGGCGCCGCCTGTCTGTATTGTGGGGACAAATGCGGCCGGAATCGACTCCTGCCGATTCCGGGCCGGTGCTGCGGGGGCTCAGCCGTTCAGCGCGGGGCCGGGCAGCGGCGCCGCATCGCTGGCGGCATTGAGCGCTTCCAGGGTAAACAGCGCCTGCGGCAGGCGCTTGAACTGGTCGGCCAGCTCCATCAGGAAGTCGTTCATGGCCGAGCTGCGGCGCCAGACCATGGCGATGCGGCGGCTGGGACGGCCTTCGCCGGTGAAATCGAGCAGGCGGATGTTGTTCGAGCGCGGGACCGGCGGCTGCACCGACAGGCTCGGCAGCAGGGTGATGCCGACGTCGGCAGCGACCATCTGCCGCAGCGTCTCCAGGCTGGTGGCGCGGAACTCGGACTTCTCGTTGGCGCCGAACAGGCGGCAGACTTCCAGTGCCTGGTCGCGCAGGCAATGCCCGTCTTCCAGCAGCAGCAGCTTCTGCGTGGCCAGTTCCTGTACGTCCAGGTGTTCGCGACGGGCCAGCGGGTGGCGCCCGGACACGGCCAGCAGGAACGGCTCTTCGAACAGGAATTCGGCATGCAGCTGGTCATCGATCACCGGCAGCGCCAGCAGCGCAGCGTCGAGCTTGCCTTCGCGCAGGCGGTCCAGCAGCACGTCGCTCTTTTCCTCGACCAGCAGCAGTTCCAGCTCCGGGAAACGCTCGCGGATGCGCGGGATCACATGTGGCAGCAGGTACGGACCCAGGGTCGGGAAGATCCCCAGGCGCACCGTACCGGCCTCCGGATCGCGGCTGCGTCGCGCCGCTTCCTTCAGCTGTTCCACTTCGGACACGATCACCCGTGCCCGTGCCGCCGCTTCCTGGCCGGCCGGGGTCAGCATCACCTTGCGCGGTGCGCGTTCCACCAGCGGCAGGCCCAGCTCTTCTTCCAGCTTGCGGATCTGCGTCGACAGCGTGGGCTGGCTGACGAAGCAGGAGGCGGCAGCCCGACCGAAATGCTTGTGGTCGGCCAGGGCTACCAGGTACTTCAGATCACGTAGGTTCATCCTTACACCCCAGGGGTAACGGACCGGCTGACGGCATGGTTACCCGACAGGCAGACAATGCTCCCGGTGATCTGGGAACGGTGGATCAGGCCGCTTCAGCAACGGCACCGCTGCTGTTGCTCACCGACGAGCGGATCAGGTGGTCGAACGCGCTCAGTGCGGCGGTCGAACCGGCGCCCATGGCGATGATGATCTGCTTGTAGGGTACCGTCGTGCAATCGCCAGCGGCGAACACGCCCGGCAGATTGGTCTGGCCGCGATCGTCGATGACGACTTCGCCACGCGGCGACAGCGCCACCACATCCTTCAGCCACTCGGTGTTGGGCAGCAGTCCGATCTGCACGAAGATGCCTTCAAGCTCGACGCGGTGGGCGTCGCCACCGACGCGGTCCTTGTAGACCAGGCCGGTGACGCGGCTGCCGTCGCCCAGCACCTCGGTGGTCTGTGCGCTGGTCAGCACGGTGACGTTGGCCAGGCTGCGCAGCTTCTTCTGCAGCACTTCATCGGCGCGCAGGCTGGAATCGAACTCCAGCAGGGTTACATGCGACACGATGCCGGCGAGGTCGATGGCCGCTTCCACGCCGGAGTTGCCGCCACCGATCACCGCCACGCGCTTGCCCTTGAACAGCGGACCATCGCAATGCGGGCAGTAGGCCACGCCCTTGTTGCGGTACTGGTCTTCGCCCGGCACGTTCATCTGCCGCCAGCGCGCGCCGGTGGACAGGATCACCGAGCGCGACTTCAGCACCGCGCCGTTCTCCAGCTGCACCTGCACCAGGCCATCTTCACCGGCCGGCACCAGCGCGCTGGCGCGCTGCAGGTTCATGATGTCCACCTCGTACTCGCGCACGTGCTGTTCCAGCGCCGTGGCCAGCTTCGGGCCTTCGGTCTCCTTTACCGAAATGAAGTTCTCGATCGCCATGGTGTCGAGCACCTGGCCACCGAAGCGCTCGGCGGCGATGCCGGTGCGGATGCCCTTGCGTGCGGCGTAGATCGCTGCCGCCGCGCCGGCCGGGCCACCGCCCACCACCAGCACGTCGAAGGCGTCCTTGGCGGCGATCTTCTCGGCGTCGCGCTTGCTGGCATTGGTGTCCAGCTTGGCTACGATCTGCTCGAGGGTCATGCGGCCCTGGTCGAACACTTCACCGTTGAGGTACACGGTCGGCACCGACATGATCTCGCGCTTCTCGACTTCGTCCTGGAACAGGGCGCCGTCGATGGCCACATGCTGGATGCGCGGGTTGAGCACCGCGGCCAGGTTCAGGGCCTGCACCACGTCCGGGCAGTTCTGGCAGGACAGCGAGAAGTAGGTTTCGAACTTGTATTCGCCTTCCAGGTTCTGCACCTGCTCGATCAGCTCGGCGGTGGCCTTGGACGGGTGGCCGCCGACCTGCAGCAGCGCGAGCACCAGCGAGGTGAACTCGTGGCCCATCGGCAGGCCGGCGAAGGTGAGGTGGATGTCCTGGCCCGGCGTGCCCAGGTCGAAGGACGGCACGCGGCCCTGGCCGTCGCGCAGGACCTGCAGCGAGATCTTGTCCGACAGGCTTTCCAGGGTCTGCAGCAGTTCCAGCATTTCCTGCGACTTGGCGCCGTCGTCGGCGTGCGCGGTGATCTGGATCGGGCGGGTCACGCGCTCCAGATAGGTCTTCAGCTGCGACTGCAGGTTGGCGTCCAACATCGGGTCTTCTCCTGGCTTCAGGCAAACAGGGGGCGTGGCACCGCTGTAGAAGGTAGCGGACCAGCAGGGGGTAGGGGTGAACCCAAGACAGCGACCGTGGAAGGGGCTGGCTGGCCAAGGCGGGCGAGCGTTGGCTGTCTTGGGTTCACCCCCACGCCGGCGGGGGGACCGGCACGGGGATGAAAGGCGCGCCGTGGCGTGGGGCCACGGCAGGCCGGTACTGCTTTAGATCTTGCCGACCAGGTCCAGCGACGGGGTCAGGGTCTTCTCGCCTTCCTTCCACTTGGCCGGGCAGACCTGGTTCGGGTTGGCGGCGGTGAACTGGGCAGCCTTGAGCTTGCGCAGGGTCTCGGCGACGTCACGGGCGATCTCGTTGGAGTGGATCTCCAGGGTCTTGATCACGCCTTCCGGGTTGATGATGAAGGTGCCGCGCAGGGCCAGGCCTTCTTCTTCAATGTGCACGCCAAAGGCGCGGGTCAGCTGGTGGGTCGGGTCGCCGACCAGCGGGAACTGGGCCTTGCCGACGGCCGGCGAGGTTTCGTGCCACACCTTGTGCGAGAAGTGGGTGTCGGTGGTGACGATGTAGACCTCGGCGCCGGCCTTCTTGAACTCGGCGTAGTGGTCAGCGGCGTCTTCGATCTCGGTCGGGCAATTGAAGGTGAAGGCGGCCGGCATGAAGATCAGGACGGACCACTGGCCCTTCAGGCTGTTGTCGGAAACCTTGATGAACTCGCCATTGTGGTAAGCGTTGGCTTCGAACGGCTGGATCTGGGTGTTGATGAGGGACATCATTTTTCCTCTGGTGAAGGGGAGTGGGTGAATCGACAGGAGCTAGGTTACCGATTCACTCGCGATAAGAACAATCCATTGATTGCATCTATTTGATAGGCGCAGGCTATCAAAGGCCGATGAGCAGGCACTGAACCTTGGCGCCCCCATCCTGCAACTGCCTGTGTGACAAGGAAAATCTTCCGGGACGGTTGAATGGGGCCGATAGCCCCTCCTTATCCCCTCAGGCGGAACCTGAACGGTTTCCGGCTTTTGTAGAGTCGAGCCACGCTCCGGTGCTCCAGAAGCAGCCGGGCGCGGGCTCGGCTCTACAATTGCGGAATGTCTCTGCAACCCGAATCCTCCCTGCGCCAGGTCGTGGCCGAGGCCAGTGCCCGCCTCGGCGGCGTCGATGCCCGCCACGAGGCCGAACTGCTGCTGCTGCACGTGCTGGACCGCCCTCGCAGCTGGCTGTTCGCGCATGCCACCGATCCGCTCGCCACCGCCGACCAGGTCGCCTTCGAAGCCCTGTTGGCCCGCCGCGTGGCTGGCGAGCCGGTGGCCTACCTGACCGGCCGCCGCGGTTTCTGGACGCTGGACCTGGAGGTCGACCCGGCCACGCTGATCCCGCGCCCGGAAACCGAACTGCTGGTGGAGCTCGCGCTGGATCGCCTGCCACAGGGCCGCGCACTGCAGCTGGCCGACCTGGGCACCGGCAGTGGCGCGATCGCGCTGGCCCTGGCCAGCGAACGGCCGCAAGCGCAGGTGCTGGCCACCGATGCCAGCTCCGGTGCGCTGGCCGTGGCCGCGCGCAATGCCGCCCGCCATGAACTGGGCAACGTCCGCTTCGCCGAGGGCGGGCACGACTGGTATGCGCCGCTGCAGGGCGCGCGGTTCGACCTGATCGCCAGCAACCCGCCGTACATCGCCAGCGACGACCCGCATCTCGCACAGGGCGACCTGCGCTTCGAACCGGCCACCGCGCTGGCCTCCGGCGTGGATGGCCTGGATGACATCCGCCGCATCGTCGACGGTGGCCAGGCCCATCTGCTGCCCGGCGGTTGGCTGCTGATCGAGCACGGTTGGGACCAGGGCGCGGCGATCCGCGCGCTGTTCGAGGCGGCTGGATTCGCCGAGGTGCAGACCGTGCAGGACCTTGAGCAGCGCGAACGGATCACCCTGGGCCGGCGTCCGGCCTAGAATGGAGGTTCTCCTGCCCCGGCAGGGCATCACCCTGGAGCTGCAAGCATGCGTACGCTGTACCCCGCCATCACCCCCTACGACGTCGGCACCCTGAAGGTCGACGATCGCCACACGCTGTACTTCGAACAGTGCGGCAACCCGGACGGCAAGCCGGTGGTGATGTTGCACGGTGGCCCGGGCGGCGGCTGCAGCGACAAGATGCGCCAGTTCCACGACCCGTCGAAGTACCGCATCATCCTGTTCGACCAGCGCGGTGCCGGCCGTTCCACGCCGCATGCCGACCTGGTGGACAACACCACCTGGGACCTCGTCGCCGATATCGAAAAGCTGCGCGAGCACCTGAAGGTGGATCGCTGGCAGGTGTTCGGCGGCAGCTGGGGTTCGACCCTGGCGCTGGCCTATGCCGAAACCCACCCGCAGCGCGTGACCGAACTGGTCCTGCGCGGCATCTTCATGCTGCGCCGCTGGGAGCTGGAATGGTTCTACCAGGAGGGTGCCAACCGCCTGTTCCCGGATGCGTGGGAGCACTATCTGAAGCCGATTCCGGCGGTGGAACGTCATGACCTGATCTCGGCCTTCCACCGCCGCCTGACCAGCGACGACGAAGCCACCCGCCTGGAAGCGGCCAAGGCGTGGGCGGTGTGGGAAGGCGCGACCAGCTTCCTGCACGTGGACGATGACTTCATCAACAGCCACGAAGACCCGCACTTCGCCCTGGCCTTTGCCCGCATCGAGAACCACTACTTCGTCAACGGCGGCTTCTTCGAAGTGGAAGACCAGCTGCTGCGCGACGCGCACCGCATCGCCGACATCCCGGGCGTGATCGTGCACGGCCGCTACGACGTGGTCTGCCCGCTGGCCAACGCCTGGGACCTGACCAAGGTGTGGCCGAAGGCGAAGCTGGAGATCACCCCGGCCTCGGGCCATTCGGCGTTTGAAGCCGAGAACGTGGACGCGTTGGTGCGCGCCACCGATAGCTTCGCCTGATCGGTAGTGCCGGCCGCTGGCCGGCATCGCCCGGCGCTACCAATCCCCGGCCAGCAACGCGTCGGCCAGCACCTGCAGCTTCGGCGAATGCTGGCGCGAGGGCGGGTAGATCAGCGACAGCGCGCGGCTGCGGCCTTCAAACCGCTGCAGCACGCGTTGCAGGCGGCCGTCCGCCAGCGCGTCGGCCACCGCGAAATCCATCACCTGCACGATGCCGATGCCGGCGATCGCCGCTTCCACCAGCGGATCGCCGCTGTCGAACACCATCCGCGTCGGTGGGGTGAACTCACGCAGTTGGCCCTCCTGCACGAACTGCCAATCCACCAGCCGGCCACTGCGCAGGTTGCGCACCGCCAGGCAGGCATGGTCCTGCAGCGCGGTGACATCGTTGGGCGCGCCACAGCGGGCCAGATAGGCGGGGCTGGCCACCGTCACCCAGCGCAGCGGACGCAGCGGGCGTGCGACGATGCGCTGGTCGGCGATGACGCCGGTGCGCAGCGCGGCATCGAAACCTTCCTCGACCAGATCGACCAGGCGGTCGCTGAGCACCGCTTCCACCTGCAGCTGCGGGTGCTGTCGCAGCAACGGCGCCAGCAGCGGCACCAGCACCTTGCGCCCGAACATCGATGGCGCGCTGATCTTCAATGTGCCCGAGGGCGTGCACGGGCGGTCCGCCAATTGCCGCTCGGCATCGTCGAGGCCGGCCAGCAGCGGTGCCACCTGTTCCACGAACTGACGGCCATCCGGCGTGAGCGCCACGTTGCGGGTGTTTCGCTGCAGCAGCTTGACCCCCAGCGACACTTCCAGCCGCCCGATCGCGCGCGACAGGCCGGACTGGCTCAGGCCCAGCTGGCCGGCAGCCACGGTGAAACTGCGGGCTTCGGCCACCTGCACCAGCATGCGCACCGCATTGAGGTCCATCGAGGCTCCATTCATGCGGAAAATCATGACAGATATCGTGGGCATGGGGTTTATTGATTGGTCTGCATCAATGAGACTGCGTTCCCCCACTGCGCCGGACCGCCAATGCCTCCCCTCAAATACCCGCGCTGGGCGCTGACCCTGCTGGCCACCGCCCAGCTGATCATCGCCCTGGACGCCACCATCATCTTCGTCGCCCTGCATGACATGGGGCGCGCGCTGCAGATCAACGCGCAGCAGCTGCAATGGGTGGTCAGTGCCTACACCGTGGCCTTCGGCGGCAGCCTGCTGCTGGGCGGGCGCGCCGCCGACCTGATCGGCCGCCGCCGCTTCTACCGGCTGGGCATGCTGCTGTTCGCGCTGGCCTCGCTGCTCGGCGCGCTGGCGCCGGATGCCACCTTGCTGATCATCGCGCGCGCGGCACAGGGCATCGGCGCGGCGCTGCTGTTCCCGGCCACGCTGGCACTGATCAACACGCTGTACGCGGAAGGCCCGGTGCGCAACCGCGCCCTGGCGATCTGGAGCATGGCCAGCGCGGTTGGCCTGGCGCTGGGCACCCTGCTCGGTGGTGTGCTGACCCAGGCGTTCGGCTGGCCGGCGGTGCTGGCGGTGATCGTGCCGCTGGCCACGGCGTGTGCGGTCGCAGCCGGTGCATGGCTACCGGCCGACGGCCCGCGTGCGCATGGCCGTTCGTTCGACCTGGCCGGCTGCATCACCGTCACCCTCGGCGGCAGCCTGCTGGTGACCACGCTGGTGCAGGGCCCGGAATGGGGTTGGACCGCGCCGGCCACGCTCGGCTGCCTGCTGCTGTCGGTGCTGTTGCTGGTGGCGTTCGTGCAGATCGAGCAGCGCAGCCGCGATCCGCTGATGCAGTTCGCGCTGCTGCGCCTGCCGGGCCTGCGTGCCGCGCTGGGCCTGACCTTCGCCTTCATGAGCAGCTACGGCGTGCAGTACTACTTCATGGCGTTGTACTTCCAGGATGGCTATGGCTGGAGCCCGCTGCAGGCCGGCCTGGCCTTCCTGCCCGCCACCGCGGTCTGCACGGTGGGCATCCAACTGGCCGAATGGACGCTGCAGCGCTGGAGCGCGCGAAAGGTGCTGGTGGTCGGGCAGCTGGCCGGTGCCATCGGTATCGCCTGGGTGGCCGCGACGCTGCCGCACGGCGCGAACTTCTGGCCGCTGCTGCCCGGCGTGGTGGTACTGAGCATCGGCCAGGGCATGACCTGGACCTCGATGTGGATCGTGGCCGGGCAGGGGGTTCCCGCTGCCCAGCAGGGCGTGGCCTCGGGCATGGCGGCCACTGCACAGCAGATCGGCGGCGCGTTGGGCCTGGCGGTGCTGGTGATGGTGGCCAATGCCGATGAGGGTGCCGCCGGTTCGTCGAGTGCACTGGCCGGGCTGGTGCGCGCCGAGTATGGCGCGGCGTTGTTCGCGCTGTTCGGCGTGGTGATCGCGCTGGGCCTGCGCCCGGCACCGGTAGACTCGGCAGTGACCGCTTGCCTGGGCAACGACGCATGATCGAACTGCTGGACCTGCAACAGACCCTGTGCGCCTTTGCGGCCCGCAACGATGACGATGCGGTGTACGCCTCCTTCGGTTGGGTGCATGCCACCGGGGGCGATCTGCTGCAGGCGCGCTTCTGGCTGCCGGCCGATGAAGGCGAGGCGTTCGACGACGACGGTGATGTTCCCGCCGAGGCGCGCGCGCTGGGCCTGTCCACCTTTCTTGAACCGGCGACCTTCGCCGACGTGCTCGACGTGCAGAAGCGGCAGCGGCCGCTGTCCACGCTGGCCGACCATGCACGGGCGCTGGCGTACTACGCCGAGTTCGACGCGTTCCGGCAGGTTGAAGGCATCGACGAGGCGCTGGGCGAAGCGGACGCCGGGGAACAGGCAGCGGCGCGCGAGGCCGGCATTGGTGCGGGCATCTTCGCGTCGTTCGATCTGGTGCTGGTCGCGTGCCCGGAGGCACAGGTCAAGGCAGTGGCCCGGCGCGTGGCGCACCTGCTGGAGATTCGGGTGGGCGAGGCGCTGCCGCGCTGTCGTGCGTTGCCGCTGCTGCTGGGCCAGGCACTGGACCGCAAGCGTGCGCAGGCGATCAAGGATGACTTCGCCGCTGTTGGCGCAACGCTGCAGGTGCGCGGCTTCAAGCCGTTCCCGTGGATGGACGCGCCTGCACTGCGTTGAACAACACCATCCACGCCATGCGTGGATGGGATCATGCCAAGGCCAGCAACCCCGGCTGCAATGCGTTGAAGATCCGCGCCAGCCGTTCCGCCCATGCCTGTTGCCCGGTGGCATCGGTGATCAGGTCCTGGCGGATTTCCAGTTCCACATGCACCAGGCCGCGCCCTTCGCCATGCACCGGCACCGCATAGTCGCTGGTACTGCTGACCGAATACGGTTCGTTGTCACCCACCACCAGGTCGCCTTCGTCGCGCAGTGCCTGCAGCAGTGCGTGCGCAAAGCGCGTGTCCTGGTGGTACAGCACGCCGGCGTGCCACGGCCGCTGCATGCCGTTCATGGCAGGGGTGAAGCTGTGCATCATCACCAGCAACGTGGGGCGGCCGGCATCGCGGCGTGCATCAAGTTCGGCGTCGATGCGTGCGTGGTAGGGCGCGTGGATCGCATCGATGCGCTGCTGCCGCTGCGCCACCGACAGCCTGGCATTGCCCGGCACCATGGTGTGGTCGCTCACTTCCGGAATCAGCGTAGGTGAGGCCAGCGGGCGGTTGCAGTCGATCAGCAGCCGCGAGTAGGTCTGTTCGATCGCCCAGGCATCCAGCCGTTCGGCCAATGCGCGGGTGGTGCCGGCAATGCCGATGTCCCATCCGATGTGGCGATCCAGCTCAGGCTGCGCAAGGCCCAGCCTGTCCAGCGCATGCGGCACCTGCTGCCCGGCGTGATCGGCCAGCAGCAGGTACGGCGAGGCGCCCTGTGCGTGGTGGATCGTGTAGATCGGCGGGTCGTCGGCGCCCAGCAACGCCGGCAAGGCGTGGAGGTCGGCGTCAGCCACGCGGGCGCCCGTCAAGGTGGTGCTCGATCATCCACAGGCCGGCCCACAGCTTGGCATCCAGCTCGTAGCCTTCACCCATCTTCTGCACCAGCCAGGCCGCAGCCTCGTCGCGCGGAATCTCGTGCACGGTGATGTCTTCGCTGTCATCGCCGCCGCCTTCGCCGACCCGGCGCAGTCCGGTGGCACGCACGAAGGCGATCTTCTCGCTGCTGGCGCCGGAAGACGTCGGGCCGATCATCAGCACCTCGGCGTGATCGGCGGTCCAGCCGGTTTCTTCTTCCAGCTCGCGCACGGCCGAGACTTCGATCGATTCGCCTGCATCGATGTCACCGACCAGGCCGGCCGGCATCTCGATGGTGGGGGCCTGCAGCGGTACGCGGAACTGCTCGACGAACAGCACCTTGTCCTCCGGGGTGACGGCGATGATGATCGCGGCCAGGCCACCGGCATGGGTACGTTCGCTGTATTCCCAGGTGCCGCGCACCAGCATGCGCTGGTACTTGCCTTCATAGACGACGCGCGGGGCTTCGGTGTTGCGCTGGTTCATGCGGGTTCGCCAGAATGGGAAAAAGATGGAGTGGGAACGGGGTCGGCCACGCCGGCGGCATCGAACAGCCGGCGGCGGGTCATCGGGCCGAAGCGCAGGGTCTGGCACAGGCCACCGAGCAGCTCCGGATCGGCCGACTGGCGCAGCAGCCCAGGCTGGCTGCCTTCCAGCGGCGCATCCAGCGCGATGGTGGTCAGCTGGCGCCAGAGCTGCGCGTGCTCGCGCTGTTCGCGCAGGCGCACCGCCATCTGTGCGGCGCCGCGCAGGCGCAGGAACGGCACTTCGTCCAGGCGTTCGTACAGTGCATCCATGCTGCCGAAGTGGGCCAGCAGCACGGCGGCGGACTTGCTGCCGACACCACTGACACCAGGAATGTTGTCCACCGCATCGCCGCACAGCGCCAGGTAGTCGGCAATCTGGTGCGCGTGCACGCCGTGCCGTGCCTTGACGCCGGCCACGTCCCAGCGCTGGTTGCGGGCGTAGTCCCACTGCTCGTCGTGGTCGAGCAGCAACTGCGACAGGTCCTTGTCGGCGGAGATGATCACCCCGCGATGGCTGCCGCGGTGCACGTGCAGGGCGCTGCCGATCAGGTCGTCGGCCTCGTATTCGTGGTGGGCCAGCACGGCAAGGCCCAACGCCGCGCACAGGGCCTTGCAGTGCACGAACTGGCGCTTGAGCGCCTCCGGCGCCGGATCGCGGTTGGCCTTGTAGGCCGGATACAGCCGGTGGCGGAAGCCGCTGTCCAGCGCTTCGTCGAAGGCGATGGCGATATGCCGCGGTCGCTCACGCTCCAGCAGGTCCAGCAGGAAGCGGGCGAAGCCGTGCACTGCATTGGTCGGCCAGCCCTGGGCGTCCTGGAACTGGTCCGGCAGCGAGTGCCAGGCGCGGAACACGTAGATGCTGGCGTCGACCAGGTACAGCGACGGCGGCGGAGCCGGCAGGGTCATGCCGGCGGCGTCCAGTCCCGCAGCAGGGCTGCGGGGTCGGGGCGCTCGCGCTCGGGCACGTCGGCCTTGGGCGTACCGATGTGGATGAAGCCGGCAATGCGTTCGCCGTCGACCAGGCCCAGATGGGCCTGCACGACCGGATCGAAGGCCATCCAGGCAGTCAGCCACTGCGCGCCGAAGCCCAGCGCCTGCGCGGCCTGCAGCAGGGCGAAGCAGACGCAGCCGGCGGTCATCAGCTGTTCCTGTTCGGGCACCTTCGGGTCCGGGCGCGGGCTGGCGACCACCACGATCACCAGCGGGGCGTGGCTGAAACGCTGGCGGTCCTTCTCGAATACGGCCTCGCCGGCATGCGGGTCGCGCTGGCGGCTGCGTTCGGCCACGAAGTCGCCCAGAGTGTGACGTGCATCGCCGGCGATTTTCAGGAAGCGGAACGGCACGCGCTTGCCGTGGTCGGGCACGCGCACCGCCGAGGCCAGCATCCGCTGCAGGGTGGCCAGGTCCGGTCCGGGCTCGCCCAGTTGCCGCGAGGGCACCGAGCGGCGGGCATCCAGGGCGAGCAGGGCAGCGGGGTCGGGCATGGAGTCTGAACCGGTCATCACGGGTGGTTGATTATAGTCGGGGTGGTCAATGACGCCGTTTGTGTCGCGTCCGGCCCCTGAATACCAAACTGTGATGAACATCATGCCACTGGCGGGAAACGGGCAGCCGCTTCCCCTCGCCTCGTGGGCCTTGCACGGCTTACGATATCCGTCTTGCCGGGCCGCCGGTCATGAGGTTTGAAGTGAGGACTGTTTCACTGTCCGTGACGGGCTGGCCGGCCTACCATCGACGTTCCGGTACATGGGGTGTGCCGGTCGTCGCGATGTCCATGCTGTCTGTCGTGCCAGAGAAGGTGGGGAGCCTTCCCGAATGATGAGCGTGCCCACACCGATGGGATCGCCGGGCCGTGACCCGGCCCAGCTCCAGCTTGCCCGGGACATGGTCCTGCCCGCGCTGTGCCAGGCGTTCGGGGCCGCGCTGGCGCGTTTCGACGATGCCCTGTTCGACCGCGCCGGCAATGCCGGCTCGTCGCAGTTGCTGTTTCTGGACGCGATGCGCGAGCTGCGCCGCCGCCGTGAGGATATCGCTTCCGCCTTCGCCGGCCACCTGCAGCAGGCCTGGGTCGCATTGGCGGCCGGTGAGCCGCTGTCGGCCGAGGCGACCCTGTCCGGGCCGGCCGAGGATGGCCTGAGCCTGCTGGCCGAGCACGTACTGGAATCGCGGTTGGCAGTGCGCAATTTCGCCACCGTGCTGCTGCGCGACTTCAAGCCGGTGCTGGCGCGGCTGGACCGCCGCCTGGGGCGGTTGATCGGCGGCGCGGAGCTGGACGCCGACCACAATCCGATCAGCCCCGAACACCTGGGCGTGGCCATTCACGAGGCCTTTGCCGGCTGCGAACTGGCGCCGGAAGTGCATCTGGTACTGATCAAGCTGTGCGAGCGCGACCTGCGCGCACCGGTCGGCCGCATCTACGAGAAACTGGACGAGCAGCTGGCCGCGGCCGGGGTGATGTCGCAGATGGGCGCGCCGCAGCGCCCACTGTCGGCGGCGCCCGATCCGCGCATGGCCGGGGTGCTTGACGATCTGGTCGAGCAACGCCAGGGCACCGGCTTCGATGCCGGATTCAGCGATGACGAACAGGCCGCACCGGCCTGGGCGCAGCGTTTTGCCGCGCGCTGGTCCGAGCGCCGCGGCCACATGCAGCAACACCTGGGCGGCGAAGAAGGTGGTGCTGGCGAGGCCTACGCAGGCCAGCAGGGCATGCTGCTGGAAGCGCTGCATGAACTGCTGCAGCAGACCCGTCACGTGCGTGAAGACGCGACGTCGGCCGCACAGGTGGCGATCGGCCAGCAGCGTCCGCTCAGCCAGCGCGAAATGATGTCGGTGCTGTCGCTGCTGCAGGCCACGCCCAGTGCGACGCTGCGTGCAGCCATCGGCGAGGACGGTGAATCGCTGGCACAACGGCTGAAAAGCGAAGTGCTGTCCAGCGCCACCCAGCTGGGCGTGGACCCTGGCCAGACCCGCCTGGACCCGCAGGACGAGGATGCGATCGACCTGGTCGGCATGCTGTTCGACGTGATGCTGGATGAGCGTGAACTGGAAGGCCGCTCACGCGAACTCATCGGCCGCCTGGTGGTGCCTTTCGTCAAGGTGGCCATGCTCGACCGCCGCATGTTCGTGCAGAAGACCCATCCGGCGCGCAAGCTGCTCAACTCGCTGGCCGAGGCCTGCGAGGGCAACACCGGCGAGAGCCAGGCCGAGCGCATGCTGATGGCCAAGGTCGAGGAGATCATCGAGCGCCTGGTGGCAGAGTTCAACGAGAACCTGGCGATCTTCCTGACCCTGGAAGAAGAATTCCGCGAGTTCCTGGTGCAGCACCGCCGCCGCGTGGAAATCGCCGAGCGCCGGGCCGCGGAAACGCAGCGCGGGCAGGAAAAGCTGGAAATGGCCCGCAGCCGGGCCAGTGCGGAACTGGACCGCCGCATCGGCGACGCCACCCTGCCGCCGGCCATAGCCGAGTTCCTGCGCCAGCCGTGGCAGCACCACCTGACCCTGGCGTTGCTGCGCGAGGGCGAAGAAGGCGCGTCGGTGGCCGAGGCATTGAGCCTTGGCGACGGCCTGCTGGAAGAGGTGGCCGAGGCCCGCCGCCAGATCGTCGGCAAGCCGTGGCTGCAGGCCTGGCAGCCGGTGCTGGCCAAGGTATTTGCCAGCGTCGGCGTGCATGGCGATGCGGCCACCGGTGCGATCGACGCCTTGCATGACACGCTGCAGGGCATCGCCGAGTCGCGGCCGGAACTGCAGCGCGCGCTGCCCGAGCTGCCGCAGGTCGCGCTGCCGGCACCGCCGGTGGCCGAGTCGCCGGCGGTGGAACTGGGTGGCCAGATTGACGCTGATGACTTCGACAACGCCGATGCCGACCGCTTCCGCCGCATGGAAATCGGCAACTGGCTGGACTTCGTCGACAAGGACGGCAAGGTCCAGGCGGGCAAGCTGTCCTGGGTCAGCCCGATTTCCTCGCGCCTGCTGTTCGTCAACCGTCGCGGCGTGCGCTTCTGCGTGGCCTCGCCGGAAGAGCTGGCGGTGATGGTGCGGCTGGGCCGCCTGCGTGCCCACGTTGACGATGGCGCCTTCGACAGCGCCATGCAGGGCGTGATCGACCGCCTCGACCCGGGCAGCGCCACCCTGCACTGAGCGCTGGCCGCCTGCTAGGATCGGGAAAACTCACCGATCAGCGGGGACCTGCATGGCCGTGGCGTTGCTGGGGATCAAGGAGACCGCGCCGGGTGAACGGCGCATGGCGTTGACGCCGGAAACCGCGCGCAAGCTCGGTGCCCTCGGCATTACGGTCTGGTACGAGGCCGGCGCCGGCCTGGCCGCCGGCTTCACCGATGCCGCCTATGACGATGCCGGCGCGCGCGTCTTCGACGCGGGCCGCTGGGCCGAGATCGATATCCTGCTGTGCGTGCAGGCGCCCCCTGCAGCGGTGCTGGAGCAGCTCAGGCCCGGTGCCAGCGTGGTCGGCCTGCTGGCCCCGGCCAACGATCCGGCGCTGGCCGCGCTGGCGGTCGATGATCGCCTGCAGCTGTTCCCGCTGCAGCAGCTGCCGCGCACCACCCGAGCGCAGGCGATGGATGTACTCAGTTCGCAGGCCGGCATGGCCGGCTACAAGGCCGCGCTGATCGCCGCCGAACGTGCGCCGCGCTTCTTCCCGATGCTGACCACCGCCGCCGGCACCGTGCGGCCGGCCAAGGTGCTGGTGATCGGTGCCGGCGTGGCGGGCCTGCAGGCCATCGCCACCGCACGTCGCCTCGGTGCCCAGGTGGAAGGCTTTGACGTGCGCCCGGAAACCCGCGAGCAGATCCAGTCGCTGGGCGCGCGCTTCCTCGACCTCGGGGTCAGCGCGGCGGGCGAGGGCGGTTATGCGCGGGCGCTGACCGATGAGGAGCGCGCCGAGCAGCAGCGTCGGCTGGCCGACCACCTGCGCAGCATGGACGTAGTGATCTGCACGGCCGCAGTGCCGGGCCGCCCGGCGCCGACCATCGTGACCGCCGCAATGGTGGAGGGCATGGCCACCGGCAGCGTGATCGTCGACCTGGCGGCCGAAAGTGGCGGCAACTGCGCACTGACCCAGCCCGGGCAGTGCATCGAACACCAGGGCGTGACCATCGATGGCCCGCTGGGCCTGGCCAGTCGCGGTGCGACCCAGGCCAGTGAGATGTATGCGCGCAACCTGCTCAACTTCGTTGCGCTGTTCGTGCGCGAGGGGCAGCTCGGTTTCGACTGGGAAGACGAACTGCTGGCGAAGACGCGCTGGCAGGCGTGAATGACATGGGGTCAGATCCCTTTGCCTCTGGCAAAGGGATCTGACCCCCTACCCCGAAGGCTTACCTCGGCTTTGCCGGCGGCGGGTTGTCGCGCACCCAGTCCCGGCGCTGTTCGGGCGTCATCTGCGACCAGCGCTCGCGCAATGCATCGCGCTGCGCGGGGGACAGATCCCGCATCTGACCGAACAGTGCACGCGCCTGCGCGCGCTGTTCGGGGCTCATGTGCTCGAAGCGGCGCAGGCCGCGGCGGGCCTTGTCGCGCTCCTCCGGGCTCATCGATTGCCAGCGTTGGCCGTGTGACAGCATCCGCTGGCGCTGGCCGGCATCGGCGCTGTTCCAGCGGTCGCGCAGCGGCGCCAGCAGGGATTCGCGCTGGGATTGGCTCAGTTGCTCCCACGCAGGCAACGGCGCGACCGGTGCGGGGCGTGCGGCAGGGGCGGGCGTGGCGTTCTGCGCCAGCGCCGGGACGGCCGGCAGCAGCGCCAGGGTCAACAGCAGTGGCAGGGTAGGCAGTCGGGACATGATTTACTCCATCGCCAGGTCGGTATCGCCCAGCCACAGGTACAGATCGGGATTCTCGTCGTAGAGCGCGCCGTTGTCTTCCACTGAAGCAAGCACGGGGGCCGGCGCCGGACCGGCAAGCGTGCCATGGCCGGTGAACTGCAGGCCGACGCCCAGTGCCACGACCAGTGAACAGGCGCTGGCCAGCCACCAGCGCCAGCGTCCGCGATGGGCGGCCGTGGCGCCGTGGCGTGCCTGGCGCAGCCGTGCCAGCGTGGCCGGCGACAGCGCCTGCAGCGACTGCGCGTGCAGGCTGCGCAGGGTGTCATCGGAAGGCAGGGAGCGGTTCACGGGTGGATCTCCAGATAGTCCTGCAGCGCCTGCCGGGCGCGTGCCAGATGGGTTTTTACCGCGCCTTCGCTGCAGCCCATGGCGCGGGCAGTGGTGGCCCCGTCCAGGTCCTGCAGCACGCGCAGGGTGAAGGCCTCGCGCTGGCGGGCGGGCAGGGTGCGCAATGCGTCCACCAGCTGCTGGTACTGCTGGCGTTGCTCATGCGCCTGCGCCGGGTCAGGGCCGGGGTCGGCCCAGTCGATCGCGCTGCCCTCGGCGTCCTGGTTGTCGCGCCAGAACGGCAGGCGGAAGCGGCGCCGGCGCTGCACGTCGATCACCCGGCGGCGCAGGATGCTCCAGAACAGCGGCGCCCATTCGGCCGCCGGCTTGTCGGCGTAGTCCAGCATGCGCAGCAGCGCGTCCTGCACTGCATCCATGGCGTCTTCGCGCTGGCGCAGGCCGGCCTCGGCGAAGCGGAACGCACGCGGGCCGACGCTGGCCAGGAACGCCTCCAGCGATGCCGGCAGGACATCGGTTTCGGCGCTCGGGGGGACGGGGCTGCTCACCAGCACAGGGTACGGTTCCTCGCTCGGGGTCACCATCGACAACGCGTGAGCACCGTCGCGGTTGACGCCGGGTGCGCACGGGTTCAGCCCGTGGTTATGATGGGGCGACGAAGACGGAGCGGGAGCGTTGCCAGTGAGTGACGGGTTCGTGGCGCTGTACATCTTCATGCTGGCGGCCATCGCCGGCCATGTGATCATTTCGCGGGTGCCGGTGATCCTGCACACCCCGCTGATGTCGGGCTCCAACTTCATCCACGGCATCGTGCTGATCGGCGCGATGGTGGTGCTGGGGCACGCGCAGACGCCGCTGGAAAAGGCGCTGGGCTTCCTTGCCGTGGTGCTCGGCGCCGGCAACGCCGCCGGTGGCTACGTGGTCACCGCGCGCATGCTGGAAATGTTCAAGCCGAGCGCGCCCAAGGGCGGCAAGGACGAACCGAAGGAGCCGCAGGCTTGAACATCAGCACCGTCGAACTGCTCGATTGGCTGGTCAAGGCCAGCTACCTCGTTGCCGCCACGCTGTTCCTGCTCGGCCTGCAGCGCATGGCCTCGCCACTGACCGCGCGCAGCGGCATCCGCTGGGCCGGGCTGGGCATGCTGCTGGCCACCGCGGCGACCTTCTTCCTGCCCGAACTGCACAACGTGCCGCTGATCCTGGTGGCACTGCTGCTGGGCGCGGGCCTGGCCTGGTGGTCGGCCGGCAAGGTCGCCATCACGGACATGCCGCAGATGGTGGCGCTGTACAACGGCATGGGCGGTGGCTCGGCAGCGGCGATCGGTGCGGTGGAACTGCTGCGCTATGCCTTCCTGGCCAACCGTGATACCAGCCACTGGAGTGCACAGGCGCTGGCCGACCTGGCCGCGCGCCAGCCGTCGGGCACCGTGTTGCTGCTGGCGGTGGTCGGTGCGGCGATCGGTGCGGTGTCGCTGTCCGGCTCGGTGATCGCCTGGGCCAAGCTGGATGGCCGCCTGGACAAGCGTGTGACCTGGCCCGGCCAGCAGGTGATGAACCTGCTGGTGGCACTGGCGGTGGTGGTGCTGGCGATCATCGCGGCCAGCACGCTCCATACCTGGGCGATCGTGGCCTTCTTCGTGCTGGCGCTGGCACTGGGCGTGCTGATGACGTTGCCGATCGGTGGCGCCGACATGCCGGTGGTGATCTCGCTGTACAACGCGTTCACCGGCCTGGCGGTGTCGTTCGAGGGCTACGTGCTGGGCAACGAGGCGCTGATCATCGCCGGCATGATGGTCGGCGCGGCCGGCATCCTGCTGACCCGGCTGATGGCCAAGGCGATGAACCGCCCGATCCGCAACGTGCTGTTCTCCAATTTCGGCGGTGGTGCCGGCGGCGAGGCGCAGGCGATCACCGGTTCGCAGAAGCCGATTGAAGCGTCGGACGTGGCCGCGATGATGGCCTACGCCGAACGCGTGGTGGTCGTGCCCGGCTACGGCATGGCCGTGGCGCAGGCCCAGCACAAGATCTGGGAGCTGGCGCAGCGGCTCGGCCAGCGCGGGGTGAAGGTGAAGTTCGCCATCCACCCGGTGGCCGGACGCATGCCCGGGCACATGAACGTACTGCTGGCCGAGGCCGGTGTGCCCTACGACCTCATCGCCGACATGGATGACATCAACCCGGAATTCGCCACCACCGACGTGGTGCTGGTGATCGGTGCCAACGACGTGGTCAATCCGGTGGCACGCACCGACCCGGCCAGCCCGATCTACGGCATGCCGGTGCTGGATGTGGTCAACGCGCGCAACGTGGTGGTGATCAAGCGCGGCAAGGGCACCGGCTTCGCCGGTATCGAGAATGCGCTGTTCTACGCTGACAATACCCGCATGCTGTACGGCGACGGCGCCGAAGCGGCCGCATCGCTGGTGAGCGAGCTGAAGGCGCTCGACGGCGGGCATTGAGGGACGGGGTCGGATCCCTTTCCATGGGAAAGGGCTCTGACCCCGGAACCGTTCCGATCCACGCGTGGCGTGGATCTACGCGCTCAGCGCGCCAGCCAGGCGCCCACGCCCACGCCCACCGCCAGCCACAGCCATTCCATCGCGCCATTGGCCAGGGTGACCAGGGTCCAGGCCAGGTGCGGACCCATCCGCATCGTAGCGTCCCACAGGTCCAGGCCGATCGAGCCGCCCATCCAGGCGCTGGCGATGGCCCAGTTGGCCACGGCGGCCACCAGCAGGGTGCCCAGCACGACCAGGGCGACACGCAAGCGGCCCGGGCCCAGGGTGCCCAGGCGCAGCATGAACACCAGTTCCAGGGCGGACAGTACCGCCATCCAGCCGACCTGTCGGCCGGTCATCAGCGCCAGGACCATCCAGGCGAGGGGAGCAACAAGCAGGCCCAGCAACAGCATGAGGGGCCAGAGCCAGGTGACGGTCCTGGCACGCGCGGCATTGGAGGACATTGAAGCTCCCTGAAGATCACCCACAGGATACTGTGGTTTGCCGCAGTGCACCGGCGGTGCCGGGGCGGCTGGGCTAGAATGCCGTCTTGCGTGGCCCCGGCCACGGCCCCATATCGGTCCCCATGTATTCCCGTAGCAGCGAACCTGTCCACTTCGAACGCGATTGCGAGGCCGTGATGGTCCCGCAGGGCGACACCGTGACCCTGCCTGCCGGCAGCTATGGGTACATCACCCAGGCGCTGGGCGGCAGTTATTCGGTGTTCGTCGAGGGCAACCTGTTCCGCATCGCCGGCAAGGACGGCGACGCCATCGGCAAGGAGGCGCCGGCACCGCTGGAACTGCCGGCCGATGCCACTGATGAACAGGTGGAACAGCTGGTGTGGCAGCAACTGCGCACCTGTTTCGACCCGGAAATCCCGGTGAACATCGTTGAACTGGGCCTGGTCTATGAAGTGGAGATCAAGCACCTCGACGAAGGCAAGCGCGAGATCGACGTGAAGATGACCCTGACCGCTCCGGGCTGCGGCATGGGCGAGATCCTGGTCGACGACGTGCGCAGCAAGCTCGAAATGATCCCGACGGTGGCCGAGGCCGACGTCGACCTGGTGTTCGACCCGCCGTGGAACCAGCACATGATGTCCGAGGCGGCACGGCTCGAGACCGGCATGCTTTGACCCAGGGCCCGCAGTGACGCGGGCCCGGCACTACCCGCAACCAGAACAGGAATCCTCCGGTGTCCCAGTCCATTCCCAGCTTCGCCGTCACCCGTTCGGACCACCCGCGCAGCGCTGAAGAGCGCGCCAAGATCCTGGAGAAGCCGGGCTTCGGCCTGCACTTCACCGACCACATGGTGGAAGTGCGCTGGGACAAGGACACTGGCTGGCACAACGCCAATGTGCGCGCTTACGGCCCGCTGCAGCTGGACCCGGCCGCAGCCGTGCTGCACTACGGCCAGGAAATCTTCGAAGGCATCAAGGCCTACCGCCATGCCGACGGTTCGATCTGGACCTTCCGCCCGGATGCCAACGGCCGTCGCCTGCAGCGTTCGGCGCAGCGCCTGGCGCTGCCGGAACTGCCGGTGGAGATCTTCGTTGAATCGCTGAAGCAGCTGATCGCCGTCGACAGCGACTGGGTGCCGTCGGCCGATGAGTCGAGCCTGTACTTCCGTCCGTTCATGATCGGCGACGAAGCCTTCCTCGGCGTGCGCGGCGCGCACAAGGCCGGCTACTACGTCATCGCCAGCCCGGCCGGCCCGTACTTCGCCAAGGGCGTTGCGCCGGTGTCGATCTGGCTGTCCACCGAATACGCACGTGCAGCCAAGGGCGGCACGGGTGCCGCCAAGTGTGGTGGCAACTACGCGGCCTCGCTGCTGCCGCAGCAGAAGGCACAGGCACAGGGCTGCTCGCAGGTGCTGTTCCTCGACCCGGTCGAAGGCAAGTACCTGGAAGAACTGGGTGGCATGAACGTGTTCCTGGTCTACAAGGACGGCACGCTGGTGACCCCGGAACTGTCCGGCAGCATCCTCGAGGGCATCACCCGCGAGAGCATCCTGCAGCTGGCGCGCGACCGCGGCATGAAGGTCGAAGAGCGCAAGGTGAGCATCGACGAGTGGAAGGACGGCGTCGCCTCCGGTGCCATCACCGAAGTGTTTGCCTGTGGCACCGCGGCAGTGGTCACCCCGATCGGCCAGCTGAAGGGCGAGGGCTTCTCGGTGGGCGACATCAACGCACCGGCCGGCGAAGTAACCATGTCGCTGCGCAAGGAACTGACCGACATCCAGTACGGCCGCCTGCCGGACCGCCACAACTGGCTGGTCAAGCTGGGCTGATCGCCCGCGCCGAACTGTAGCGTCGAGCCATGCTCGACTGCTCTTCTGGAAAGCCCGTCCCCGTGACGGGCTTTCTGCGTTTTGGTCAGGTGGCCGGGGTCAGCGGACGCCGATGTCGGCAAAGTCATCACAGGACACGTGATGGCCCAGTCAGGTGCGTGCAGGCCGCGAGAAAGTTCCTTCACCTTCACAAACCCTCGACCCGAGAAGTCTCAGAACGAACATTTCATCTTGCTGAAAAGACGCTGAAAATCTTGTGGTGTCCGGTTTTGGTCATTAGCGTCATCTGCACGGCGGATCGATAGGGGGATCCGCTGACTCGCCGGACTTCGAACCTCGCCAACGCAAGCCAGCCCATGGTTCGGGCCGGTGCTTCTGCCGATTCCGGCATTCACACCACTAGAAAGGGAAATACGATGTCCCAGGTAACGCAACCGCGTGTGCGTCGAGTGTGGGTGGTCCTTGGTGCGTCCGTTCTGTCATCGCTGCTGCTGGCCACGCCTGCGCTGGCCGGTGACGTCCAGCTCAGCGGCCTGCAGTCCGCGCCGACGCACCAGCGCTTCATCGTGAAGTACCGTGACGGCAGTGCGCCGGTGGCCAACACCACCGCATTGGCCTCTTCGCTGAAGAGTGCCGCCGCCGGCCTGGCCAGCAGCCAGGGCCGCGCGCTGGGCCTGCAGGAGGTCCGCAAGCTGGCCATCGGCCCGACCGTGGTCAGGACCGACCGCCCGCTGGACCAGGCCGAATCCGAGCTGCTGATGCGCAAGCTCGCTGCCGACCCGAACGTGGAATACGTTGAAGTCGACCAGATCATGCGCGCGACGCTGACCCCGAACGACACCCGCTTCAGTGAGCAGTGGGGCTTCGGTACCTCCAACGCGTCGATCAACGTACGGCCGGCCTGGGACAAGGCAACCGGCACCGGCGTGGTGGTGGCCGTGATCGATACCGGCATCACCAACCATCCCGATCTCAACGCCAACATCCTGCCCGGCTATGACTTCATCAGCGACGCCGCGATGGCGCGCGATGGCGGCGGTCGCGACAACAACCCGAATGACGAGGGCGACTGGTACGGCGCCAACGAGTGCGGCTCGGGCATTCCGGCCTCCAACTCCAGCTGGCACGGTACCCACGTCGCCGGCACGGTGGCGGCAGTGACCAACAACAGCACCGGCGTGGCAGGCACGGCGTTCAACGCCAAGGTCGTCCCGGTGCGTGTGCTGGGCAAGTGTGGCGGTTACACCTCCGACATCGCCGACGCGATCGTGTGGGCCTCCGGCGGCACCGTCAGTGGCGTGCCGGCCAATGCCAACCCGGCCGAAGTCATCAACATGTCGCTGGGCGGCGGCGGCTCCTGCTCGACCACCTACCAGAACGCGATCAACGGCGCGGTCGGCCGTGGTACCACCGTGGTGGTCGCCGCCGGCAACAGCAACACCAACGTGTCCTCGTCGGTGCCGGCCAACTGCCCGAACGTGATCGCGGTGGCAGCCACGACCTCGGCCGGTGCGCGTGCCAGCTTCTCCAACTATGGTTCCGGCATCGACATTTCCGGTCCGGGCCAGAGCATCCTGTCCACCCTCAACACCGGCACCACCACGCCGGGTAGCGCCACCTATGCGTCCTACAATGGCACCTCGATGGCGGCACCGCATGTGGCCGGCGTGGTTGCACTGATGCAATCGGTGGCGCCGAGCCCGCTGAGTCCGGCGCAGGTCGAAAGCATCATCAAGAGCACCGCACGGCCGCTGCCGGGCGCCTGCTCGGGTGGCTGCGGCGCCGGCATCGTCGACGCCAATGCGGCCGTGGCTGCAGCGATCAATGGCGGTGGTACGAACCCGGGCGGCAACGTGCTGCAGAACAACGTGCCGGTGACCGGCCTGGGCGCTGCCAGCGGCGCTTCGCTGAGTTACACCGTGAACGTTCCGGCCGGCAGCACCCAGCTGCGCGTGGCGATCAGTGGCGGCAGCGGCGATGCCGACCTGTACGTGCGCCAGGGCAGTGCCCCGACCGATACCAGCTACACCTGCCGTCCGTACCTGAGCGGCAACAGTGAGACGTGCACCATCAACAGCCCCGCCGCCGGCACCTGGTATGTGCGGGTGAAGGCCTACAGCACCTTCTCGGGCCTGACCCTCAACGCCCAGTACTGAGCCCAAGTCCCTCTCCAAGGGCACGCCCTGGCTTCGGCCGGGGCGTTTTTTTCTGGGTGGGTGCCGACCCTGGTCGGCACGCTGTTCCTCAGACCGACTCGAAGCGGTTCGCCGCCACGTTCTTGCGCACATGCTGCGGGTCGAAAATCCGCCCGTTCATCGCGATGTACACGCCACTCGGCAGCGACTGCACCGCACCGATCGCACAGCCGATGTTGAACTCGGCATCCGAGCCGCGGAAACGTGCCGGGCTCAGCGCGCCGGTCATCACGATGGTCTTGTCCGGGATCGTCGCCAGCACCTTGCCGGTCTGCACCATCGAATCGGTGCCGTGGGTCACCAGCACGTGCCGGGTCGGCTGCGCGGCGATGGTGGCGCGGATCAGTTCGCGGTCCTCATCGTTGATGTGCAGCGAATCCTTGCGCAGGATCGGAATCACGTTGAAGCGGAACGTCACGCCCAGCTCGCGCAGGATCATGCCGATCTGCGGATCGCCGATCTGGTAGTCCGACTTGTCGTCGAAATAGATCTTGTCGATCGTGCCACCGGTGGTGACGACCAGGAGCTCTTCCATCATGTGCATGCGCGAAACCAGGACAGGTACAGCGGCGCGGGGCCAGGAATGCAGATGATACGGCCCGGCGGCCGCAGCGTCAGCGTCGCCTGCCGAAGCGGGCACGCAGGCCGGGCAGGCTGGCGCTGAAGATCACCAGCAGCGCCAGCGCGATCTCGATCAGCGCCAGCCAGCGCGTTTCCGGGTGGCTCCAGGCGCTCATCACGCCGTGGCTGAACCAGCCCAGTGCCAGCACCGAGGCCCAGAAGCCGGCCTTGCGCCAGCCCACGCGCACGGCGATGGCCAGGGCCAGCGGTGGTGCGGTGAACACCAGCTGGGTCGCCAGCCAATGCCTGTCATTGATGAACCAGCCTGCGAACAGTGCGGCCAGCCCCATCAGGGCCAGCAGCAGGACCGTGCGCGGCGGGCGGTTCATCGGGCCAACCGCTGCGCGATGTCGGCCACCCGCCGGCCCAGCGCGCGCGCCAGCGCGGCTTCGTCGTCGGTCGGCTGCGGGTCGTCGGCAGCGCCGGCCACGTGGCTGGCGCCATACGGCGTGCCGCCACTGGTGGTGTGGCTCAGCGCCGGTTCGGTGAACGGGATGCCGACGATCACGCAGCCGTGGTGCAGCAGCGGCACCTGCATCGACAGCAGGGTCGATTCCTGGCCGCCGTGCATCGAGGCAGTGGAAGTGAACACGCCGGCCGGCTTGCCGGACAGGGTGCCATTGACCCATTCGGCGCCCAGCCCGTCCAGGAAGTGCTTGACCGGCGCGGCCATGTTGCCGAAGCGGGTGGGGCTGCCGAGCAGCAGGCCCTGGCATTCGACCAGGTCCTGCACGCTCACATACGGGGCGCCATCGTCGGGTACCGGCGGCTGCGCGGTCTGGGTCACGGCGGCCACGGGTGGCACCGTGCGCAGGCGCGCGGTCATGCCCGGCACTTCGCCGATGCCCCGCGCGATCTGGCGCGCCAGCCGTGCCACCGACCCCCCCCGGCTGTAGTACAGCACCAGAATCTCGCCCATCGTGCCCGCTTCTCCTCGTCGTGTGGCCACCAGTATGGCTATCCTGCCAGCATTCCGCATCGGGTACCCTTTCGCCGATGGAACCTTTGGATACGCTCAACCTGTGGATGGAGCGCGCGCGGGATCGCGCACGGGCCATCAGTTTCGGCCGCTTCCTGTGGCATCGCTTCCTCGACGACCGCCTGTTCCAGGCGGCGGCAGCGCTGGCGTACACCACGGTGTTCGCGCTGGTGCCGCTGGCGATCGTGGTATTCGGTGTGCTGTCGGCCTTCCCCGTCTTCGACCGCTGGAGCGATCAGCTCAGCGACTACGTGTTCTCCAACTTCGTGCCCTCCGCGGCGCGCGCGGCCGAGGGCTACCTGCGGCAGTTCTCGGCCAGTGCCGGCCAGCTGACGGCCGCTGGCTTCATCGCGCTGGTGGCCTCACTGCTGATCACGCTCAACAGCGTGGAAGAGACCTTCAACCAGATCTGGCGGGTCGGCTCGACCCGGCCCAAGCTGACCCGCTTCCTGGTCTACTGGACCGTATTGACCCTGGGCGCGATGCTCGCCGCCGCATCGCTTGCGGTATCGGCGCGGGTGTTCGCGATGCCGTTGTTCGGTACCCAGGAGGGCCGTTGGTTGGCCGAGCTGGCGCTGCGGCTGGCACCGATCCTGATCGAGTTCGTCTGCATCACGCTGATGTACCGGGTGGTACCGCATCACACGGTGAAATGGCGGCACGCCGTGCCTGGCGCGATCCTGGCGGCGGTCATCCTGGAACTGGTGAAGTGGGGCATCGGTGCCTACCTGGGCAGCTTCCAGTCCTACCAGAAGCTGTATGGCACGGTGGCCTTCGTGCCGATCCTGCTGCTGTGGATCTACCTGTGCTGGGTGGCGGTGCTGCTGGGCGCGTCGCTGGCCTCATCGATGGCCGCCTTCCGCTACCAGCCGGTTGAACTGCGCCTGCCGCAGGGGTACGAGTTCTACGGCCTGCTGCGCCTGCTCGGTCGCTTCCACCATGCCCGTGCCAAGGGCAAGGGCCTGGCCGACGATGAAATTCTGCGCCTGGAACCATTGCTGACCGACTCGCTGCTGCAGGACCTGGCCTGCAACCTGCAGGAGATCGGCCTGCTGCGTCGTGACGAGCGCGGCGAGTGGCTGCTCGCGCGCGACCTGGACCAGGTCAGCCTGGCCGATCTGTACGAATGCACCCAGCTGCGCATCCCGGTGGCCGAGCAGCACCTGCCGTACCGCGACGACAGCCTGGGCCGTGCCGCATTGGCGGCGCTGGACGATCTGCGACTGCCCCTGCGTGAACGCCTGAAGCGCAAGGTCAGTGACATCTATACCGACTCTGGAGACATGCCATGACCCGCAAGACGCCGTTGCCGCTGCTGCTCCCGTTGACCCTGCTGCTGGCCCTGGCGGCCTGCAAGCCGGCCCAGGAGCCGGCCCCGGCCAGCAGCCAGCCGCCGGCACAGGCGCCGACGCCGACCACTCCGGCACCGGTCGATGAAACCCCGGCCGAGCGCACCACCGCCGAATTCCCGACGTTGAAGATGAAGGCGGTGGATGGCAGCGACTACGACCTGGCCGCGCATCGTGGCAAGTGGGTGGTGGTTAACTTCTGGGCGACCTGGTGCGCCCCGTGCCGCAAGGAGATGCCCGAGCTGTCGGCGCTGCATGCGATGCGCAGCAACATCGAGGTGGTCGGCCTGGCCTACGAGGACATCGAAGTGCCGGAAATGCAGTCGTTCCTGACCAAGCATCCGGTGACCTATCCGATCGTGATCGTGGACCCGTTCGATCCACCGGCGGACTTCGCCACGCCGCGAGGCCTGCCGTTGACGCACCTGCTGGATCCGCAGGGCAAGCTGGCCCACACCTTCCTCGGCCCGGTGACTGCCGCCGACATCGAAAAGCAGATCGCGGCTGCCAAGTAGTAGGTTGGTCGGCAGGGCCTGCGGCCCTGCACCTGCCGGATCAACGTCAACGTCAAAAGCGTGCATTCTGTGGGATGGCGGGGTGGGTCCGGTTGCGGGGGACGCCGTAAACCCGTCCCTGGGGGCTTGGCCGCGGCATCCATGCCGCGGACACCCCCGCAACCGGAC
>NZ_JAWIRX010000012.1:0-149878 GCF_036319965.1 Stenotrophomonas sp. SMYL41 | reverse complement strand
GTGGGTCAGGGTGCGGGGGCGTGAGCCGCATGGATGCGGCGACCGAGCTTACATGGATGTACTTGCAGCGTCCCCCGCACCCTGACCCACCCCGCCATCCCACGGATAGCCGCTGTTGCTGTTGCCTTGGCTCGAGGCGGGTGCAGGGCCGCAGGCCCTGCCGCTAACCCTGTTCCCGTCGTCCGCGCAGGATGTCCCGGAACCACTGCCGGTGATGCTTGTACGCCCACCCGTAGGTCACCTTGCCCTGGGTCATTGCCCGAACAGACCCCTTGATCCAGATCGCCGCATAGATGTGCACCACGATCGCGCAGACCAGCACCCAGCCGAACAGCGCATGGGCAAGTACCGAGAAGCGGATCACCCCGATCGGGAAGAAGTGGCTGAAGTACTGCCGCCAGATCACGAAGCCGGTCAGCAGCAGTGCCGACAGGCAACCAATGATCGCCCAGAACAGCAGTTTCTGGCCGGCATTGAAGCGGCCCACCGGCGGCAGCCTCTCGTCCTCGTTGCGCAGCACATCACGCATGCCGCGCATCCACTTGCCATCATCGGCGGTCGGCAGGTTGTCGCGCCACATGCGGAACGCCAGCAACGTAAAGCCGATCACCATGGCCAAGCCGATGAACGGGTGCAGGATGCGCGTCCACGGTCCGCCACCGAACAGCTGGGTCAACGGGAACAGGGCAGGGTGGAACAACGCCAGCCCGGACAGCGCCGTCAGCACGAAGCAGATCGCCACGATCCAGTGGTTGATGCGGGTCGGCGCGCGGTAGCGGATGATCTGCCGCGGGTGCGGGGCGTACTTCATGGCCGCTGCTCCTCTTCGATCTGCTTCGCCTCGTGTTCGGCTTCCTCTTCTTCCTCGTCATTGACCGTGTTGCGGCCGATGCCGATGTAATGCAGGAAGCCGGCGAAGGCGGTGGCGGCGATCGCCAGCACGCCCAGTGGCTTGGCCACGCCCTTCCAGACTTCCACCATCGGGCTGATGCGCGGGTCCTTGGGCAGGTCGGCGTACAGCTCGGGCTTGTCCACATGCTGCAGCACGTACATCACGTGGGTGCCGCCCACACCCTGCGGGTCGTACAGGCCGGCGTTCTCGTAGCCGCGCGATTTCAGGTCTTCCACGCGGCCGGCGGCATGCTCGGTCATCGCCTGCTTGCTGCCGAAGGTGATCGCACCGGTCGGGCAGGTCTTCACGCAGGCCGGTTCCTGGCCTACCGCCACCCGGTCCGAACATAGCGTGCACTTGTAGGCCTTGTGGTCCTTCTTGGAGATGCGCGGCACGTCGAACGGGCAACCGGTCACGCAGTAGCCGCAGCCGATGCAGTTCTCTTCCTGGAAGTCGACGATGCCGTTGGCGTACTGGATGATCGCGCCCGGCGACGGGCAGGCCTTCAGGCAGCCCGGGTCGCTGCAGTGCATGCAGCCTTCCTTGCGGATCAGCCATTCCAGCTTGCCCTTCTCGTCCTCGTACTCGCGGAACTTCATCACCGTCCACGACTGTTCGCTCAGGTCGGGAGGGTTGTCATAGCTGCCGACGCAGCTGCCGACCTCGTCGCGCAGGTCGTTCCATTCCATGCAGGCGACCTGGCAGGCCTTGCAGCCGATGCACTTGCTCACATCGATCAGCTTGGCGACCTGGCCGGTGTGCGCACCGCGCGCCTCCGGCGAGGGCGTGGTGGTGGCCGAGCGGCGGATGATGTCCAGCGATTGCAGTGACATGGCGTGTCTCCTACACCTTCTCGACCTTGACCAGGATGCACTTCGATTCGGGCGTCTGCGAGTTGCCGTCACCGATGGCGTTGGTCAGCGTATTGGCGATGTATCCGGGCTTGGCGGCACCGAGGAAGCCCCAGTGGATCGGCACGCCCACCTGGTGCACGGTCCGGCCATCGATCTGCAGTGCCTTGATGCGCTTGGTCACCATCGCCACCGCTTCGATGTGGCCACGCTTGGAGCTGACCCGCACGCGGCTGCCGTTGTTGATGCCGAGCTCGTCGGCCAACGCCGCGCCGATCTCGACGAACTGCTCGGGCTGGATGATGGCGTTGAGCTTGCCGTGCTTGGTCCAGAAGTGGAAATGCTCGGTCAGGCGGTAGGTGGTGGCCACATGCGGGAACTCGTCCGGCGAACCGATCTGTGCACGATCGCTGGCGAACACCCGTGCCGCCGGATTATTCAGCGTCAGTGCCTGGCCGGGGCTGAGCGGGTTGCTGCGCAGCGGTGTATCGAAGGGCTCGTAGTGCTCCGGGAACGGTCCCTCGGCCATGCCGGCCTTGGCGAAGAAGCGGGCGATGCCTTCCGGGTTCATGATGAACGGGCCCATCCCGCCGGCCGGATCTTCATCGGCCTTGAAGTCCGGCACGTCCACACTGCCCCAGTTCTTGCCGTTCCACGCCAGCAGCGTGCGGCGCGGATCGAACGGCTGGCCAGCCACGTCGCACGAAGCGCGGTTGTACATCACCCGGCGGTTGGCCGGCCACGCCCAGGCCCAGCCCAGCGTGTTGCCGATGCCGGTGGGGTCGCTGTTGTCACGCCGCGCCATCATGTTGCCGGTCGGGCCCCAGGCGCCGATGTAGATCCAGCAGCCAGAGGAGGTGCTGCCGTCGTCGCGCAGGTCGCCGAATGCGGCCAGCTGCTCGCCGGCCTTGCGCACCAGCTTGGTCGGATCCTTCGGATCGAACACGTCGGCCAGCGCCTTGCCGTTGTATTCCATCGCCAGTTCTTCCGGCGTCGGCAGTTCCGGGTTGGAATACTTCCAGGCCAGGTCGCGCACCGGCTCCCACCATGCACCACCGTCCTTCTCGTACATCGCTTTGATGCGATGGAACAGCTCGGACATGATCTCGATGTCACTGCGCGCTTCGCCCGGCGGATTGGCGCCCTTCCAGTGCCATTGCAGCCAGCGCGAGGAATTCACCACCGCGCCGTTCTCCTCGGCGAAGGAGGTGGTCGGCAGGCGGAATACTTCGGTCTGGATCGTGCTGGGGTCGACGTCGTTCAGCGCACCATGGTTCTGCCAGAAGGCGATGGTCTCGGTTTCCAGCGGGTCCATGCTGACCATGAACTTCAGCTTGGAGAACGCGCTGATCAGCTTGCCCTTGTTCGGCGCCGAGGCCAGTGGGTTGAAGCCCTGGCAGATGTAGCCGTGGATCTTGCCCTCGTTCATCAGCTCGTACGCCTGCAGCATGTCGTACGGCTTGTCGAGCTTGGGCAGATGGTCGAAGCACCAGTTGTTGTCGGCGGTGGCCGCGTCGCCCCACCACGACTTCATCAGGCTGACGTGGAACTTCGGGTAGTTCTGCCAGAACGACATCTGGTTGGCGCGCAGCGGCTTCTGCGTGCGCTTGGCGATGTAGGCGTCGTAGTCCTGCTCGTCCTGTTTCGGCAGCGTCAGGTAGCCGGGCAGCAGGTCGGACATCAGGCCGATGTCGGTCAGGCCCTGGATGTTGGAATGCCCGCGCAGCGCGTTCATGCCGCCACCGGCCACGCCGATGTTGCCCAGCAGCAGCTGCACCATGGTGCCGGCACGCACGTTCTGCGCGCCCACCGAATGCTGCGTCCAGCCGAGCGCGTACAGGATGGTCATCGCCTTGTCCTTGCCGGCGGTGGAGGCGATCATGTCCCACACTTGGCGGATGCTGTCGGCCGGCGTGCCGCAGATGCGTTCGACCATCTCCACGGTATAGCGCGCGTAGTGCTGCTTGAGCAGGTTGTAGACGCAGCGCGGGTCCTTCAGCGTCGGGTCGCTGCGCACGAAGCCATCGTCACCGTAGGCATAGTCCCAGCTGGAACGGTCGTAGCTGCGCTTTTCCTCGTTGTAGCCCGAATACAGGCCGTCGTTGAAAGCGAACTCGTCCTTCACCAGGAACGACATGTCGGTGTAGTTCAGCACGTACTCGTGCTGGATGCGGTCCTCGGTCAGCAGGTAGTTGATCAGGCCGCCCAGGAACACGATGTCGGTGCCGGTACGGATCGGCGCGTACACGTCGGCCACCGCGGCCGAGCGGTTGAAGCGCGGATCGACCACGATCAGCCGGGCCTTGTTGTGTGCCTTGGCCTCGGTCACCCATTTGAACCCGCATGGGTGTGCCTCGGCGGCATTGCCACCCATGATCAGGATCAGGTCGGCATTCTTGATGTCGACCCAGTGATTCGTCATCGCACCACGGCCTAGCGTCGGGGCAAGACCTGCCACCGTCGGGCCGTGTCAGACACGTGCCTGGTTGTCGAATGCCAACATGCCGAGGGAGCGCACGACCTTGTGGGTCAGCACCGCGGTTTCATTGCTGGTGGCCGAGGCCGCCAGCATGCCGGTGGTCAGCCAGCGGTTGACCGTCTGCCCGGCCTCGTTCTTCTGCACGAAGTTTGCATCGCGGTCTTCCTTCATCAGCCGCGCGATGCGGTCCAGCGCATCGTCCCAGCTCAGCCGCTTCCACTCGTTCGAGCCCGGCGCGCGGTACTCGGGGTAGAGCAGGCGCGATTTGCTGTGGATGATGTCGGCCAGGCCGGCACCCTTCGGGCACAGCGTGCCGCGGTTGACCGGGTGGTCCGGGTCGCCCTCGATATGGAAGATGCTCGGCTCGGCGTTCTTGGCACCGTCGCCGAGGCTGTACATCAGGATGCCGCAGGCCACCGAACAGTACGTACAGGTGTTGCGGGTCTCGGTCGCGCGGGTCAGCTTGTACTGCCGAACCTCCGCGAGCGCGACGCCGGGCGCGAAGCCCATCAGTGCCAGGCTGGAGCCGACCAGGGTTGTCCCGGTCACTTTCAGGAACTGGCGGCGGCTCATCGATGGCATGCCGTTCTCCTGGGATGGCGGGGAGGCGCAGGCCTCCGGGCTGTCGTTGGGTACGGCCCGGTTATAGCACAGGCCCCCGGATGCCCATGTGGCACAAGGCCCGGCGCCTGCCGGGAGGGCGCGCAACGGGGTTGCTCTGGTAAAGTTGCGTGCCCGCACCCCGGGGAAGCGTCTGCCGGGCCTGGTTCCAGGATGTTCCGCGCAGCTCCCGCCGTCCTGGCGCGATCCTCCGCGCCGGATCAGGAACACCGAGGAAAAATTTTGCGAAATCAACCCGTTGGATCCCCCGCATGAGCGCTCCGTCGAAGCCGTCGGACGCCGTTGCGCGCGGCACGCTGTACATCGTTGCCGCGCCGTCCGGCGCCGGCAAGAGCAGCATCGTCAACGCCACCCTGGCGCGTGATCCGCAGATCGCCCTGTCTATCTCCTTCACCTCGCGCGCGATGCGCCCGGGTGAAGTGAACGGCCAGCACTACCATTTCGTCTCTGCGGAGAGGTTCGAGGAAATGATCGCCGCCGGCGACTTCTTCGAGCATGCCTGGGTGCACGGCGACTGGAAGGGCACCGCCCGCCAGTCGGTGGAGCCGCAGCTGGCTGCCGGCCAGGACGTGCTGCTGGAAATCGACTGGCAGGGCGCGCAGCAGGTGCGCCAGCTGGTGCCGGGCACGGTCACCGTGTTCATCCTGCCGCCGTCCAAGCAGGCCCTGCAGGACCGCATGCGCAAGCGCGGCCAGGACAGCGAGGCGGTCATCGCCCAGCGCCTTGGCGCGGCCCGCGACGAGATGCTGCACTTCAACGAGTTCGACTACGTCATCGTCAACGAGGTGTTCGACACCGCCGTCGATGAGCTGTGCGCCATCTTCACCGCCAGCCGCCTGCGCCGGGAGGCCCAGAAGGTCCGCCACGCCGGCCTGATCCAGGCCCTGCTGACCCCCGATCCGGGTGCAACTGACTGATTCCAAAAGAATCGGGTGGGGGTTGGCTTGATTTTGTCCAGCCCCTGCCGGTACACTTCGCCCCCTTTCCCTCATTCGACTGAGCGGCCGACCGGTCGCCGGGAGCCCGTATGGCCCGCATCACCGTAGAAGATTGCCTGGAAGTCGTTAACAACCGTTTCGAACTGGTCATGATGGCTTCCAAGCGTGCCCGCCAGCTCGCCAACGGCGTGCAGGCCACGCTGGACAACAGCGAGACCGAGGACAAGCCGACCGTACTGGCGCTGCGCGAAATCGCCGCCCGCAAGATCGACAACGCGCTGATCGACGAAGTCGAGAAGGCCGAGCGTGAGCGCGCCGAGCGCGAAGCGCTGGAGTGGGCCGCCGCAGAAGTGGTCGCCGACGAAGACATGTCCAAGAACGACGATTGATCGCATCGATCAACGTAATCGTTGGATGTGCCGAACAGCCCGCCCCGTGCGGGCTGTTTCGCATTCAGGATTTGCCGTAAACGTCGCGCTGGAATAGGCTGCGGGCATGAACCCAGGCCCCACTGCCAAGGTCGCCGCAGCCCCCACTGCCGCCGTACCCGACTACGTCCTCCAGCTTGAACGCGCCGCCCATTACCTGCCGCCGGAACAGCTGCCGCTGTTGCGCCGTGCCTGGGAAGTCGGAGCCTCCGCGCACGCTGGGCAGACGCGCAAGTCGGGCGAGCCCTATATCACCCATCCGGTGGCCGTGGCCCAGGTGCTGGCCGAGCTCGGCCTGGACGTGGAAGCGCTGATCGCCGCGATCCTGCACGACACCATCGAAGACACGCCGCTGACCCGCGAGGCATTGGCCGCCGAGTTCGGCGAAGCCGTGGCTGAACTGGTCGACGGCGTCACCAAGCTGGACAAGCTGAAGTTCCGCGACCGCCAGGAGGCGGCCGCCGAGAGCTTCCGCAAGATGCTGCTGGCGATGTCGCGCGACCTGCGCGTGATCATGATCAAGCTGGCCGATCGCCTGCACAACATGCGCACGCTGGGCGCGCAGAGCCGCGAGGCACGCGGCCGCATTGCCCGCGAGACGCTGGAGATCTACGCGCCCATCGCCCAGCGCCTGGGCATGAGCCTGGTCAAGAGCGAGCTGCAGAACCTCGGTTTCAAGGCGCTGTACCCGTGGCGCCACGCCATCATCGAAAAACACATCCGCAGCCAGCCGGTGGTGCGCCGCGAGGCGATGGCGCAGGTGGAGGTGCAGTTGTCGCAACGCTTGGCCAAGGAGGGGATCGAGCATCGGCTGATCAGCCGCATCAAGACCCCGTGGAGCATCTACAACAAGATGCGCGACGAGAACAAGACCTTCGACCAGGTGATGGATGTGTTCGGCTTCCGCCTGGTGGTGCGCAGCGTACCCAGCTGCTACCACGCGCTGGGTTCGGTGCATGCCACCTTCAAGCCGCTGGATGGCCGCTTCCGCGATTTCATCGCCATTCCCAAGGCCAACGGTTACCAGTCGCTGCACACCGTGCTGTTCGGGCCGTATGGCTCGCCGATCGAAGTGCAGATCCGTACCGAGGAGATGGACCTGATCGCCGAGCGCGGCGTGGCCGCGCACTGGACCTACAAGTTCGGTGGCGATTCGCCCAACAGTGCGCAGAGCCGCGCGCACGCCTGGATCGTCGAGCTGATCGACTCGCAGCGCGCCGCCGGTTCCTCGCTGGAATTCCTCGACAACGTCAAGGTCGACCTGTTCCCGGACGAGGTCTACCTGTTCACGCCGAAGGGCAAGATCCTGGCCCTGCCGCGCAACTCGACCGCGCTCGATTTCGCCTACGCCGTGCATACCGACGTCGGCAACATGGCGGTGGCCTCGCGCGTGGACAAGAAACTGGTGCCACTGCGCACCAAGCTGGTATCGGGCCAGTCGGTGGAGATCATCACCGCGCGCTCGGCCACGCCGAAACCGCAGTGGCTGGAATTCGTGGTCACCAGCAAGGCGCGCACCGCCATCCGCCACCAGCTCAAGCAGCTGGAGCACGAAGACGCCGTGCAGCTGGGCCACCGCATGCTCGACCGGGCGCTGGAAGCGATGGATTCGTCGCTGGAGCGGCTGCCGAAGGGGCGCCTGGATGCGTTCCTGGCCGAACACCGATTCCCCCGCCTGGAGGCGCTGCTGGCCGAGGTCGCGCTCGGCAACTGGATGCCGACCCAGGCCGCGCAGGCGTTGATGGCCTACGCCGAACTGCGGGGCGGCCCGCATTCGCGCCACCACTCGCAGGAAAAGATCCTGATCAACGGCAGCGAGCGCGGCGTGGTCACCTTCGCCGGCTGCTGCCAGCCGATTCCCGGCGACGAGATCATGGGCTACCACACCGCCGGCAAGGGCATCGTGGTACACCGCATGGACTGCCCGAACCTGGCCGAGCTGCGCAAGTCGCCCGAGCGCTGGGTGCCGATCGGCTGGGACACCACCGTCTCCGGCGATTACGACACCTCGCTGGTGGTGGAAGTGGAGAACGGCACCGGCGTGCTGGCGCAGCTGGCCGCCGCCATCGCGCAGAGCCATTCCAACATCGAGCGCGTGGACTACCTGGACCGCGATTTCAACGCCGCCGTGCTGGCGTTCAACATCCAGGTACGCGATCGCAACCACCTGGCCGAGGTCATGCGCCGCCTGCGCCGCCTGTCGGTCGTGCAGTCGGTGCGCCGCCAGTAGGTCCACGCCAGGCGTGGATGATGTCCCGCGCACACGACGCATGGGATCGGATCCATTTCCCGCCAGGAAACGGATCCGATCCCAGCCGATACCGCCCCCACCCGGTACAATCACCGCTCTGTTTTCCCCCAAGCACCGGAGCGTCCCATGTCCCGCCAGATCATCAACACCGAAAAGGCTCCCGCCGCCATCGGCCCGTACTCGCAGGCCGTGCGCGCCGGCAACACTGTGTACTTCTCCGGCCAGATCCCGCTCGACCCGGCCACCGGCGATGTCGTTGGCGCTGGTGACGTCGAAGCACAGGCCCGCCGCGCCTTCGACAACCTCAAGGCCGTGGCCGAAGCCGCTGGCGGCTCGCTGGACAAGGTCGTGCGTCTGGGCCTGTACCTGACCGACTTGGGCGAGTTCGCCAAGGTCAACGCGGTCATGCAGGACTACTTCCAGGCGCCGTATCCGGCCCGTTCCACCATCGAAGTCTCCGGCCTGCCGAAGGGCGCCAACTTCGAGGTCGACGCGGTGATGGTCATCGACTGACCGCCACGTGGCACGCAAGGCGGCGGTCACCCCGGTCCTGTCACCGTCCGGCGAAGCATCCCTGGCGATGCTTGCGGGCGTGGGCCCGGCCGTGGCCGCCAAACTGCAGGCGCGTGGCTTGGCCACCCTGCAGGATCTCTGGCTTCATCTGCCGCTGCGCTATGAAGACCGGACCCGGCTGACCCGCATCGAAGACCTGCGCAACGGCGTGCCGGCGCAGGTGGAAGGGCGGGTGGTCGCGGTCGAGCGTGGCATGCGTTACCGGCCGATGCTGAAGGTCGCGGTGGAGGACGAAGGGCAGGGCACCCTGGTGCTGCGCTTCTTCCATTTCCGTCAGCAGCAGGTCGGCCAGTTCGCGGTCGGCAACCGGCTGCGCTGCTTCGGCACCCCCAAGCCCGGTCATCTTGGCCTGGAAATCGTCCATCCCAGCTACCAGGTGCTGGGCCGCAACGACGATCCCGAACTCGGCGACCGCCTCGACCCGGTGTACCCCACCGTCGAAGGCGTGGGCCCGATGACGATGCGCAAGCTGATCGGCCAGGCCCTGGATCGCCTGCCCGAGGAAAGCACGCTGGAACTGCTGCCCAGCGGCTGGCTGGATGGCCTCGGCCTGCCGTCGCTGCGCAGTGCGCTGCTGACCGTACACCGGCCGCCGCCGGATGCCGATCTGGCCGCGTTGGCAGCAGGCACGCACCCGGCGCAGCGTCGCCTGGCGATGGAAGAACTGCTGGCCCATCACCTCAGCCTGCGTCGCCAGCGCATTGCCTTGCAGGCGCACCATGCGCCTCCGCTGGCCGGCCCCGGCACGCTGGCCAAGGCGCTGCTGAAGCAGCTGCCGTTCGCGCTGACCGGCGCGCAGGCGCGCGTGTTCAAGCAGATCCGCGAGGACCTGGCGCGGCCCAGCCCGATGCTGCGGCTGGTGCAGGGCGATGTCGGCTCCGGCAAGACCGTGGTGGCCGCACTGGCCGCGATGCTGGCGGTGGAGCAGGGCAAGCAGGTCGCATTGGCCGCCCCCACCGAACTGCTGGCCGAGCAACATCTCAACAACCTGCGCGGCTGGCTGGAACCGCTGGGCGTGCGCATCGCCTGGCTGGCCGGCAAGGTCACCGGCAAGGCGCGCGCCAAGGTGATGGAACAGGTCGCCAACGGCGAAGCGCAGGTGGTGGTCGGTACCCATGCACTGATGCAGGACGCAGTGGTGTTCCAGGATCTGGCCCTGGCCATCGTCGATGAGCAGCACCGCTTCGGCGTGCACCAGCGGCTGGCCCTGCGCGACAAGGGCGCGGGCGGCAACAGTGTGCCGCACCAGCTGGTGATGACCGCCACGCCGATTCCGCGCACGCTGGCGATGTCCGAATACGCGGATCTGGATGTCTCGGCCATCGACGAACTGCCGCCAGGCCGCACGCCGGTGCAGACCGTCGCACTCAACAATGACCGCCGTCCGGAGCTGATCGAACGCATCGCGCTGGCCTGCCAGGAAGGGCGGCAGGTGTACTGGGTGTGCACGCTCATCGAGGAAAGCGAGGAGCTGGATGCAACGCCCGCGCAGGCCACCTTCGAATCGCTGCAGGCGCTGCTGCCGGGCGTGCGCGTTGGGCTGGTGCATGGCCGCCTGAAGGCCGCCGAAAAGCTGGCGACGATGGTGGCGTTCAAGGCCGGCGACATCGACCTGCTGGTCGCCACCACCGTCATTGAAGTGGGCGTGGACGTGCCGAATGCCTCGTTGATGGTGATCGAGAACGCCGAGCGCTTGGGCCTGGCCCAGCTGCACCAGCTGCGCGGCCGCGTCGGCCGTGGTTCGGCGGTATCACGCTGCGTGCTGCTGTACCAGGCGCCGCTCTCGCAGATGGCGCGCGAGCGCCTGCAGACCATGCGCGAAACCAACGATGGTTTCGTCATCGCCGAGAAGGATCTGGAGCTGCGTGGCCCGGGTGAACTGCTGGGTACGCGCCAGACCGGCCTGGCCGGTTTCCGCATTGCCGACCTGGCCCGCGACGCCGGCCTGCTGCCTGGCGTGCACGCGCTGGCCGAGCGCCTGCTGGACCAGCACCCCGCGCTGGCCGACCGCGTGGTGCAGCGCTGGATCGGCACGGCCGTGCGCTACGCCTCGGCGTAATGCCGCCTTGGTGGCTGTGGTCCTTGGTCCACACATCCACGCATGGCGTGGATCTACTGTAGAGCCGAGCCCACGCTCGGCTGCTTTTCGCGCTGCGCGCGTGAGTCGAGCCTGGCTCGACTCTACAGAGAGCCGATTCGATCATTTACATTTTCCTCCACGCATTGCGTGGATGTGTCGACCAAGGTCGACACCTACCAGAGCAGAACGCCGTTCCGACAGACCGCGGGAAATTGTCGAAGGCGGGGTGGGTCCGGTGGCGGGGGCGTGAGCGCCATGGATGGCGCGACCGAGGCTACATGGATGTATTCACGCCGTCCCCCGCCATCGGACCCACCCCGCCATCCCACGGATAGCCAGCTTTTGCTCTTGCCGTTGCTCCTGCCTCGGTGGGTGCAGGGCGCAGCCCTGCCAGAACCCCCACCCCCGTACTTGCAACGGTCATCATCCCGGTCCACACTTCGTTGCCGATCTGAAGACGGCAACGATGACCCACAAGATCCCCCTGTTGATCGACACCGACCCCGGTGTGGACGACGCCCTGGCCCTGCTGATGGCCTTTGCCGATGAACGGCACGATGTGGTCGCCCTGACCATCGCCGCCGGCAATGTCGGCCTGCAGTACACCGTCCGCAACGCCCTCAAGCTCTGCGATATCGTTGGCCGCGCCGACGTGCCGGTGTTTGCCGGAAGCCCGGATCCGCTGCTGTATCCCTCCGTCGACGCTGCCCACGTGCATGGCCGTGATGGCTATGGCGACGTGGACCTGCCGCCGCCGAGCCGCCAGGCTGAAGCCGAGCACGCTGCGCTGGCCATCCTGCGCCTGTCGCACGAGCATGCCGGCGAACTGATGCTGGTGATGCTTGGCCCGCTGACCAACCTGGCGCTGGCCCTGAAGCTGGACCCGACCCTGCCCCAGCGCATCAAGCGCATCGTGGTGATGGGCGGAGCGGTCACCTGCCACGGCAACATCACGCCGGCGGCCGAATTCAACATCGCCTTCGATCCGGAAGCCGCGCACGTGGTGTTCACCTCGTTCAAGCACCTGCTGGTGTCGGACTGGGAGGCCACCGTCGCCCACGGCCTGCCGCTGGAAGAAGCCGAGAAGTGGCTGCAGGCCGACTCCGATCGTGCCCGCTTCTATGAGCTGATCTCGCGCAAGACCCGTGCCCTGTCCGAAGACAGCAAGGGCGGCCGCTGGTACACCGCCGATGCGGTTGCCATGGCCTGGGCGCTGAACCCGGAAGGGCAGTTGCAGGTCGAATCGCGGCCGCTGAACGTGGAGCTGAACGGCACGTTCAGCCGCGGCGCCACCATCGTCGACTGGAACCGCCAGACCGGCCAGCCGGACAACTGCGATCTGCTGATGGCCTACGACCAGCAGCGTTTCGAGGCCCTGGTACGCCACGCCCTGGGCGCGGACTGAAGCCGATCGACCGGCACTGGTTGCCCCGGGCGGCAACCGGTGCTTATAATGCCGCTCTTGACCACCAGCCCATTTACGGTGTGAGCCCATGAAGGCCGATATCCATCCGAACTACCGCGACGTCGTCTTCCATGACGTCACCTCCGATTTCAAGTTCCTGACCCGCTCGACCATGGGCACGAAGGAAACCATCCAGTGGGAAGACGGCAACGAATACCCGCTGGTCAAGGTTGAAATTTCCTCTGCTTCGCACCCGTTCTACACGGGCAAGCACAAGGTCATCGACACCTCGGGCCGTATCGACAAGTTCCAGAAGCGCTACGCGCGCTGATCTGTCGATCCCGCTTCGAACCGACGGCCGCGCTCTGCGCGGCCGTTTGTTTTTCCCCGACGCCTACCCAACGGGCGTTTGGATGGGCGGAACACTGCGTTCGTATGACAACGCTTTTGCCGATCCGGGCCGCTTGCTGGCCGGGTTCTGGCCGCCTGCCGTCTACGACTTCTGTCTAGCGCCGGGCAAATGCTGCTGTGCGATAATGGCGTGATCCACGACACAGGTCGTGGACGTCATTCACGTGCCTGACCAATGCGCTTGGGCAGGCGCCTTCCCATGAAGGAGCGCACACAGTGTCCGATCTTGATCAGGTCACGCTCAACGCCGGCGATAAGTCGGTCGTTCTGCCCGTCATCAAACCCACCCTTGGCAACGACTGCGTCGACATCGCGAAGCTGACCAAGGAAACGGGGTTCTTCACCTACGATTCCGGCTTCACCGCGACGGCCAGCTGCAAGTCCGCCATCACCTACATCGACGGCGACAAGGGCGTGCTGCTGTACCGCGGCTACCCGATCGAACAGCTGTCGGAAAAGTCGAGCTACGTCGAAGTGGCCTACCTGCTGATCAACGGCGAGCGCCCGAGCGCCGAGCAGCTGAAGGCCTTCACCGATGAGCTGACCGCCGAAGCCAACGTCGATGATTCGATCAACACCCTGATCGGCAGCTTCGCCAAGGATGCCCACCCGATGGCCATCCTGGCAGCCGCGATTGCGCAGCTGTCGGCCATCTACCACGACTCGCTGGACCTGTCCGACGCAGAACAGCGCCGCCAGGCCGCCGTGCGCCTGATCGCCAAGGTGCCGACCCTGTCGGCGCTGATCTACCGCCACGGCAAGGGCCTGCCGGCCAACAAGCCGGACACCTCGCTGGACTACGTCAGCCGCTTCCTGAAGCAGACCTTCGAGTCGGCTGACGGCCAGTACGATCTGAACCCGGACGTGGTCAAGGCGCTGGACCTGCTGTTCATCCTGCACGCCGACCACGAGCAGAACGCCTCGACCTCGACCGTGCGCCTGGTCGGCTCGACCGGCGCCAACCCGTACGCGTCGGTCGCCGCTGGCGTCACCGCGCTGTGGGGTCCGGCCCACGGCGGTGCCAACGAAGCCGTGCTGAAGATGCTGGAAGAGATCGGCAGCGCCGACAACGTCGAGTCCGCCGTGGTCAAGGCCAAGGACAAGACCTCCGGCTTCCGCCTGATGGGCTTCGGCCACCGCGTCTACAAGAACTTCGACCCGCGCGCCAAGGTCATCGGCGAGATGACCAGCAAGGTGCTCAAGCAGCTGGGCGTGCAGGACCCGCTGCTGGACGTGGCCGTGAAGCTGGAACAGGCCGCGCTGCAGGACGAGTACTTCGTCGCCCGCAAGCTGTACCCGAACGTCGATTTCTACAGCGGCATCATCTACAAGGCGCTGCAGATCCCGACCGAAATGTTCACCGTCATGTTCGCCCTGGGCCGTACCTCCGGCTGGGTCTCGCATTGGCTGGAACAGCAGGTTGATCCGGAAATGAAGATCGGCCGCCCGCGCCAGGTCTACACCGGCAGCGACGTGCGCGACTACCAGGGCTGATCGCCCCGCGTAGATTGTGCCAAGAACGCCCCGCATTCGCGGGGCGTTCTTTTTGGGGGAGCGGACCTGACAGGTGCGGACCGTGGGACCGCACGATCCTCTGGAGTCGAGCACGGACTCGCCGCTGCACGCGCGCGCTTCAGGATCTGAATGCTTTCTGACAATGAATGTCGCTTTCACATCTTTTCGGATCTATTGCATAGGCATCACATCCGAGGCGATAGAACCTGCGGGTACCACTCAACCATGGAGAACACCATGAACCGACTGCTTGCCGTTGCCCTCATCGCCACGCCGCTGGCCGTGCTGAGCCCGCAGGTGTCCGCGCAGTACACCGGCCCAGGCGCAGGAACCGCTGTCAGTACCGTCAACGACGCGCGCGCCCAGCGCGACGACCACCCGGTGGTGCTGCGTGGCAACCTCGTCACCAAGCTTGGTCACGAGCGCTACCAGTTCCGCGATGCGAGCGGTCAGATCGAAGTGGAGATCGACGACGAAGACATGCCGCCGCAGGCCGTCGGTGCTGATACCGTGGTCGAGCTGCGTGGCAAGGTCGATACGCATCGGTTCAAGCCGACCGACATTGATGTTGACCGCGTTGCCGTGGTGCCCGCGGGCTGAGGCTCGCTTGTGGTGGTGACATGGCGTGAGTCGAGCCACGCTCGACTCACGCGCCAAGCGCGTATCAGAAGAGCAGCCGACTAACAGTCGACTCTACAAAAGCAAGGCAATGAGGTTTCTTGCATTCCACAAATGAGGGGAATTGCATAACTCTCAAACATTGAACGCCCTCAAGGATTCTCCTTAACGTTCAGTGATTTAGGAAAGCTTGAATGGTCTGCACAGCAAGGGGTTTCTAACATTCTCTCCGTCGCCCGCACCCATCCCCGCGGGCGGCGCTTCCCTCCCTTTTCTCCTTGGGGAGGGGAGCTTTCATATTCCCCCTTGTCCGAGAGAGACAACAATGCACGCCATTCTCAAGAAGGCCGCGCTCGCTGCAGCGCTGGCCACGGCTTCGCTGTCCGCGCATGCCGTGGAAACCAAGATCTCCGTCTACGCCGACGTCGACCCGACCCTGGCCCTGCTGCGTGATGACGGTACTCCGCTGCCGGATATGGTCACCCTGACCCACGACCCGCTGCGCGGGCTGATCCCGGATACCCAGCGTGTGCGTATCCATTCCAATGATGAGAAGGCCGACATCGAGGCCCGTATCGACGGCCCATTCGTCCTGGCCAACGAGACCGGCACCGTCACCATCCCGATGACCGTCAGCCTGAACAATCGCACGCTGGATGCCACTGCGATCGAGTACAAGGCGGCTGATCTGTTCACGGGTGCTGGCTCTACCCCGGGCGCCTCGATTTCGATGCCGTTGACCATCGCCCAGACTACCCCGGCGCCGATCACCACCAAGGGCCGCTACGGCGGCATCGTCAGCGTCGTGCTGAACCAGAAGGCCACCACGCCTTAATTCCCGCGCCGGCCCGCACGCCGGGCCGGCTGCTTTTCCAGCGGTACCCCCATGACATCACACGCCCCCGCCATCACCCGGCTGGCGGTCGCGCTCGCCCTGGCGTTGTCCACTCCACTGGTGGCCGCACGCGGCGTCCCGCCCGGCTTCGAGGATCTGGTCGAAGGCCAGACCGAACAACTCGACATCCAGCTGTTCGGCCGCTCGGCCGGGCTGTCGCCGGTGCGCGTGACCCTGGAGCACGTACAGCTGGAAGATCCCGCCCGCGTACTGCAGGCGCTGGATCTGCCCGCCGAGGCGCAGGCCGCGCTGTTGCCCGCGTTGTCACAGCCCATGCCGCGCAACAGCCACCTGGCCTGCCGCTACGGTGGCGCCACCGCCGGCTGCGGTTATCTCGATCCACCGAAAGACCCCGCCGCCGTGAGCGCGCTGTACGACGAAGGCGAGGGCGCGCTGCGCCTGTTCGTCGCCCGCCAGTGGATTCCCGGCAAGCCGGCCGCCGAGCGCTTCCACCGCGTCAGCGCCAACGCCGAGAACGCCTTCCTGCACCAGCAGGTGATCAATGTGAGTGGCAGCCGCGACTACCAGACGCTGTCCGCGCGAGGCACCGGCGTGCTGGGCCTGTTTGATCGCGGGCATGTCTCCGCCGAATGGAACTTCAACCAGCAGCGCTACCGCAGCCGCGGCAGTGACAGCGCGTTCGAGTTCGACAACATCTATTACCGCCACGACCTGGGGCAGGCGCATTATCTGCAGGCCGGGCGCATGGATCGCCGCAACCTGTCCAGCCCGCAGGGCGGCACCTTCAGTTTCAGCATGCTGCCGCTGGACCGCTTCCAGGGCCTGCGCGTGGGCACTACCCAGGCCTACGTGGACGCTGATGCTGCCGTGCAGGCCACGCCGCTGACCGTACTGCTGGCGCGCGACGCACGCGTGGATGCCTACGACGGCACGCGCCTGCTGCAGACCTTCTACCTGCAGGCCGGCATCAACCAGATCGACACCCGCAACTTCCCGTTCGGCAACTACAACATCACCCTGCGCATCTACGAAGATGGCGTGCTGGTGCGCAGCGAAGACGCGCCGTTCGACAAGGGCGGCGACTGGACCAACAGCCAGTGGCAGTGGTTCGTGCAGGGCGGCAAGCGCAGCGAGCGCCGCAGTGATCGCTTCGATGGCGAACGCGTGGCGGTGGCTGGCATGCGTGTGCCGCTGGGCCGCGACGTGGCGGTGGTGGCCGGCGCTGCCGACCTCGGCGGCTTCCGCTACGGCGAACTGCGCGTGGACCTGCGCCGCCTGTACGCCACCCAGGAACTGCGCGCCAGCTTTGGCGGCATGCGCGGCAGCGATGGCAGCACCGGCCAGCAACACCAGCTGTCGTACCGCCGCACCGCGTCCTGGAACATCTACCAGCAGCGCATGCGCGGCAAGGCCTGCCAGTTCGAGGCCGACGCGCGCGATCAGCTGGGCTGCACCAACTCGCTCACCGCTTCGATGGCGCTGCCGCTGGCCGGTGGCAGTGCCTATGTGGGCTACACGCGGCGCCAGACCTGGCGCGCAGGACGCATGCTGCCGGGCGCAGAAGACGATCCGCTGGCCGGGCTGGACCCGTTGCTGCCGCCGCCGGCGCAATGGCAGCCACGACGCGAGCCGCAGCTCAGCCGCACCTGGCAGGCCAGCTTCAGCCGCAGCCATCGCTGGCAGGATTTCAGCGTCTCCACGCGCGTGGGCGTGTGGCAGCAGCGTGCCAGCGACAGCCTGCGCGGCAGTGATCAACGCGACCGTGGCATCTACTTCAACCTGAGCCTGACCCGCCTGCTGCGCGGCACCGCCGGCAGCGGCCAGCGCCGCTACAGCGTGGACGTGCGCCAGCCGCAGCACCAGCGCCCGGACATCAACTACAGCATTGGCCACAGCCTGCGCCAGGACGTCGATGCGCAGTACCGCGAGCTGTCGGCCGAACTGCGCGCCAACAACAGCGACCGCTACAGCGCCACGCTCAGCGGCCAGCTGCAGAACAGCCTCGGCCAGAGCGGCGCCACGCTGGCGCACTACCAGCAGCGCGGCCGCAGCGAGACCGCCTACAGCGGCATGCACAGCTCCGGCTTCGCGCTGGGCAAGCGCGGCTTCTACTGGAGCGGCAGCAATGGCGCCGATGCCGGCCTGGCCGTGCAGGTGGCCGACACCGATGACGTCGACCTGCGCGGTGTGGCGGCCGAACTGCAGGTGGGCGGCCTGCGCAGGCAACGCCTGCAGATTGGCGAGCGCCGGTTGCTGCCGTTGTCGTCGTACCAGTCGCATCGCGCCGAAGTGCAGGATGCCAGCACGCTGGACAGCATCGCCGCCATCCGCGTGACCGGCGTGGGTGGCGCGCGGCCGATGTTCCTCAGCCCCGGCCGCCTGATGCGCATGCCGGTGCCGATCGAGGTGACCTACACCTTCATCGGCAACGCCAAGGATCTTGCCGGAGCGCCGCTGGGCGGCGCCCGCATCCTCAACGCGCCGGTGCCCGGCACCAGCGCCAACGGTGGCTTCGTCGCCGACTTCCCGCGTCGCGAGACAACGCTGTACCTGCTGCAGGACGACCGCCTGCTGCACTGCCCGCTGCAGGTGCGTGAGCGCCGCCAGGTGGTGCTGCTGGTCGGTGCCGTGCACTGCGAGCCGCTGGCCGTGGCCCAGCTGCCGCCGCAGATCCGCCAGCAGGCCCGCGTGACCCGCCTGCTGCAGGAACGCGCGTTGATTGCCGCCACGCCCCAGACCGCTGCTGCAGGAGGAACGCCATGAACCGGCGTGTGTTGTTGGTGTTGATGCTGGTGTGTGCACTGGTGGTACTGGCGCCCAGGGCGTGGGCGCAGTGGCCGCCGGAAACGCACCCGACGGATCAGAGCAGGGACATCGTGATGTCGTGGGATCGCTCGGCGGTGCCGGGTGATGTGGAGCTGTGGGCGCCGCGGACGGTGTTGGGGTTCAGCCACGACCTCGCGCTGAAGTATGGGCAGATCCATGTGGTTTGTGGGTCTGCTTCTGATGCTGAGTTTGGGCGGTGTCCGACGGAAGGAACTCCGGCGATATCTACAGGAACAACTGGGATCGCATTGCGCCTTGTAGAGCTGCGGACGGGGCTGCATGCGGAGATTCGGGCATTGGGAAGCCTGCAGCGGGCTATGTCGGGCTATCGCTGTGGTTTCGATTACTGGGATGGTGAGCAGCGCAAGCTGAACGCAACCTACTGGTACCGATGTGGAGCGGATGAACCGATCGGTACAGGTGCGGCTGTGACGGTTCCGGCATCTGAGCTTGCGAGGCTCGTCGCAGGCCACTGGAGGGCCACGATGCGCTTGAACATCAAAGCCGACCCTGCCGCAGCACCAGTAGCCACAGCCACCTTCAATTTCGATTTCACCGTCACCGACTACGACGCGATATCGATCTACTTCCCCGGCTTCGACGGCGTTGCACCGCTGGTCAACATGGACCTGCGCTACGACCCCATTCGCAAGGTCGTCGCCGGGCGCAAGGACGTGGACATGTGCCTGTACGACGGTGTGGGCTCGCAGAGCGAATTCCTCGGCGTCACCGTGCGTGACAGTGGGCCGCGCCCACCGCCAGGGCACGACTTTGCGGTCTGGCATCAGGACGGCGGCAGCGACGATACCCAGCGCCTCGACTACCAGGTCGGGCTGAACTACGGCGGCAACCTGCTGGCGATGAAGCACGGCGAGGAACAGTTGCTGCGCGGCATCGACAGCGCACAACTGCGCATGGTGCGGCTGCCGGGCATCAGCCAGCCCGTGTACTGCGTGCCCACGCCACTGACGCTGGAAACACCGCCCACGCCCATCGCCAGCAAACGCCCCGGTCTCTATGAGGGCGAGCTGACGGTGGAGCTGCGCGTACCGACTGCCAAACCCTGATCCCTCCGGAGGCTCATCATGAAGAAGCTGCTGTTCTGCCTGCTGCCGCTGAGCGCACTGCTGGCCCCGCCGGCACAGGCCAATCTGTCTATTCATCCGATGCGTGCAGCGGTGGATGCCAAGCACGGCACGCAGATTCGCGTGTATTCGCAATCCACCCAGCCGCAATACGTGCAGGCGCGCCTGTTGCGCATCTCCAACCCTGCACAGGTGGGTGAAGAAGAGATCGAAGTAGAGGCCGCCGATGCGGCGATTGCCATCACGCCCGGCAAGTTCGCGCTCAGTGGCGGCAGCAATCGTCTGATCCGGGTGATTCCGCTGCAGACCGTCGAAAAAGAGGCGGCCTACCGCATCTACTTCGAGGGGGTGAAGGGCCCAGACGGCACGATCCTGGAAGGCGACGAGCAGGCGGCGCAGGCCAACGTCGGCGTCAGCCTGGTCTGGGGCGCGCTGGTGAACGTGGTGCCTGCCAAAGGCCACGTGGATCTGAAACTACAGGGCAACACCCTGCGCAATACCGGCACGCTGCGGGTGGGCATTACCGGTGCCGCCGAATGCAACGCAGGTGGCGCGTGCACGCCGCGCGAGCTGTCCACAAGTCTCTACCCCGATGCTGCGCTGACCTTGCCCTTCCAGCTCAAGCCGGGCAACACGCTGCAGTTGCAGTACCGCCTGTCGAACGACGGCTATCGCGATCACGTGACGACCCTGGCGCCAGGCGCCTGACCTTCTATTGCCCCGCGCACGCGCGGGGCTTCATTTCCCTCTGTTGTTAAGGAGAACAAGCATGAATCGAATCTATCGACGTATCTGGAGTGTGGCCAAGCAGTGCTGGGTGGTGGGTAGTGAGTTGAGCCGTCCACGCGGGAAATCCTCCCGGACCAAGCCGCGGTTGCTGGTGTTGGTGGCTGCTGCATCGTTCGGAATCTCTGCATCAGCACAAGAGGAGCTTCCGGATGAGTATGAGAAAGGACAGCATCAGGCAGAGGTGGCTGGGTTCCTGGCCAGCTCTCCCATGATCTCTTCGCTGTTCGCCGCGCAGCCACGCAGGATCGTGTTGCAGGGCGCCATCGTGAATGATGCCTACTACAAAGACTCAACTCTCAACGGTGACATGCAGATGATTCTGGGCTCGAGATCCAGCATCAGCGGTTGGGGTTCGGTGGCCGTAGGCACCGCGTCGGCGCTGTCAGGGAAGGGAAGCGTACTCCTCGGAAATGAGGTGATTGCAAAGGGTGACCGGAACGTGGCGGTTGGGTACAAGGCGGAAGCCACGAGCGGCTACTCGACGGTACTGGGTGCGAGTTCGGTTGCCTCGGGCGTCGGCACCACTGCTGTCGGTCACGATGCTCGTGCCTACGCTCAGAACTCCATAGCAGTAGGTAGTGGCGCCCGCACAGTTGAAAGCACGGCAGGTGTGTCCCGCATCGCTATCGGAGGGAATGCATTTGCGGGAACCGCTGGCTATTCCGGAGCCATTGCAGTGGGTGGCAACGCGCGTGCAGAGTTCAGCGGCGTTGCGCTCGGTCATCATGCGAAGGCACTGGCTAATGGATCTGCAGCCATCGGCGCCAACTCAGAAGCGACCGAGGCAAACTCGGTCTCCGTTGGCAACGCGTCTACCAAGCGACGAATTGTCAACGTGGCCGATGCGCGCTTGAGTGCGGCAAGCACGGATGCCGTTACCGGCAAGCAGCTGTTTGCAACGCAAACCCTTGCGCAATCGGTCAACAATCGGGTGGATGCGACGGCACTGGCGCTTGGCAAGGGAGCATTGGCAGAGTCGAATACCACCAATGGCGCAAGCACGGCAGTCGGCAACAACGCCAAAGGCTACAACGGCGCGAGCGTTGCGCTCGGCGATGACGCGCGCGCCGGCGTCGATGTGGCAGGAAACAAGGTCAATGGCAGGGCGGGCGGCGTCTCGGTGGGGTCCGGTACCCGGAGTGCGCACGGTGCCGTGGCCATGGGTCACAAGGCCGTTGCGGGTGGCAATTTCTCTGTTGCGATCGGCTCAGATGCCGTCGCCAATGAAGAGCTGAGTACCGCTCTCGGGAAAGCCAGTATCGCCGGGGCCCAGCAGACGACGGCCCTGGGGCGAGGAACGCAGGCAACGGCGAAGTTCGCCACCGCAGTGGGCAATCTTGCGAGGGCAACGGGCGTCAGTTCACTGGCCCTTGGAAACGGTACACATGCAGGGCACGAAAACGCAGTTGCGCTGGGGGCTGGTTCGGTCACCGCCTCGGCCAATTCCGTGTCCGTGGGCAACGCGAAGTCCACGCGGAAGATCCAGTACGTCGCCGATGGTGTGGTGGGTGCCGGCAGCACCGATGCCATCACTGGCAACCAGTTGTTCCAGACCAATACCCGGCTCACGGCCGTGGAGAAGACCGCAGGCGATGTGACGGGTGAGCTGGCCGCGGTGAAGTCAATTGCGCAGGCCGCGACGAACCGCATCGATGCAACGACCTTGGCTTTGGGCAAAGGTGCCACCGCAGAGAATGGTAGCTACGGCATCAGCACCGCACTCGGCAACAACGCCAAAGCGTACAACGGCCGCAGCGTAGCGTTGGGCGACGACGCGCGCGCTGGCGTGGATGCGGACGGCAACAAGGTGGCGAACCAGAACGCGGGTGTCTCGGTCGGTGCCGGAACCCGTAGCGCCAACGGTGCCGTTGCAACCGGCTTCCGTGCAAACGCAAGCGGAAACTTCTCGATTGCTGTAGGCGGTGACGCTAAAGCCCAGGCTGAGCACGCTACGGCGGTCGGCTATCTGAGCAAGGCAGGCGCCAGCCAGGCAACGGCACTGGGTCGCGGTAGCGAGGCGACGGCAAAGTTCGCCAGTGCGCTGGGCAATCTGGCCAAGGCTTCGAACACCAGCTCCGTGGCGCTGGGTGACCGCGCTCAGGCCTCACATGAGAATGCCGTTGCGCTGGGTGCAGGTGCGGTGACCGCGTCAGCCAATTCGGTATCGGTCGGCAGCGCCAGCAGGAAGCGGAAGATCCAGTACATCGCCGATGGCGCAGTGGGGGCCGGCAGCACAGATGCCATCACCGGTAACCAGCTTCATGCCACCAACCTGGCCGTGACCAAGGCCCAGACAGCAGCTGACGGAGCGACGACCACCGCCAACGCTGCAAAGGTGGAATCGGGCAATGCGCTGGCCGAAACGGTGGCGCTGGGTGGCCTCGTCAGCCAGACCGCTGCCAATGAGAGTGTTCGCCTGGGACAGAAGAACAGTGGCACGCAGCTGGATGTGCGCAACAGTGCCAATGCGAACCGCAGGATCGTCGGCGTCGCCGACGGGGCCATCAGCGCGACCAGCAACGATGCCGTGACCGGCAAGCAGCTCCATGAAACCAACGCGAACGTGAACTCGGCACAGACGGCAGCCAGCGCAGCGAAGGACAGCGCGGACACGGCATTGGCTGATACTGGAGTCTTGAAGGGTCTTGTCGGTCAAGTGGCTGTCAACGGCAACGTTCGTGTTGGCGAGAAGAACAGCGGCGCCGTGCTGGATATACGCAACAGCGCAAATGCGAATCGGAAGCTGACCGGTGTGGCTGATGGAGTAGTCAGCGCCAGCAGCTATGAGGCCGTCAACGGAAGGCAGCTAAACGCGACCAATGACAAGGTGGCGAGGGTGGAGGGCATTGCCAGGTCTGCGGGTACGGAAGCTGGCGTGGCAAAGACGGATGCCGCCAAGGCGTTGGCTGAGACAACGGCACTGGGCGGGCTGGTGGCGCAGGTATCCGCGACTGGCAATGTGCGCCTGGGTGAGAAGAACAGTGGTGCGACGTTGGATGTGCGTAACAGTGCCAATGCCAATCGGAAGATCAGTGGTGTGGCGGATGGAGCCTTGAGCGCCAGTAGTGCCGAAGCTGTGTCTGGTGGGCAGCTGTATTCAACCAATTCACGGGTCTCAGATCTTGAGGGTGTCGCGCAGTTTGTGAGTATCGGGTCAGCTCCCATCAGTGAACGCGCACAAGCGGGTTTGGCAGGCGTTGCGGTCGGAAATTCAGCAAAGACGGGCCTGGAGGGAGGAACCGCGGTGGGTACTCTTGCAGAAGCGATGGGCAGGAACTCCACTGCGATTGGTCGAGGGGCAACTGTGTCTGTTGGCTCCGAGAATGGATTTGCAATGGGAGCCGGCGCAGAAGTTGGCGGAGCCGCTGGCGGCGCGAGTGGTGGCGTCGCGATCGGTGCTGGCGCAAGAGTTGAAAGCGGGGTTCACGGCTCGCTGGCACTTGGAAGTAGCTCTCAGGCGAATGAAGAAGGTGTTGCGTCATTTGGGAATGCAGGCATGCAACGCCGGCTTGTAAACATTGCCCGAGGCACCGCCGATCACAATGCCACCACCGTCTCCCAGCTAAAGGATTCCCTTGCCACCCTCGGCGGCGGCGCAGGCGTGGACGGCAACGGCAACATCATCGCCCCGGCCTACGCGGTGCAGGGCGGAACGCAGAACACCGTCGAGGACGCACTGATGGCACTCGATGGCGCGGTTGTCACCGCCGGTCGTCGCGCGGACAAGGTGGAAGCTGAGCTCAGCTCGATTTTCCAGGATTCACCTTCGGCCCGCGCTGACGGCATGAGCCAGATCGCGCTGAATGGCGTTAACGGCATGGTACTGACCAATCTTGCCGACGGCCGAGTGGCTCCAGGAAGCCGTGATGCCGTAACGGGCAACCAGCTGTACGCCGCAGAGCAGAAGATTTCGCAGAATCGGAATGATCTGGAGGCAATGCGCAAGGAGCGGGAGATGGGGCAGCAGGCAATGCGAGGGTTGGACGCGAGCGTCATTGACTACGGTGGTGCGCGTTTGACTGGCGTGGCCGATGGTTCAGTCTCTGGGGATAGTCACGACGTGGTGACCGGTCGCCAGTTGTTTGGCGTCAGTGATCGGGTATCCAAGATTGAGCATCAAGGACGCTTCCTGAAGATCAATACAGATGAGCTAAGTGAAGATGCCTTTGCTGGCTTTTTGGGCGTGGCAATCGGCGATTCTGCAATGACTGGGGTCGACGGTGGTACGGCACTGGGGGCCTATGCGAGAGCACTTGGTGTTAACTCTGTCGCTCTTGGTCGTGGCTCGGGCGTTTCTGCCGACGCACCTTACGGATTTGCGGTCGGCACTGGATCTCGAGTGCACTCCGCACGAGGTATCGCGATTGGCAGTGGTTCGGTAGTTGAATCAGGTGCAGCGGGATCTCTGGCTTTGGGCGCCAACTCTGCGGCTACGGAAGTTGGGGTTGCTTCCTTCGGCAATCCGACCGCGCGGCGCCGCCTCGTAAACATCGCCAACGGCACCGCCAACCACAACGCCGCCACCGTCGGCCAGCTGCGCGGTGCACTTTCCACCCTCGGCGGCGAGGTAGATGCCAACGGCGACATCGTCGGCCCGCGCTTCAATGTCCAGGGCCAGACACAGTCCACCTTGAATGGCGCACTTGAAGCGCTGGATGGCGCGGTCGTCACCAGCACCTCGCGCGTGGACAAGGTCGAAACCCAACTTCGCTCCGTGTTCCAGGAAACCCCCTCGGTCCGCGCCGACGGCGTCAACCAGCTCACCCTCGCCGGCGCCAACGGCATGGTCATCTCCAACGTGGCCAACGGCCTGATCGCGGCCGGCAGCCGTGATGCGGTCAACGGTGGCCAGCTGCATTCGATGCAGCAGCAGCTCAATGGCCGCATGGACGGTCTGGAGCAGCGCATCGACGATGCCCCGGCACCGCGTGCCCTGGCGTCGTCCTCGGTTCCGAAGCCGCAGGCCGAGGAAACTCCTGTGGTACCGGTAGGCAAGGACTCCCAGCAGGTTGCCTCGGTAGGCGAGGGTGACAAGCCCACGCCGCAGCCGAAGGCCAACAAGGACGACTCGCCGAAGCCACAGGTCGACACCGCCGAGCTGGAGAAGATGCTGGCCCGCGCCAACGAGTACACCGATGGGGCGATCAGCAACTTCGAGCGCCGCCTGGACAAGATGGACAAGCGCTTCAACCGCATGGCGGCGATGAGCAGTGCACAGAGCGCGATGGCGATGAACACCGCCGGCCTGGCCACCTACAACCGCCTCGGTGCAGGCGTGGGCTACAGCGAGGGAGAGTCGGCGATGGCGGTGGGCTACCAGCGCGTGCTCAACGAGAAGGGCTCGGCCACCTTCAGCCTCAATGGCGCGTTCACCAACAGCGGTGAGCGCAGCATGGGCGTCGGCGTAGGCATCGGCTGGTAAGCCATGCAGCCCCGGCATGACGCGCGTAATCCACCCCGTCGCGCCGGGGTCCTTGCCGAGGAGATGGCAATGTATGGTTGGGTAAGCCGGTTCATCAGCTACCGCACGTTCTATCTGTGGCGGGCGCGGTACTTCTACTACACCCGCAATCTGGACAGCTGGGTCCTGTTCACCCTGTTGTGCCTGACCGGCATGGTGCTGGTGCTCTGGTACCACTGGCGGGTGGTGAGCATCCCGCCCCCGCGCGTGCACCCGGACGTGGCAGCGCTGCGCGTGGAGAACATCACCGGCGAGGCGATCCATCGCATCGTGCTGGCGCAGCATGGCGGCACCACGCCCGGCGAGCCGTTCACCACGCCGGAAGAGGTCCGGGCCGGTACGCTGCGCACGATGCGGGTACGGCAACTGCTGGACAGTGCGATGGTGTGGCAGCTGAAAGCTCACATGCTGGCCGACATGGCGTCGTACATCGATGCCACGGGAAGCTGCTTCCCGTACCCGTGCTGGCAGCTGAAGCATCGGCTGTCACTGCTCCGCGCAGCGCAGGCGGAAAACACGGCCATCAACGAGGCGCTGGCGCCGGTGCTGGAGGTGCCACTGGACAGGATGCCCAACCTCAACGGGGGTGAGCGCGCGCGGATACAGACAGCCTGGTCCGACACGTTCGGCGACGTCTACAACCAGGCCTGGCTGTTGGCTGATCTGCAGGACATGCACGCCCGGATGATGATGGAGTACCCACGGCGCGCGGGTGCGCCGTGGCTGGCACGCCTGCTGACCGGCGATGCCAAGGAGCCGCATGAGCTGCGGTAGGGTGGGCTCGAGCCATGCTCGACTGCTCTTCGGTCAGGCATCCGGACGCCTGAAGCGCCGTGCGGACCAACGGTCCGCACCTACCAAAGGCGAGCGCGGACCAACGGTCCGCACCCACCAAGGCCGGAGCTACCGTCACCCGCCGATGTACGCGGTGATCTCCGCCTCGGCCAGCACCTGCCGCAACTGCGCCACGGATGCGCGGCGCATCGGCTTTTCATCCACCGGCGACAGCGGCGCCTGGCGCAGCGCGTCATAGGGCAGCACGGCCAGGTCGAAGGTCAGCTCCTCGGCACTGAACACCCACACCGGCACGTCCAGGCAGCGCTCTCGGTCCATGCGCAGGCGACGCGTCCGCGATTCGGCAGGAATGCCGTGTTCGTCCAGGAAGCGGTGCACGGCCTCCGGGTCGTCGCTGTGCAGGTGCAGCTGCACGGGGCTGTTCGCGTCTGCGGTGCCGTCCAGCACGGGACCGGCCAGGCGCGGGGCGAAGCCGTGCAGGAACTCCAGCGCGCGCATCGCGGCCTCGCGGCGGCGCTGCAGTTCGTTGCCGTGCCGGGGCCCGGAGAACAGCCGCTGGTACTCGCGCAGGGCGTCCTCGATCTCGGTATTGCGGGGCAGGGAGGCATCGTCGTGGATGCCGAGCCGGCTGGCGGCCTTCAACTTGGCCTGGTGATAGTCGCGGATGCCGCCTTCGGCCATCAGGCGGGCGGCTTCGTGGGCGAGGCGGTGGCGCCGCTCGCGGGTCTGGCTGGCAGCATGCTGGCGGGCGCGATGCATGCGATGACTCCTGTTGCGACCTGGCTACAGACTAGCGCACCGATGTGACATCTGCGTGGGTATTTCGCGGAGGTGCCAACCCACGGTTGGCACCCCAACATCCTTCCTCAGAAAATATCGAACGCGGCGGCGTCGGCCTGCGGCGTATTGAGGTTCAGGTCGTAGTCGGTCAGGCGGTCCATGTCTTCCACCTTCACCCACTCGGTGGCACCGTTGAGGGTGGCCTGGACCATGCCGCTGGGCGGGTCGTTCTGCGCGATCGGGGTGTCCTTCAGCGCGGTGCGCATGTACTCGATCCAGATCGGCAGGGCGGCCTTGCCACCGTATTCGCGGTAGCCCAGCGAGCGGAAGTCGTCGCGGCCCACCCACACGGTGGTCACGTACGGCCCGCCGAAGCCGGAGAACCAGGCATCGCGATGGTCGTTGGTGGAGCCGGTCTTGCCGCCCACGTCCTCGCGGCCGAGCACCTTGGCCTGGACACCGGTACCGCGCTGGACCACGTCGCGCATCATCGACACCAGCTGGTAGGCCGTGCGGGCGTCGATCGCGCGCGGGGCGGTGCGGGCATCCGGGTTGGCCGGTGCCGCCGGGGCTTCGACCTTGGCTGCGGCGGCCGGGTCCACCTTCGGGGCCGGAGCGCCGAAGTTGAAGCCGTCCACCACCTGGTTGACCGGCTGGTCGCTGCTGCCGGCGCAGTCGCGGCAGGCCAGCGCCGGGTTTTCCTTGAACACCAGGTTGCCGTCGCGGTCGTTGACCTGGTCGATCAGCCAGGTGTCCACGCGCGAGCCGCCGTTGGCGAACACGGCGTAGCCACGCGCCACCGACAGCGGGGTCAGCGAGGCGGTACCCAGCGACATCGACAGGTTCGGCGGCAACTCCGATTCGGCAAAGCCAAACTCGCTGATGTACTTGCGGGCGTAGTCCACGCCCATGCCATCCAGCAGGCGCACCGACACCAGGTTGCGTGACTGCACCAGCGCCTCGCGCAGGCGCATCGGGCCGCGGAATCCGCCGCCGTCGTTCTGCGGGGCCCAGGTCTTGCCGCGGCGGTCGCGGAACACGACCGGGGCATCGAGCACGATCGAGGCCGGGTTGTAGCCCTTGTCGAAGGCGGCCGCATAGACGAACGGCTTGAAGCTGGACCCCGGCTGGCGACGGGCCTGGGTGGCGCGGTTGAACTTGTTGCCGGAGAAGCTGAAGCCACCCACCAGCGCCTTCAACGCGCCGTTGTGGGCGTCCAGCGAGACCAGTGCGGACTGGCCGCGCGGGATCTGGTCCAGCAGCCACTCACCTTCCTTGGCACCGGCGCGCACGCGCACGATGTCACCGCGCTGCACCAGCTTGCCCGGGGTCTTGTTGGTCCACTTGGCAGCACCGGCCGGCAGCACGATCTCGGTGCGGTTGGCGAGCACCACGGTGGCGCTGCCATCGGCGCCGGTGCTGGCGACGATCGCCGGTAGCAGGCCGGCCTGGCCGAACATGCCACGCAGGTGCTCGGCCAGGGCCGCGGTGTCGTCACCGGCGCCCAGCTGCACCTGCTTCTCCACGCCGTGCCAGCCGTGGCGGTGGTCGTACAGCAGGAGGCCGTCGCGCACCGACTGGTTCGCGGCGGTCTGCAGGGTGGAGTCGATGGTGGTGGTGACGTGATAGCCCTTGTTGACCACGTCGCCGCCGAAGCGGGCGATCATTTCCTGGCGCACCAGCTCGGCCACGTACGGGGCATCGACCTGCACCGGCGGCTCATGCGCGGTGGCGTGCATCGGCACGGCCTTGGCCGCGTCGGCCTCGGCCTGGCTGACGAACTTCAGGTCGGCCATGCGCTGCAGCACGTAGTTGTCGCGGCGCTGGCGGGCACGTTCCGGGTTGGAGATCGGGTTGCCCGAAGAGGGGAACTTGGGGATGCCGGCCAGCGAGGCCATCTCGTCCAGGTCCAGCTCGTTCAGCTTCTTGCCGTAGTAGAACTCGGCGGCAGCAGCCACGCCGTAGGCGCGGTTGCCGAAGAAACTCTTGTTCAGGTACAGCTCGAAGATCTCGTCCTTGCTCAGCTCGGACTCGATCTTCCGCGCCAGCAGGATCTCGGCCAGCTTGCGGGTATAGCTGTACTCGGAGCTGAGGAAGAACTGGCGGGCGACCTGCTGGGTGATGGTGGAGCCACCCGGCACGCGCTTGTCGTTGGTGGTGGCCAGCAGCCATACCGCGCGGCCGATGCCCTTGTAGTCCACACCGCCATGCTCGTAGAAGCGGGCGTCCTCGGTAGCCAGGAACGCCTGCTTCAGCTTCTCGGGCACGTCCTTCATGGTGATCGGGGTGCGCCGGGTCTCGCCGAACACCGCCATCAGCTTGCCATCGGCAGCATAGACGTACATCGGCTCCTGCATTTCCACGTCGCGCAGGGTCTGCACGTCGGGAAGCTTGGAGGAAACGGCATAGTACAGACCGCCCACGGCGGCCGCGCCGATCAGCGCCAGGACCAGGACAATCAGGAAGATCCAGCGCAGCCAGCGGCGGAGTCGAGTCATCGGGTTCAGATTCCGATTGCGAATTTCGTGGTCGCAGAGTATAGATTACGCAAGGTGGCGGCTGGGGTCGGCACCGGGGAGCGCAAGGGGAATTGCCAGGGGCTGCATCGTGAATCCGTGAGGGATTTCACAGCAGGGCGGTTGCCATTTGCTAAGAATACGTTATTAATGCGCGGACGCAGCTCTTGCGTCCAAGTGCCCGTCGGCAGGGGAGAAACCGTGGGGCTCATCCCAAAAAGTCAGTCGCCGCTTGTGGGCGTCGACATCAGTTCGACTGCGGTAAAGCTTTTGCAGCTGTCCCGCAGTGGCAATCGTTTCCGCGTGGAACATTACGCTGTGGAACCTCTTCCACCGAATGCGGTGGTGGAGAAGAACATCGTTGAAGTGGAGGCCGTGGGTGAGGCCATCCGCCGGGCGATGAACCGCTCAGGCAGCAAGGCGAAATTGGCCGCTGCCGCCGTCGCGGGGTCGGCGGTGATCACCAAGGTGATCCCGATGCCGGCCGATCTCGACGAAAACGACATGGAAGCCCAGATCGAGCTGGAAGCGGTCAACTACATTCCGTATCCGATCGAGGAAGTGAACCTGGACTTCGAGGTGATCGGGTCGATCCCGAACAACCCGGAGATGGTCCAGGTGCTGCTGGCCGCGTCGCGTTCGGAGAATGTCGAGCTGCGCCAGTCCGCGCTGGAACTCGGTGGCCTGCAGGCCAAGGTGATGGACGTGGAGGCCTTCGCGGTCGAGAACGCCTACGCCCTGGTCGCCAGCGAGCTGCCGGTGTCCATCGACGGCGTGGTCGCGCTGGTCGACATCGGCGCCACCATGACCACCCTCAACGTCCTGCGCGGCGGCCGTAGCCTCTATAGCCGCGAACAGGTGTTCGGTGGCAAGCAGCTGACCGACGAGATCATGCGCCGCTACGGCCTGAGCTACGAGGAAGCCGGGCTGGCCAAGCGCCAGGGCGGCCTGCCGGAAAGCTACGAGATGGAAGTGCTGGAGCCGTTCAAGGAGGCCACGGTCCAGCAGATCAGCCGCCTGCTGCAGTTCTTCTATGCAGGCAGCGAATTCAACCGCGTCGATCACATCGTGCTGGCAGGCGGCTGTGCCGTGCTGGGTGGCTTGCCGGAGATGGTCGAGGAACAGCTGGGTGTGCCGACCGTGGTCGCCAACCCGCTGGCGCAGATGACCCTGGGGCCGAAGGTGAACGCGCACGCGTTGGCCCGGGATGCCCCCGCGCTGATGATCGCGACCGGTCTGGCGCTGAGGAGCTTTGACTGATGGCACGCATCAATCTATTGCCCTGGCGCGCCGAGCGGCGCAAGCAACGCCAGCGCGAGTTCTACGCAATGCTGGGCATGGCCGCTGTCGGTGGCCTGCTGCTGTCGCTGATGATCTGGTTCTATTACGACCGCCAGGTGAGCGGCCAGATGGACCGCAACGCCTATCTGGAAGCCGAGATCGAGAAGGTCAAGGAACAGAACAAGGAGATCGACCGCCTCGACGCGCAGAAGGAACGCCTGCTGGCCCGCAAGAAGGTGATCGAGGAGCTGCAGGCCAAGCGCTCGCAGATGGTCCACCTGTTCGACGCGCTGGTGCGCACCATCCCCGACGGCGTGGTGCTGACCGCGCTGAAGCAGGAAGGGGATGTGCTGACGCTGGAAGGGCGCACCCAGTCCAATGCCCGCGTTTCGGCGTACATGCGCAACCTGGAGACGTCCGGCTGGATGACCAACCCGGAGCTGTCGATCATCGAAGCGCGTGACCCGGAGAAGGACAAGGACGGCAAGGTCGGCCCGCTGGCCGACATCAAGGCGCTGCCGTATGTGTTCGTGGTCAAGGTGAAGCTGCCGGCACAGAGCGAAGAGGTTTCGGCGACGCCGGGCCTGAACGCCGATGGCTCGGTGGCGACGGCTGCGCCGGCCCCGGTGGCTCCGTTGGCCGCAGGTCCGGATGCCGCGACGCCTGCGGCTCCCGCACCGGGCCAGCCGGCAGCGGCTCCTGCCGCACCGGCCGCTGCACCGTCGGCCACTCCGGCCAAACCGAACCAGCCGGCCGCTCCGGCCCCGGCACCTGCCCCGAAGTCCGAGGGCAGCCGCCTGGCGCAGCCGCCGCAGGCCTTCAATGCGCTGCTGCAGGGGGACCGCGCATGAGCCAGAAGATCGACCTCAAGAACCTGGATTTCAACGACATCGGCAACTGGCCGCAGAAGGCCAAGATCGTCTTCTGCTCGTTGCTGGCGCTGGTCATCATGTTCGTGGCGTGGATGCTGCTGATCAGCGGCAAGCGCGAGGAACTGGCCGGGCTGGAATCGAAGGAAACCGAGCTGCGCGCCGAGTTCACCAAGCAGCAGGAACGCGCGGTGAACCTGGGGCCGCTGAAGCAGCAACTGGCGCAGATGGAGCAGGTGCTGCAGCAGATGCTGCGGCAGCTGCCGAGCAAGACCGAAATGCCCGACCTGATCATCGACATCTCGCAGACCGCGCTGTCCAGCGGCCTGACCAACGAGCTGTTCGAGCCGGAGCAGGAGCAGATCAAGGAGTTCTACGCCGAGAAGCCGATCAAGCTGCGCATGGTGGGCAGTTACCACCAGTTCGGCGCGTTCGTCAGTGGCGTGGCCTCGCTGCCGCGGGTGGTGATCCTGACCATGCATGACATCAACCTCAAGCCCAAGGAAAAGACCGGCGGCAACGTCCGCAGCGGTGCACTGGAACTGTCCGGTACGGTCAAGACCTACCGCTACCTGGACGAGACCGAAGTGCAGGCGCAGCAGGCATCCGACGCTGGCAAGGAGGGCAAGAAGTGATGCGCGCGCAGACCGTACGTGGTGCGATGGTGCTGGCTGTGCTGCTGCTGGCCGGTTGCGGCCGTGGCGTGACCAGCACGCCCGGCGACGCACCGAACCTTGAGAAATGGGTGGAAGGCGAGCGTGCGCGACCGGCGCAACCGCTGGAGCCGCTGCCGGTGATGCAGCAGTTCGAGACCTTTGAATACTCCGCGCAGGGCATGCGCGATCCGTTCACCGATGCCTGGACCAATCCGCAGCAGGGGAATGGCGGATTGCGACCGGACCCGAACCGGCGCAAGGAGCCGTTGGAAGGCTTCCCGCTGGATGCGCTGGACATGGTCGGCACCATCGGCACCGGTGCAGGCACCGTGGCGCTGGTGATGGGGCCGGACAAGGTTACCTACCGGGTTCGCCCGGGCGGTTACCTGGGGCAGAGCGACGGGCGGGTCACGGCGGTCTTCGAAGACCGCGTGGAGCTGATCGAACTGGTGCCGGATGGCGCGGGCGGCTGGCTGGAACGGCCGGCAACGCTCTCGCTTGAAGATCAATGATCGTTTACTGGGGATAGCACGATGACCTTTCACCAAGCCAAGGGGCTGCGTCCCATCCGGCGCTCTACCTTGAACCGTGTCAGCGCGCTGGGAGTCGCGCTGATGCTGGCCTGCGCTCCGGCGCTGGCTGCCGCACCGGCGGAAAAGCCAGTGGGCGCCACCGTGGCACCGGCCGCCGCGCCGGCGGCCCTGTCGGTGGCCAAGATCGATTTCAAGCGTGGCGATGACGGCGCCGGGCGCCTGATCGTGCAGTTCGACGGGCAGGGCGCGATCCCTGACCTGCGCACGCAGGGCAACAGCGTGGTGGTCGACGTCGGCAATGCCCGACTGCCGGCCAACCTGCAGAAGCCGATGAACGTCACCGACTTCGCCACGCCGGTGCAGCGCATCGACGCCAAGCCGTCGGGTGCCGGCACCCAGCTGGTGCTGAGCACTGGCGGCGCCGTGGAATCGCTGGCCTACCAGAGCGGCAACGAGTACGTGGTCGAGATCAGCCCGCGGCAGGCCCAGGCCGCCGTGGGTGCGGTCACCGCCGGCAGCATCACCCAGGCGGCCAAGGCCGTCGGCCAGCGCGGCTTCACCGGCAAGCCGGTGACCTTCAACTTCCAGGACGTGCCGGTGCGCACCGTGCTGCAGTTGATCGCCGAGGAGTCCAACCTGAACGTGGTGGCGTCCGACTCCGTGCAGGGCAACGTGACCCTGCGCCTGGTCAATGTGCCGTGGGACCAGGCGCTGGACATCGTCCTGCGCGCGAAGGGCCTGGACAAGCGCCGCGACGGCAGCGTGATCTGGGTGGCGCCGCAGGCTGAACTGGCCAAGTTCGAGCAGGAGAAGGAAGACGCGCGCATCGCCATCGAGAACCGCGAAGACCTGCAGACCGACTACATCCAGATCAACTACCACAGCGCCACGCAGATATTCAAAGCGCTGACCGAGGCCAAGGGCATCGGTGGCGGCGGCGGTGGCGGCAGTGGTGGCGGTTCGGGTAGTTCTTCGCAGGAAGACAGTGGCTTCCTGTCCTCGCGCGGCCGCATCGTGGCCGACGAGCGCACCAACACGCTGATGATCAGCGACATCCCGAAGAAGATCGCGCGCATGCGCGAGCTGATCAACGTGATCGACCGCCCGGTCGACCAGGTGCTGATCGAAAGCCGCATCGTCATCGCCACCGATACTTTTGCCCGTGAGCTGGGTGCGAAGTTCGGTGTCAGCGGCAGCCGCGACAACGTGTACTTCAGCGGCAGCCTGGATGCCAACGCCAAGACCCGCGAGTCGCAGGTCACCACCGACCTGGCCAATGCCAAGGCCGAGCGTGACTGGGAAGCGGGTGGCCGGATCGGCCCGCCGCCGGTGAAGTCCGGCTCGGCGATCACCCGTGGCCTGAACTGGAACCTGCCGGTGGCTGCCGCCAGCAACCCGGGTTCGCTGGCGCTGTCGATCCTCAATGCCGGTTACCTGCTGGACGTGGAGCTGTCGGCCATGCAGCAGGAGTCGCGAGGCGAGGTGATCTCCAACCCGCGCGTGGTCACCACCAACCAGCGCGAAGCGATGATCAAGCAGGGCAAGGAAATCGGCTACGTCACCATCAGCGGTGGTACCGCTGGCGGCGTGGCGACCCCGAACGTCCAGTTCAAGGAAGTGGTGCTGGAGCTGAAGGTCACCCCGACCATCACCAACGACAACCGCGTGTTCCTCAACATGCAGGTGAAGAAGGACGAAGTCGACCAGCTGATCCAGCTGGAGGGCTACGGCACCGTGCCGTCGATCAACCGACGCGAAGTCAACACCGCGGTGCTGGTCGAGGATGGGCAGACCGTGGTGATCGGTGGCGTCTACGAGTTCACCGATCGCAACAGCATCAGCAAGGTGCCGTTCCTGGGCGACGTGCCGTTCCTGGGCAACCTGTTCAAGAAGCGCGGTCGCAACAAGGACAAGGCCGAGCTGCTGGTGTTCGTCACCCCGAAGGTGCTGCGCGTGGCCAAGCAGAACTGATCCAGCGCAATTAGGTGTTCGAAGAAGGGCCGCCTCGTGCGGCCCTTCTTCGTTTCCGCCAGGGGAACCACGCTCTGCGCGGAGGGCTGTTCAGCCGTTCTTGATGCCAATCGCAAGGCACCCTGCGATGATGTCGGGAACCCGTGCCGTCCTGCGCCGGTCAAAGGCCCCCATGAACCTGCCACCGCCGATGCCCGAATCCGTCTCGCCGCCGCCCGCGCCGGCCACCTCCCGCCTGCATGCGGCATTCACCCAGCTGCGCGATGCGTTGTCGGCCGAGATCGTCGGCCAGGCGGCACTGGTCGAACGCCTGCTGATCGCGCTGCTGGCCGACGGCCACCTGCTGGTGGAGGGCGCGCCGGGCCTGGCCAAGACCACGGCAATCCGTGCACTGGCCTCGCGCCTGGAAGCGGACTTTGCCCGCGTGCAGTTCACCCCCGACCTGCTGCCGGCCGACCTCACCGGTACCGAGATCTGGCGCCCGCAGGAAGGCCGCTTCGAGTTCGTGCCCGGCCCGATCTTCCACCCGATCCTGCTGGCCGACGAGATCAACCGCGCGCCGGCCAAGGTGCAGTCGGCGCTGCTGGAAGCCATGGGCGAGCGCCAGGTCACCGTTGGCCGCCATACCTATGCGCTGCCGTCGCTGTTCCTGGTGATGGCCACGCAGAACCCGATCGAGCAGGAAGGTACCTTCCCGCTGCCGGAAGCGCAGCTGGACCGCTTCCTGATGCATGTGCGCATCGGCTACCCGGACCAGGCGGCCGAATCGGAAATCCTGCGGCTGGCCCGCGAGCGTGCCCGTGGTGCGTTGGGCGAGGCCGCGCCGGCGCCCGACAAGATGCCGATGCAGGACGTGTTCGACGCCCGCCGCGAAGTGCTGGACCTGCACATGGCGCCGGCGCTGGAGGGGTACCTGATCGAACTGGTGCTGGCGTCGCGCGACCCGTCGCGCTACGACGCCGGCCTCGGCCGCCGCATCGCCTGGGGTGCCAGCCCGCGTGGCTCCATCGCACTGGAACGCTGCGCACGTGCGCGCGCCTGGCTGGCCGGCCGCGACTTCGTCACCCCCGACGACGTGCGTGCGGTGGCCGCCGACGTGCTGCGCCATCGCGTGCTGCCCAGCTATGAAGCCACCGCCGAAGGCTGGGACGGCGAGCGCCTGGTGCAGGAGCTGCTGGCCCGGGTGCCGGCACCCTGAGCCTGCGCATGACCGATCCATCCCTGGAACAGGCACCGTCTGCGCTCGAAGGTGACGGGCTGCGCCCGCAGCTGGCCGAACTGGTCGCGTTGCGCCGGCTGGCACAGCGTCCGCCGCCGCCGCGGCGTGGCCGCACCGGTAACGCAGGGCAGGCACCGTCTCCGCTGCGCGGCCGCGGCATGGAGTACGCCGAGTCGCGCGAGTACGTGGCCGGCGACGACGCGCGCCACATCGACTGGCGCGTGACCGCACGCACCGGCCGCGCCCACACCAAGCTGTTCCAGGCAGAACGTGAGCGGGTCAGCCTGATCGTGGCCGATACCTCGCCGGCGCTGTACTTCGGCACCCGCGTGCGCTTCAAATCGGTGCAGGCCGCCCGCGCCGGCGCTGTTGCGGCATGGTCGGCGCAGCGCCGTGGCGACCGCGTGGGCGCGCTGCGTGGCAGCGACCGCGAAGCGCCGATCGCTCCCGCAGGTGGGCCACGCGGCGTATTGCGCGTGCTCGACGCGCTTACCCGCTGGTATGCACAGCCGCCGTCCGATGATCTGGGCCTGGAGCGCGCGCTGGATCATGCCGGTCGCGTGCTGCGCCCCGGGGCACGCATGCTGGTGCTGGCCGATCCGCAGCAGGCCATCCGCATTCCACCGGCACGCTGGAGCGCGCTGGCCCAGCATCACGACCTCAGCCTGGTGCTGCTGGTCGATCCACTGGAGCTGCAGCCGCCGTCGGCCGCACTGCAGTTCCAGACCGCGCAGCAGCGTATCGGTCTCGACCTGCGCCGCAGCGAAGTGCAGGCGCACTGGCAGGCGCATTTCGTTGAACCGCTGCAGGAACTGCGGCGCCAGCTCGGTGCGCGCCGCGTCGACGTGCAGGTGCTGTCCTCCGATGCACCCAGCGACGCCTGGCTGGCGCCATCACCGACCGAGGTGCCGGCATGAGCGCCGCTCTGCCGCTGCGCGATGTGCAGCTGCCACCGGCACCGTCATGGTGGCCGCCAGCCCCCGGTTACCTGATGATTGGCGCAGCGGTCGTGCTGGTGCTGCTGGTGATCGCCGCGGTGATGTGGCAGCGTCGCCGCCGTCGCCAGCGCTGGTTGCAGTTGTTCGATCAGGAGCTGGCAGCCACCACCGACGCTGCAGCAGAACTGGCGGCGATCGCAGGACTGCTGCGCCGGGCCGCGCGTCATGCGGCGCCGGGCAGTGAATCGCTGCGCGATGACGCCTGGTGGCAGCGTGTGGACCCGCAGGGCACGCTGCCCGCTGCACATCGCAGCCTGCTGGCCGAAGGCGCCTATCGCCCGCGCGTCGACAGCAACGACGTGGCCGCCGTGCGCAGCTGGGCCCGCGAACGCTACCTGGCGATGCTGCTGGAGCGCCGCCGATGAACCTGTGGACGACCTATTGGCCATGGCCGGACCTGCAGCTGGCATGGCCGCTGGCCCTGCTGGCGCTGCCGTTGCCGCTGCTGATGCGCTGGTGGAAGCGTCGCGCAGATCCGGGCGCCGCACTACGCGTGCCCTATGCCGCTGCCGAACTGGAAGCGCTGTCTGGTGGTGGTCGGGTTGACGTGTCGTGGCTGCGCACGCTGCTGCTGTGGCTGGGGTGGTGCGCGCTGTGTGTCGCGCTGGCGCGACCACAGCAGCTGGGCGATGCGATCACGCCGCCGCAGCAGGGGCGGCAGATGATGCTGGCGATGGATGTGTCCGGCAGCATGGGCGAGGGCGACATGGTGCTGGGCGGCCAGGCCGTGGATCGCCTTACCGCAGCCAAGGCCGTGCTGGCCGACTTCCTGGATCGCCGTGCCGGCGACCGCGTCGGCCTGCTGATCTTCGGTGACCGTGCCTACACGCTCACGCCGCTGACCGCGGACCTGGCCAGCGTGCGTGACCAGCTGCGCGACAGCGTGGTCGGCCTGGCCGGACGCGAGACCGCCATCGGTGATGCCATCGGCCTGGCGGTGAAGCGCCTGCGCAGCCAGCCGGAGGGACAGCGCGTCCTGATCCTGTTGACCGACGGCGTCAGCAATGCCGGTGTGCTGGAGCCCCTGCGCGCGGCGGAAGTGGCGCGCGCCGAAGGCGTGCGCATCCACACGGTTGCATTTGGCGGCGATGGCAGCATGCGGTTGTTCGGCATTCCGATTTCCACCGACCAGGATCCGGTCGACGAGGCCACCCTGAAGAAGATCGCCAGCATGACCGGCGGCCAGTTCTTCCGTGCGCGTGACACCGCGCAGCTGGCCGGCATCTATGCCGAGCTTGATCGCCTGGAGCCAGTGGCCGCAAAGGGCCCGAGCCTGCGCCCGCGCGAAGAACGCTATGCGTGGCCGTTGGGCCTGGCGTTGCTGCTGGGCGCATTGGCATGGCTGTGGCCGGAGCGTCGCCGATGATCGCGTTTGCTTCGAATCTTCCCGACTGGAACGCACTGCACTTCCTGCGGCCCGAGTGGCTGTGGGCGCTGTTGGCGCTGCCGCTGATCATCGCGTTTGCGCTGTACCGGCAACGGCGCAGTGATGTGTGGCGGCAGGCGGTGGACGCACATCTGTTGCCGCACCTGCTGGCCGCCGGTGCAAGGCGGCGGGCACGTCTGCCCTGGGCGGTGCTGCTCGGCTGGACGCTGGCATCGCTGGCCATGGCCGGTCCGAGCTGGCGGCAGCAGGCACAACCGATGTTCCAGGCCAGCGCACCGTTGCTGGTGGTACTGGACTTGTCCAGCCGGATCACCGCGACCGATCTGCCACCGTCGCGCCTGCTGCAGGCGCGAGCGAAAGTGGGCGAGCTGCTGCGCGCACGCCAAGGCGGGCAGGTGGGGCTGGTGGTGTACGCCGATGATGCCTACACCGTGGCACCGCTGACCGACGACGGCAGCAATGTTGCGCTGTATCTGGATGCGCTGTCGCCGGACGTGATGCCGCGCGATGGCCAGCGTGCCGACCGCGGCATCGATTGGGCGACACGCTTGATGCGGCAGATCGGTGCGTTGCAGGGGCAGATCCTGCTGGTCAGCGATCAGGCGGACAGCGAAGCTGCACTGGCGGCGGCACAGGCGCGCGGCCTGGGCCTGCAGGTGTCGGTGCTGGGCCTGGGCACGCCTGCCGGTGCGGCCTACCGCGATGGCAGCGGGCAGATCCGCCAGGCTGCGCTGGATGAGGGCAGCTTGCGCGCGGTGGCCACGGCCGGCGGCGGACGCTATGCACGCATTTCGGCCGATGGCAGCGATCTGCGTGCGCTCGGCGTACTCGACGCGCGCGAAGGCACGGCGGCGCAGCGGCCAGGCGAAGGCAAGCAGTGGCGTGACGAAGGCTTCTGGCTGCTGCCGCCGGTGATGCTGCTGGCATTGCTGGCCTTCCGTCGTCGCGCGGTGCTGGCCGCGGTGCTCGCGGTCGGCCTGCTGCCGTGGATGAATGACGCGCAGGCGCAGGCCCCTGCGACGCCTGCCTCCCAGCCGGCGCAGGGCACGCTGTGGAAGCGTAGCGATCAGGTGCAGCACCAGCGACTGGCCGACGGGGTGCAGGCCTACCGCAGGGGCGACTTCGCCACTGCACGCAAACAGTTCGAAGGCATCGACAACGATGCCGCTTGGTACAACCTGGCCAACACGCTGGCACGCGAAGGCCACTACGACGACGCGATCGCCGCCTACGACCGCGCGCTGGCACTGCATCCGGGCATGGCCGATGCGGTGGCCAACCGTGCCGTGGTCGATGCTGCACGCAAGCGCAGGCAATCCGGTGGCGGCCAGGGCCAGGATCAGAAGAAGCCGCCGCAGAACGGGCAGCAGAAGCAGGCGCAGGGCTCGCAGGGCCAGCAGAATCCACAGGGGCAGCCGCAGCAGGGCCAGCAGAATCCCGGCCAGGGCCAGCCGCCGTCGGGCCAGCAGGACCCGCCCAAGGCGGGTGACACCAACGCGCAGTCGAAGCCTCAGCCTGGCGAGCGTGGCCGCGATGGCCAGCAGGCACCGCCGCAGGTGGAAGATGCCAAGGCACAGGCGCAGGCCGACGAACAGCAACGCCAGCGCATGCAGCAGGCAATGCAGCAGGCACGCGAGGGCAAGGGCGAACAGGAGGGCAAGCCCGTGCCAGGCAGCGAAGGCGCCACCCCGCGCCAACGCGAGGAGCAACAGGCCGTGGAGGCGTGGATGCGACGTGTGCCGGATGATCCGGGCGCATTGCTGCGGGCCAAGTTCCAGCTGGAAAACGAACGCAGGAAGAGGGAAGGGCGATGACGCGGGCGATCAACATGCACGGGCGCTGGCCACTACAGGTACTGGTGGCACTGCTGCTGTGGCTGCCGCTGCTGGCGTGGGCTCAGCCGCGCGCGTGGTTGGATCGCGACCGCATCGCGATGGGCGATACGGTCACCCTCAATGTCGAGAGCGACCAGGGTGCCCCGGACTTCACGCCATTGCGTAGCGACTTCGACCTGAGCGGGCAGACCAGCAGCCGCCAGGTGGAGTGGAGCAATGGCAGCATGCAGCAGCGCAACCTGTATGGCGTGGCGCTGACCCCACGGCGCAGCGGCACGCTGGTGGTGCCGGGCCTGCAGGTGGGCAGTGTGCGCACCGCGCCGCTGACGCTGCAGGTGGATGCGGCCACCGTGGCCGGGCCGGACAGCAATGCGATGGCCTTCATCGAAACCGTTGTCGATGACGATACGCCGTATGTGCAGCAGAGCGTGGGCGTGGTGGTGCGCTTGTATTTCGCCTCGCAGCTGGCCTCCGGCGAACTGGTGCTGGATACCCCGGCGGGTGCGTCGCTGCAGCGCGTGGGCGACGACCGTACCGATGTGCGCCAGGTCAACGGCCGCCGCTACAACGTGGTCGAACGGCGTTTCCTGCTGATCCCCGAACGCAGTGGCGCGTTGAAGCTGGCCGGCGCGCGTTTCAACGGACGCAGCGCCGGTGGCTTTTTCGATGACTTCTTCGGTGGTGGCGACGGCCGCATGAGTGCCACCAGCGCCGACCGCACACTGCAGGTGCAGGCACAACCGGCGCAGGCGCCGCAGCCGTGGCTGCCCCTGCAGAGCCTGCAGTTGCGCTACACCAGTGCGCCGACCAGCGCCCGCACCGGTGAGGCGGCCAACGTGGTGGTCGAAGCGATTGCCGAAGGCGCGACGCGCGCACAGTTCACCGATCTGCCTGTGCCGGACGTCAGCGCCAATGCGCAGGTGTTCGCCGAACCCGCGCAGTACGAAGAGACCTTCAACGGCAGCACGCCGCGCCTGAAGATCACCCGCCGCTATTCGATCGTGCCGCGCCAGCCGGGTTCGCTGGTGGTACCGGGGCCGCGCCTGCCCTGGTGGGATGTACGCAACGGCAAGGCACAGGAAGCGAAGCTGCCAGACCTGACGCTGGCCGTTGCAGTTGGCACCGGCGCGGGCACTGCCTCGCCGGCATCGCTGCCACCGATCGACACCGCTGCCGCGCTGCCCGGCAGCGATGGACAGGACGCGCGTATCGCCGCGACCGATCCACGCGCCAGCGGGCTGTCCGAGCGTCCGTGGCCGTGGATGGCGGCGGCCATCGGCCTGGCGTTGCTGTGGCTGTTGACCCTGCTGTGGGGCTGGCAACGAGGCCGGCGCCCGCGTGCGGTGGCACCTGTAGCCGGCAAGCCCTCTGTGCCGACGGTGGCGAGCGGGCGTGCCGGCCTGGCCGAACTGCGCCGAGCGCTGGATGGTGAAGGTTTCGACCAGGTGGAAGCACAGCTGTGTGCGATGGCCGGCGTTGAACGCATCGAGCAGGTCATCGCGCGGCTCGGGGATGCAGCCCAGCGCCAGGTGCTGCAGGACCTGCAGCAGGCGCGCTGGGGCGGGCAGGGTGATCTGGCGCCGCTGCGTGCGCGCCTGCGCGAAGTCTTCCGTGACGGACCGCACTGGTCGGCGGCCGCGGGTACCGCTGACACTGGCCTGGCGCCGCTGTATCCGCCGCGGCGAACCTGAACCGGCGCCGCTTGCGCGCTTTGTTAGAGTGCATTCATTTTTCGAGGAAACCCGCGTATGACAGCAGCTGCTGCCGACAAGAAGAAGTTGCCCCTGCATTGGAAGATGGGCATCGGCTTTGCGATCGGCCTGGTCCTGGGACTGATCGTGCACGCCCTGGGCGGCAGCGTCGATGGTCTGCAGGCCGGTGCCAAGTGGGTAATGGACTACGTCACCACCCCGGCGTCGGGCCTGTTCCTCAACCTGATCTTCATGCTGATCGTGCCGCTGATCTTCTCTGCGCTGATCATGGGCGTGTCGGAGATGGGCGACATCCGCGCCCTCGGCCGCATCGGCTGGAAGACGCTGGCCTACACCGTGCTGCTGTCCGGCATCGCGGTGGGCATCGGCCTGGTGCTGGTCAACCTGCTCAAGCCGGGTGCGGGCGTCGATCCGCAGACGGCGGCACTGATGCTGTCGGAGAACGCCGAGCGCAGCAAGGAGATCGTCGCTGGCATCCATGGCACGCCCAAGGGCATGGACATGCTGCTGTCGATCGTGCCGAGCAACGTGCTGCAGGCGGCGTCGGACAATGGCGCGATCCTGTCGCTGATGTTCTTCGCGTTGATGTTCGGCATTGGCATGGTGCTGACCGACAACGAGAAGGTCGCCCCGCTGCGCCGCGCCATCGAAGGCGTGTTCGAAATCTCGATGACCCTGATCAACCTGGTCATCCGCCTGGCCCCGTACGCGGTGGCCTGCTTCATGTTCAACCTGGCCGCGCTGTTCGGTTTCGAGCTGATCATCCGCCTGGGCGCCTACGTGGGCGTGGTGGTGCTGGCGCTGGGCCTGCACATGTTCGTGACCTACGGTACCGCGGTGTGGCTGTCCGGTCGCTCGCCGCTGTCGTTCTTCCGCGATACCCAGGAAGCGACGGTGATGGCGTTCTCCACCGCCTCCAGCAACGCCACCCTGCCGACCGCGCTGCGCGTGGCCGACCAGATGGGCCTGCCGCAGCGCGTGTCGCGCTTCGTGCTGACCGTGGGTGCCACCGCCAACCAGAACGGCACCGCGCTGTTCGAAGGCGTGACGGTGATCTTCCTGGCCCAGTTCTTCGGCGTGGACCTGAGCATTGGCCAGCAGATCATGGTGATGGCCGTCTGCATCCTCGGTGGCATCGGTACCGCCGGCGTGCCGTCGGGATCGCTGCCGGTGGTGGCGATGATCTGCGCGATGGTTGGCGTGAACCCGCTGGGCATCGGCCTGATCCTGGGTGTGAACCACTTCCTGGACATGTGTCGTACCGCCCTGAACGTGACCGGCGACCTGGCCCTGACCACGCTGGTGGCCAAGGGCGAGTCCCACGACGGCCCGGCGCTGGGCCCGCAGCAGGACTGAGTCCGGGACCACTGATGGCGACCTGATGGGGGTCGGATCCCTTCCCGCAAGGAAAGGATCCGGCCCCCTTTCGCATGCGGAATCCAGCGTCGATCATGCAGGTGCCGGCCAGCGGCCGGCCCTACCGGGGCAAGGTGAACCGACCCCCCGCCCGGCGACTATGGGACAATAGGCCGCCCGCACGTCCGCGGCCGCCTCCCGATTCCGACAGAACCATGACGCAGCCTACCCGTCGCCAGTTGGCCAACGCCATCCGCTTCCTTGCCGCCGATGCGGTTGAAACCGCAAAGTCCGGCCATCCCGGCATGCCCATGGGCATGGCCGACATCGCCGAAGTCCTCTGGAACGACTACCTCCGCCACAACCCGAGCAACCCGCACTGGTTCAACCGCGACCGTTTCGTGCTGTCCAACGGCCACGGTTCGATGCTGCAGTACGCGCTGCTGCACCTGAGCGGCTACGACCTGCCGATCGAGCAGCTGAAGCTGTTCCGCCAGCTGGGCAGCCACACCGCCGGTCACCCGGAACGCCACGAGACCCCGGGCGTGGAAACCACCACCGGCCCGCTGGGCCAGGGTTTCGCCAACGCCGTGGGCTTCGCCCTGGCCGAGAAGCTGCTGGCACAGCGCTTCAATCGCCCGGAGCTGGAAGTGGTCGACCACCGCACCTGGGTGTTCATGGGCGATGGCTGCCTGATGGAAGGCGTGTCGCATGAAGCCGCTTCGCTGGCCGGTACCTGGGGCCTGCACAAGCTGGTCTGCTTCTGGGACAACAACCACATCTCCATCGACGGCAACGTCGAGGGCTGGTTCACCGACAACACCCCGGAGCGTTTCGAGGCCTATGGCTGGAACGTGGTTCGCGACGTCGATGGCCATGACCCGGAAAGCATCAAGGCCGGCATCGAGGCCGCGCTGTCGCAGAGCGACAAGCCGACCCTGATCTGCTGCCGCACCACCATTGGTTTCGGTTCGCCGAACAAGGCGGGCAAGGAATCCAGCCACGGCGCACCGCTGGGCAAGGACGAGCTGGACGCCACCCGCAAGCAGCTGGGCTGGGAGTACGGCCCGTTCGAGATCCCGCAGGCGATCTACGACGGATGGCGCGCCAATGGCGCCGGCACCCTGCGCCAGGCCGAGTGGGAACAGCTGTTCGACAAGTACGCCAGCCAGTACCCGGCTGAAGCGTCCGAGCTGACCCGCCGTTCGCACGGCGAGCTGCCGGCCGACTTCGTTGCCAAGGCCGATGCCTATATCGCCCAGGTGGCGGCTGAAGGCCCGACGATCGCCTCGCGCAAGGCCTCGCAGCTGGCCATCGAAGCCTATGCCCCGCTGCTGCCGGAAATCGTCGGTGGCTCGGCCGACCTGGCGCACTCCAACCTGACCCTGTGGAAGGGCAGCAAGTCGGTCGCCAGCGACGACGCCAACGCCAACTACGTGTATTACGGCGTGCGCGAGTTCGGCATGACCGCGATCGCCAATGGCCTGGCCCTGCACGGTGGTTTCATTCCGTTCGACGCCACCTTCCTGGTGTTCAGCGATTACGCCCGCAACGGCGTGCGCATGAGCGCGCTGATTCCGGCCCACGCCATCCACGTCTACACCCACGACTCGATCGGCCTGGGCGAAGACGGCCCGACCCACCAGCCGGTGGAGCACCTGGCCTCGCTGCGCTACATCCCGAACAACGACGTGTGGCGTCCGTGCGACGCGGTCGAGTCGGCAGTGAGCTGGAAGGCCGCGATCACCCGCCAGGACGGCCCGAGCTGCTTGGTGTTCAGCCGCCAGAACCTGCCGCACCAGCCGCGCAACGCCGAGCAGATCGCCCAGATCGAGCGCGGTGGCTACGTGCTGGCCGATGCCGCCGGTACCCCGGACGTGATCCTGATCGCCACCGGTTCGGAAGTCTCGCTGGCCACCGAAGCCAAGGCCCAGCTGGACGCGGCCGGTATCAAGACCCGCGTGGTCTCGATGCCGTCCACGGACGTGTTCCTGCGCCAGGATGCGGCCTACCGTGAATCGGTGCTGCCGAACGCCGTGCGCAAGCGCGTGGCCGTGGAAGCCGGCGTCACCGGTTTCTGGCGCCAGTTCGTCGGCCTGGACGGTGCCGTGATCGGTATCGACACCTTCGGTGCCTCGGCCCCGGCCGACCAGCTGTACAAGCACTTCGGCATCACCACCGCCCACGTGGTGGAAGCCGCCAAGGCGCTGTAAGCCGCCTCGCGGTGCAACCTCGCGGTGCAACAAGGGAAAGGCCGGCGCAAGCCGGCCTTTCTCGTTCTCCAGAGTAGAGAAAAAGGGACGGAGGGGATTAAGTCGTTTGTGCAAAAACGACTTAATCCCCTCCGTCCCCTTTTCTCAGGCGGTGCGCGCCAGCGCCAGACGCAGCAGGCGCGCATCCAGGCGTTCGGCAAAGTCCTTCGGTGCCTGCAGGCCCATGCGCTGCAGGTACACCGCATCGCCATCGCCGGCAGGTTGGCGCAGCGCTGCCCAGACGGTACGCAGCTTGTCGCCGCGGGTCTGCGTGTTGGCTTTCAGCCAGCCCAATGCCTTCACCAGCACCTGCTCGATCTCGTTGAAATCGCTGCCCAGTGGATAGTCGGGCAGGCTGCCGTCGGCGCGGAACGGGGCCAGTGCCGCGGCCAGTGCCTGCGGCGTATTGCGCTGCTGCCGCTGCGGATCCGGTTGCGCGGCTGCCAGCAGCTTGCGCGAGCCGTGTGCCTGCTGCAGCAGGCCGCCCTGGAACGGTGCCTCGGTGATCGCGGTCATCGCATGCACGCAGTCCTCGTCGGTCAGGCCGCGCAGATCGGCGATGCCGTATTCGTTGAGGTAGATGTCGCGCAGGTGGCGCGGGATGGTGGTGTGGCCGTAGTTCCAGCGCACATTGGATTCGCGCCGACCCCTGTCATCGCGCGCGGCGCGGAACATCAGCACGCTGCGCGCCTCGGGCAGCGCATGCGCCATCGCCACGAAGTTGTACTGGCCGCCCACGCCGGATACCACGCGGCCATCGTCCAGCGCATCCGACACCGCCGCGCCCAGCGCGGTGGCCATCATGCAGGAGTTGAAGAAGCGCGCATGGCGGCGCTGCAGGCGTTCCAGCGTCTCGTTGCCACCGTACAACTGGTTGATCTCGCTGATGCGGCGCATGCCGATGGCGCGGCACTCGTCTTCCGGCAGCGTGCGCAGCCACTCGTAGAATTCCGGGGAGCCCAGGTAGAACGCGCCGTGCAGGTACTCGCCTTCAGCGGCCAGGGTGGCATGGTCGATGGACAGGGTGCTGCCGTTCTCGATGCGCTGCATCAGCGCCAGGTCGTCGTGCACCTTGCGCTTGATCACCCCGGTCTGCACCAGCCGGCGGAAGCCCTCGTTGAGCATCTCGCTGCAACCGTACAGGCCTACCTCGAACGGGTCCACGCCGCCGATTTCCTGCACCAGCGGGTGGCTGGCCAGCTGCGGATCCAACGCATGCAGCACGCGGCGGTAGCGCGCGTTGTCAGTGTGGCGCAGCACCAGCGCATGGCTGAGCGCGTCGGCCAGCGTGCCGATGCCAATCTGCAGGGTGCCGCCGTCGCGAACCAGCGTGCTGGCATACAGGCCAATGGCGTAATCGGCGTCGCCGACCGGCTGCCGCGGCAGGCCGAACAGCGCTGGATACGGCGGCGGCGGGGTGATCACCAGATCGAAGAACGACACATCGACCGTGGCCGAGCCACCCATGTAGGGCAGTTGCGGATCGATCTCGGCGACCAGCAGTGGGCGCGGCAGCCCACGCGCAGTCATCGCATCCAGCGTGTCCTGGGTGATGTCGTTGTTGCACGACAGCGAGAGCCGGCGGTCATCGGGCCGCATCGCCACCTTCTGCACGATCACCTGCGGTGCGCGCTGCGCCACCGCGTCGGCGGCGTGGGTGTAGTTCAGGCTGGTGTAGCTGGACTGCGCCTGCCGTGAGCCGAGCAGGGCACCGGACTGCATGTAGAACTCTTCCACCTTCACATGTGCCGGCAACGCGTCGCGCGCGATCGCATCGGCATAGGCCAGCCGCGGGAAATCGTCGCCGAAATGGCGCTGCGCGAACGGCGCCAGGAAGCGTGCTTCCAGGCCGTTGCCGCGTGCCTTCGGTGGATTCAGTGACAGCGCGGTATACAGCTGCAGCGGCCGCGCAGGATCGTGCTCCACACGCGCGTAAAGGGCATTGAGCAGCCGATGCGGCTTGCCCAGCGCCAGCGGTGCCCCGATCCGCAGCGGCCCGTCCACGCGCGCAAACAACCAGTCGACGGCGGCGTCCAGGTCGGTGAGGTGTTCGGTCATGCGCGGCGGTCCTGCGTGTGGGGGGAGTGCGGGCATTACAGCATGTCGGGCTTGAACCGCCGTCGACGCGAGACTTCCGCGCCGGACACCATGAACTGCCCATCGCCGCGGTAATGCATCGTGCGCGGCAGTTTCGGCCGGGGCGCAACATGGGCGCGCACGATTTCCCAGATGAACAGGTTGCTCGACGCCACCTGGCTGTCGTCGTAGAGGCGGCATTCGAAGCACGAATGGCATTGCCCGACCAGCGGCGCGCCGACCTCGCGCGCAGGCAGTGCGTCGAGCCCGAAACGCGCGAACTTGTCGACCTCGCGGCCGCTGCAGTTGCCGATGTCCACCACGGTATCGAGCAGCTCCACGCCGGGAACATTGATCACGCACTCGCCGCTGCCGCGCGCCAGCCCGTGGCTGTGGTTCTCCTTCCACAGGTAGGTGGCGACCAGTGAAGGCGAGAAGCCCATCACCATGTGCCAGCCCATCGTCATCAGGTTGCGCTGGCCGCGCCACGCCGTGCTGACCAGCACGATCGGGCCGGGTTCGAGGAAGCGGCGGGCCTGCTCGACCGGGAAATCCTTCTTGGGCAGCGCTTTCATCCGGGGCCAAGGGCGGGAGGCATCGATGCTGGCGCAGCCGGGATGAACCTGGAGTCGAGGGGCTTGACAGGGAGTCTGATTACGCGCGTAATCGAATTGTCGATTACGGATGTAAACCATGACTCCGATCAGTGAAGCCGAAGCCGTTGTGATGGAGGTGCTGTGGCAGCAGGCACCGCGCAGCGCCGATGACGTGGTGGCCGCGCTGGCCCATCGCGACTGGGCCGAGCCGACCATCAAGACCCTGCTCAACCGCCTGTTGACCAAGGGCGCGATCGCCGCCGAGCGCGATGGACGGCGTTACCTGTACCGGCCGCTGCTGCAGCGGCAGGCGTGGGTGGAGGCGCAGAGCCAGGACTTCATCGGCCGTGTCTTCGAAGGGCGTGTGGCGCCGCTGGTGGCGCACTTCAGCGAACGGGGCCAGCTGAGTGCGCAGGACATCGCTGAACTGAAGAAGCTGATCCAGGAGCTGGACCATGACTGAGCTGCTCGACGGACTGTGGCAGGCCAGCCTGTGGCTGGCCGTGGGCGTGGTCCTGCTGGCGGTGCTGCGACCGCTGCTGGTGCGGTTGGGGGGCGCTGGGCTGGCCTACCGCAGCTGGTGGCTGCTGCCGCTGCTGCTGGTGGCCCTGTTGCTGCCGCTGCCACAGGCTGCGCTGTTGCAGCATGTGCCGACGTTGCCGTTGAACGTGGTGCCGGGGGCCGCCGACGGTGTGGCTGCGCGGTCGTTGCCTGGGGCGTGGTTGTTGCTGATGGCCTGGGCGTTGGGCATGGGCATCTGCCTGCTGCGCGACCTGTGCGCGCAGCGTCGCTTTGAACGCAGCATGGGGTCACTGAGGCCGCGCGCCGATGGCAGCTGGCAGGCCAGTGGCGATCCCGGCTTGCCCGCACTGGTCGGTCTGTGGCGCCCCCGCATCGTGGTTGGCCCCGACTTCGACCAGCAGTTCACCGCACAGGAACAGAGCCTGATCCTGCAGCACGAGCGCAGCCACCGGCGCAATGGCGATCACTGGGCCAACGGTGCGCTGCTGCTGGTGCGCGCGGTGTTCTGGTTCCACCCGCTTCTGCCGTGGGCTGCGGGCCGCTTCCTGCGCGACCAGGAACTGGCCTGCGACGCCCGCACCATGGCCCCGCAGCCGGCGCTGCGCGGCCTCTACGCCAGCACGCTGCTGAAGGCGCAGCTGGTCCACCCGGTTGCGCCGGCGGTCTGCCATTGGCGCAGCCAACCCGTGTTGAAGGAGCGTATCGCCATGTTGAAGCAGTCCAAGCGGAAGGCATTGCCGTGGGTGTCGGGTCAGGTGCTGGTGGTCGGCCTGTGCCTGGGAATGGGAGCGGTGGCGTGGGCCAGCCAGGGCAATACGATGGCCGGCAGCCCGGCAGCGGTGGCCATGGATCGGGAGATCCAGGTCGACAAGATGCCACCGCCGTCCTACCCGAAATCGGCGATCGATCAGCGCCAGGTAGGCGTGGTGAACCTGCGCGTGGAAGTGGATGCGCAGGGGCGTCCCACCGATGTCCAGGTGCTCAGTGCCACCAATCCGGGCGTGTTCGACGCGGTGTCGATCGCTGCAGCGCGCAGCTGGACCTATCGTCCGGCAATGAAGAACGGCAAGCCGGTGGCAGGCGCAGTGAAGATTCCGATCACCTTTGCCATGGACGACACCGAGGACGCGAAGTGAAGTGCGCGCCGCTGTTGATGGCGGTGGCGCTGTTGGCCGGATGCGCGAGCCAGGAGCGGCTGGCCACGGTGGATACCCGCAGCGAGAATGTCGGTCACCAGCGCCTGCAGCCGCAGGCGGGCGGCGGCAGTGGGCAGCTGCAGGTGTATTCGCTGGGTGCGACCGAGGGCTACCGGATGCCGCAGCTCTACGCGGCACCGGACCCGGAGGTCGGCGATCGTGATCCGCGCGCGGAACTGGCGCCGACCACCATCTGCCTGCAGGTGGTGGTGGATGCGCAGGGCAGCGTCGAACGCAGCATGCCGCTGACCGATCGGCAGGACTGCGCCGCAGGGGCTGCACGCGAGAATGCGCCCCTGCTGCAGGCTGCGCAGGACGCCGTGGCGATGTGGAAGTACTCGCCTGCAGCGGTCTGCCACTTCGCGGCTGGCAAGGTGCCTGCCGACCGCGGCGACTGTCGCGGCGCCGAACGGGTCGAGCCGGTGGCGGTGACCCTGCAGTACGCCTTCACCTTCGAGATCGTGAAGGGCCAGCACGTGGTGCGTACGCAGGGGAAATGATCGCTCGCGATGCCCGGGTAGCACCGGGCCATGCCCGGCGAGCACAACCGCGTGGTTCAGGCTCCGCCCTGGATGTTGGCCTTCACCGCCGGTTGCATCAGCTTGGGTTCGTCCAGCGTCGCATCGCGGGCCTGGCGCACGCTGACGAATTCCGCCTCGGCCACACCGTCGTGCACGTGGATGTTGTGCGCGCGCTGTTCACCGATGGTGGTTTCGTTGGCGAAATCACGGCCGCCCGGGCCGTAGTCGTGGCAGACGAACACGCGGGTGGCATCGGGCAGCGCCAGCAGGCGCTGGATCGAGCGGTACAGCTGCGCGGCATCACCGCCCGGGAAGTCGCAGCGGGCAGTGCCGCCGTCGGGCATGAACAGTGAGTCGCCGGTGAACAGCGCATCGCCGATCAGGTACGCGATGCTGTCGCTGGTATGGCCCGGTACCGCGATCACTTGGCCACGCAGCTTGCCAACGGCAAAGGTTTCGCCATCGCTGAACAGGTGGTCGAAGATTTCATCCGCAGCAGGAAGCTGCAGGCCATAGCGCGGTGCGAAGGTGGCCTGCACCGCACGGATGCCTTCGCCGATGGCCAGCGTGGCCTGCGGAAAGCGCTGCTTGAGCCGGCGCCCGGCGGACACATGGTCGGCGTGGGCGTGGGTTTCCAGCAACCAGCGCAGCTGCAGACCCTGTTGTTCGATGGCCTGCAACGCCGCGCGCAGCGGCGATTCGCTGCTGGCGTCGGTATCCGGGTCGTAGTCCAGGACCGGGTCGATCAGCGCCGCTTCGCCGCTGGCCGGGTCGCTGACCAGGTAGCTGAAGGTATTGCTGTCGCGGTGGAAGAACGACTGCACCTGGACCGACATCGGAACCCTCCTCAGCGCGTGCCGAGCACGCGGTTCAGCAACTGCGCCAGGTTCTCACCGGCCAGTCGCAGCTGCGCTTCGGCCAGCGGCCGGTAGCGCTCGGTGTATTCGTCACCGATTTTACGCGAGGCAGGATAAACGCCAGCCTGCATGGAAATGCGGCAGCTGGCCTCGGCCCAGGCCTGCGGGTCGCGCTGCGGGTTGGACTGGCGCGCCAGCTTCGGTGCGCGCTGGCTCTGCAGCAGCGGCAGATAGCCAGCATCGTCCAGCTTGCGGGTATTGAGCATGCCGCTGTCCCATAGCGAGTGCAGGTTGGTACCGCGGTTGCCGAACTGCAGCTGGAAATCGTTGCCACCCTTGTCGTGGGCGTAGCCGGCATGCATCGGCTGGTGGATGTCCCCGACCAGGTGCACGACGAACTTCAACGCCTGCAGGCGCTCGCCGTCGGTCAGGCTGCGATCGCCGAGGATGGCACTCTGTGCTTTCAGGGTTTCGACGATGCAGTTGCCGTTCCTGCAGTGCTTCGGTGCTTCGTAATGGCAGTTGTCTTCGGCGATGTTGACGTAGTGCCAGCCGGCCGAGCGACGGCCCAGCCCCGGGTCCTTGGCGCGCAGTTGGTCGGCCCACGGCGCGATGCTGGCCAGGGTGGCATCCGGCTCGGTGGCCAGCAGGCGATCCACTTCGGCGCGGGCGGTGGGGTTGAGGCGGGCGTCGGCGACTTCGGCGACCAGACGGTGGCCTTGCGCGCCCCAGGCATGGGCGGGAGCGGAGACGGACAGCAGGGCCGGCGCCAGGGCGGCGGCGAGGAAGAGGGAGTGCAGGGCTTTCATGCGCACATTCTAGCGGGGTAGGTGGATTGAAGAGCGGCGCGTTCCTGTCTGCTGGGGGCGGGCTGCAGGGGCAGGCGCTGCGGGACACGCTGCAAGTACGTCCCTGTAAGCTCGGCCGCGGCATCCATGCCGCGGACGGTCCCGCAGCGCCTGCCCCTGCAGCCCCCATCCAACATGGCCGCGGAGGCGGATGCAAACGTCAAAGGCAACATCAAAAACAAATGCAGGATCAAAATCGGCCTCCTGCAATTACAGGCAATCATTGCGCCTCGGATGCTCGGGTTCTGCTCTTGCCTTTGCTTGAGCTGGCACGCGCGCGCAGATGGGAAGGGCGGAGAGGGTGGGGTGATCGGGACCGTTCGCCGCACGGATGCGGCGATCGAGCCTACAGGGACGTATTTACGGCGTGTCCCGATCACCCCACCCTCTCCACCCAATTCCAGAAGCCGGTGCTTTTCGCGAAAAAAAAAGCCCCGGCAATCACCGGGGCAACATGCTGCGAGGGTTTTGCGTGTAGCGGGGAGCGGGGGCGAAGCCCCCGCACTCAAACACCGCTTTAGAACTTGAAGACGTACGAAGCGCCGTAGACCAGCGGATCGATGTTGACCGTGCCGATCTTCTCGCCGTTCAACTTCACCTTGCTGTCGATGTCGATCCAGCGCATGTCCACGCGCAGGGCGCCCTTCTCGCCGATCGCGAAGTCCACGCCGGCGTGTGCGGCCAGGCCCCAAGAATCCTGCAGCTTCAGCTTGCTGCCGGCCAGCGCACCGGTGGTGTCTTCGCTGAAGAAGGTTGTGTAGTTCACGCCTGCGCCGACGAACGGCGACACCTTGCCCTTGCTGTTGAAGTGGTACTGCAGGGTCACCACCGGCGGCAGCTGCTTGGTGCTGCCCACGCGGCCCAGGCCATCGATGTTGATGTCGTGCTTGAACGGCAGCGCGGCCAGCACTTCGATGCCCAGGTTGTCGGCGATGAAGTACTCGCCGGTGATGGTCGGCTTGACGTCGTTGTCGACGTCGACCTTCAGGGTGCCGCCGGCCAGCCAGCCGTTGTTCGACTTCGGCGCCACCTGGTGCACGCCGGCCGAGAGGGTCCAGTCGCCCTTGGACTGGGCCATGGCCGGGGCGGCGGCCAGCGACAGGGCGGCGGCCAGGCTGGCCACGATCAGGGGGGAGGGCTTGCGCATGGGGGTGTTCTCGTTGCTGGGTGGATGGGGCCAGTGTCGGCCTCACGCCGCGCTAACGCTTTGATCCGGATCAAATCCTGTCCGCCGGCCTGCTGCCGGCCCCGGCTGGCCCACGGTGGCCAGCCCCGGTTTGCTAGACTTGTGGGCCCTATCCATCCCGCCGCACCTGTCGCGGCCGCAGGAGCTTGAGAACATGGCAATCAAGGTTGGTATCAACGGTTTCGGTCGCATCGGGCGTAACGTCCTGCGCTCGGCGGTGCTGAACTTCGGCGACGACATCGAAATCGTGGCCATCAACGATCTGCTGGAGCCGGACTATCTGGCGTACATGCTCAAGTACGACTCCGTGCACGGCCGCTTCAAGGCCGACGTGGCGGTGCAGGGCAATGATCTGCTGGTCAACGGCAAGAAGATCCGCCTGACCCAGGAACGCGACCCGGCCAACCTGAAGTGGGATGAAGTCGGCGCCGACGTGGTGCTGGAAGCCACCGGCCTGTTCCTGACCAAGGAAACCGCGCAGAAGCACATCGATGCCGGCGCCAAGAAGGTCATCATGTCGGCCCCGTCGAAGGACGACACGCCGATGTTCGTGTACGGCGTGAACGACAAGACCTACGCTGGCCAGGCGATCATCTCCAACGCGTCGTGCACCACCAACTGCCTGGCGCCGCTGGCCAAGGTCATCAACGACAAGTGGGGCATCAAGCGCGGCCTGATGACCACCGTGCATGCGGCCACCGCCACCCAGAAGACCGTCGATGGCCCGTCCAACAAGGACTGGCGCGGCGGCCGTGGCATCCTGGAAAACATCATTCCCTCGTCCACCGGCGCGGCCAAGGCCGTCGGCGTGGTCATTCCGGAACTGAACAAGAAGCTGACCGGCATGAGCTTCCGCGTCCCGACCTCGGACGTGTCGGTGGTCGACCTGACCGTCGAGCTGGAGAAGGAAGCCACTTACGCCGAGATCTGCGCTGAAGTGAAGGCACAGAGCGAAGGCCCGTTGAAGGGCATCCTGGGCTACACCGAAGACAAGGTCGTGGCCACCGATTTCCGCGGCGAAACCTGCACCTCGGTGTTCGACGCCGATGCCGGCATCGCCCTGGACGGCACCTTCGTCAAGCTGGTGACCTGGTACGACAACGAGTGGGGCTACTCGAACAAGTGCCTGGAAATGGCCAAGGTCATCGCCGCCAAGTAAGGCCGGCGCAGATCGCAGACGAACCCCGGCCTGGCCGGGGTTCGTCGTTTACGGGACCCACCCTGTCGTAGCATGGGGCGGTCGACCGCTGCCGCTGGGGCGCGGGAACGCAATGGAAGCACGCAATGGAAGCACTGATAGCCCTGGTCGTACTGGTCCTGCTGGCCATCCCGCTGCTGCTGGTAGTGGCGCTGGTGATGATCGCCGGCCTGCGCCGCCGCGTTGCTGCGCTGGAAAGCGCGATGACCGCCGCGCCTGCCGCCGCCAGGCCGGCCGCGACCGCGCCCGCGCCTGAACGGCCTGTGGCCACACCCGCAGCCAGTGCCGAGCCACCGTTCCTGCGGCCGGTCGCCGCTGCTGCGCCGCCCCCCCCGCAGCCACCGGTGCGCGAAGCCGCGCCCACCGAGGCGCCTGTTGCCCAACCTGTCGCGCCACCACCGGTACCGCCGGTGCCGGTGCAGCCGCCGCTGCCATCCGAACCGGCACTGCCCAACGTCATCGAGCGCGGCATCGGTGCGGTCAAGCGCTGGTTCACCGAAGGCAACGTGCCGGTCAAGATCGGCATGCTGGTGCTGCTGGCCGGCGTCGCTGCACTGCTGAAGTACGTCAGTGACCAGGGCTGGCTGGTATTGCCGATCGAACTGCGCCTGGCCGGCGTCACCGTGGGTGCGCTTGGCCTGCTGGCCTTCGGCTGGCACCAGCGCGAGCGCCGCCGCCTGTTTGCGCTGGCCTTGCAGGGCGGTGCCATCGGCGTGCTGCTGCTGACCATCTTCGCTGCATTCAAGCGCTTCGACCTGATTCCGCCGGGCGTCGCCTTCGCCAGTTCCATTGCACTGGTGGCCGGGCTGTGCGTGCTGGCGGTGGTGCAGAACTCGCGCACGCTGGCCGTGCTGGGCATCCTGGCCGGCTTCATGGCACCGCTGTGGCTGTCCACCGGCAGTGGCAACCACGTGGGGCTGTTCAGCTATTACGCGGTGCTCAACGCGGGCATCTTCGCCATCGCCTGGTTCCGCCCATGGCGCGCGCTGAACCTGCTGGGCTTCGCCTTTACCTTCGGCATCGGCACCTTCTGGGGCGTACTGCAGTACGCACCTGGCAAGTTCAGCAGCACCGAGCCGTTCCTGGTGTTGTTCTTCGTGTTCTACCTGCTGATACCGCTGCTGTACGCGCGCCGCCAGCCAGCCGGCCGGCGCGACCTGATCGATGGCAGCCTGGTGTTCGGCACGCCGCTGGTCGCGTTCTCGCTGCAGGCGGGCATGCTGCACGAGCAGCCGATGACGCTGGCACTGTGTGCGCTGGGCCTGGCCGCGATCTACGCGGTACTGGCACGGGCACTGATCGCGCGTGCGTCGTACACCATGCTGGCGCAGTCGCATGCCGTGCTTGCGGTGGGCTTTGCCACGCTGGCGGTGCCGCTGGCATTGTCGGCACGCGCCACCGGTGCAGTGTTCGCGTTGGAAGGTGCCGGCCTGGCCTGGCTGGGCCTGCGCCAGAAGCGCTGGCTGCCGCAGGTGTCTGGCGCGTTGCTGCAGATTGGCGCCGCATTCGCTTTCGTCGCCGGCGGCGACCACTGGCATGAGGATCTGCGTTTCCTGATCAACCCGACCGCCATTGGCGCGCTGTTGCTCGCCCTGGCCGGCTTCGCGTCGGCGTGGAGCTACCAGCGCAGGCCGCGTCATGAGATCGCACTGGTGTACTACCTGTGGGGCCTGCTGTGGTGGCTGGGTGGCCTGGTCCATGAGATCACCCGCTTCTTCCCCTACCGCACCGAAGCGGACGCGTTGCTGGTGCTGGCTGCGGTGACTGCATGGCTGGCCGCCGAAGTGCAGCGCCGCCAGCCGGCGCGTGCGCTGGGCGTGACCGCGCTGGCCATGCTCGCGCTGGGCTTCCCGCTGGCGCTGATGCAGAGCGATGCGCACCACCAGCCGTTCGCCGGCTACGGCGCGCTGGCCTGGGCGGTGTTCGCGGTGCTGGGCGTGCGTACCCTGCTGTGCCTGCGCCAGGGCGGCGATACCGTGGCCCGTGTCGCGCAGTTCCTGTGGTGGCTGCTGTGGCCATCGCTGCTATCGCTGCTGGCCCTGTGGGGCGGTGGCGAAGCCGATCTGGCGCAGGGCTGGACCACCCTGCTGGTGACCTTGCCGTGGCTGCTGATGGCGGCGCTGTCGCTATGGCGCTGGAACGCGCTGCGCTGGCCGCTGGGACAGGCCTTCGACAGCGTGCGCGTGCCGCTGCAATGCGTGCTGTTCGGCCTGCTGTCGATCGGTTGGCTGTTCGGCCAGCTGCTGCCGGGCGACGCCGCGCCGCTGTTGTGGCTGCCGGTGCTGAATCCGGCCGAGATCGGCCAGTGGTTGAGCCTGCTGCTGCTGGCGCGCTGGCTGTACGGCGATCAGCGACCGCAGGCACCGCAGGCATTGCTGAATATCCGCATGCCGCTGCTGGCACTGGCGGCCTTCGTCGCACTGACCAGCCTGGTGCTGCACGGCGTGCACCAATGGGGTGGCCTGTCGTGGAACGCCTCGATGATGCGCTTCAGCCTGGCGCAGACCAGCCTGACCGTGTTGTGGAGCGTGCTCGGCGTGATCGCCTGGGTGTGGGGTTCGCGTCGTGGCCAGCGTGTGTTGTGGATGGTCGGTGCCGTGCTGATGGGCGTGGTGCTGGCCAAGCTGGTTGTTGTCGATCGCCAGCACCTGGGCAATCTGCTGGGCATCGCATCGTTCATCGCCTACGGCCTGCTGTGCACGGTCGTGGGCTATCTGGCACCGGCACCGCCGAGCGCGGCGCCGTCCGTGGAGGAAAAACAATGAGGAAGTGGAGCAGGGCGCTGCTGCCGGCGATGTTCGGCATGCTGGCCGCCGTCGTGGTGCAGGCGGCCGATTACCGCACGCAGTATGCCGAGCAATGGCCGCTGACGTTGTCCAGTGCGCAGTCCGGTGCTTACCGCATCGTGCTGGAGCCGGCGATCTACCGCCGTGCCGTGAGCCCCGATCTCAGCGATCTGCAGGTGTTCAATGCGGCCAGCCAGTTGTTGCCGTCGGCACTGCTGGCACCGGACCAGCCGCTGGCGCAACCGCCTGTGCAGCGTGAACTGCCGTGGTTCGTGTTGCCGCCGTTGGCCGATGCCCAGCGCAACGACCTGCAGCTGCTGACCGAGCGCGATACCGATGGCCGCGTGCGCCGGGTCGAGGCACGGGTGAGTGGCGGGGCGGTGGCGAACGGGCAGGGCGGTTGGCTGATCGACGCCAGCATGCTGGACCAGCAGCCGTTGGCAGCGCTGGTGCTGGATTGGGCCGACAGCGGCCAGCCACTGCAGGCACAGGTACAGCTGGACGCCAGCGACGATCTGCAGCATTGGCGCTCGATTGGCAGTGACGTGCCACTGGTGGATCTGCAGCGCGCCGGCAAGCGCCTGCTGCAACGCCGGCTGCAGGTGGATGGCACGGCACGCTACCTGCGCGTGCTGGCGCAGGGCGATTCGCGCCTGCCGAGCCTGCGTGGCGTACTGGCGGAATTGCCGCCAGCGCCGGCGACCGTGCCGTGGGAATGGCTGTTGCTGGAGCCAACGTCGAAAGGCAAGGGCGAGTACACCTTCGAGATGGATGGCCGGTTCCCGGTGGCGCGCGCAGATGTGGCCAGCACCGACAACAGCCTGGTGCAATGGACGCTGTTCAGTCGCGATGACGAGAGTGCGGAGTGGCAGCGCCGCAGTGCACCGTGGATCGCCTACCAGGTGCAGCAGGGCGCGCAGGGCCAGCGCCAGCAGTCGGCGGCGCAGCCGTTGGGCGGCGTGCATCGTGACCGCTACTGGAAGCTGGTGGCGAATCCGGCGGAAACCGCCACCGCGCCGACGCTGCGCCTGGGTTACCAGCCGGAAGTGCTGGTGTTCCTGAGCCAGGGTGCAGCGCCCTACGCACTGGCGGTGGGCAGCGCGACCGCGCGTCGCACGGACGCGCCGATCGGGGTGCTGATCGAAGAGCTGCGGCAGCGCAATGATCCGTCGTGGCAGCCGACGCTGGCGCGACTGGAGGGCAGCCCGGAACCACTCGCCGGCGATGCGGCGCTGAAGCCGCAGCACGATTGGAAATCGTGGTTGCTGTGGGCGTTGCTGGGCCTGGGCGTGCTGGTGGTGGGTGGGCTGGCGCTCAGCCTGCTTCGGCAGAAGCCGGCGCCTTCGGAATAGGTTCCGGCGAACGGCGCAGCCCCTCGTGGGTGGCCGCGTAAAGCAAAAGCCGCGCTTGGCCGGGCGGGTGGGCTGGGCAGGGGACGCCGCAAGTACGTCCCTGTAGGCTTAGCCGCGCCATCCATGGCGCGGATACCCCTGCCCAGTCCACCCGCCCGGCCTCTGACAGTTTCCGTGTGCGTCCACCCACGGAAGAGAAATAAGAAGAGCAAGAGCGGAAGCGGGTCGATTCGCTCGACGACCCTCGGGGCCAGATCCGTTTTCCGTAGGAAAACGGATCTGACCGCTTCGTTCTTCATCCGACACCACACACTGCTTGTGCCTTTGCCATCCGCTCTGCCTCATGAACCTGTCGAGGCCGGGGCGGTGTGGGCTGGCAGGGGTGTCCGCGGCATGGATGCCGCGGCCAAGCCCCCATGGGTGAGGGTGCTTTGCTTGCGAAGCACTGCTTCGCAAGCGCCCGAACGCACAGCCGCCAGCGGCTGGGCCGGACCGCGGAGCGGGGTTTACGGCGTCCCCTGCCAGCCCACACCACCCCGGCCCATTCACAGCACCACGAAGCGCCAGCACTTTGGCTTTGGCCGTTGCCGTTGCTGTTGCCCTGCGCCTCTGCCTGCCGCAGGCATCGACCCTCCCGCCAGCCGCACCCGATACAATGGCCGCCTGCCGTAGCCCGGCATCCCGTCCCTGAGCCAAAGAGTTGCCCATGTCCATCGTCCGCATGACCGACCTCGACCTCTCCGGCAAGCGCGTGCTGATCCGCCAGGATCTGAACGTGCCGATCGAGAATGGCCGCATCACCTCCGAACAGCGCATCACTGCTTCGCTGCCGACGCTCAAGCGCGCGCTGGAGCAGGGCGCGGCGGTGATGGTCACCTCGCACCTGGGGCGCCCGAAGGAAGGCGTGTGGAGCGAGGCCGACTCGCTGGCGCCGGTCGCGCAGCGCCTGTCCGCGCTGCTGGGCCGCGAGGTTCCGCTGGTGCGTGACTGGGTCGACGGTGTCGACGTGCAGCCGGGCCAGCTGGTGCTGCTGGAAAACTGCCGCATGAATGTCGGCGAGGGCAAGGACGACGAAGCCCTGTCGAAGAAGTACGCCGCCCTGTGCGATGTGTTCGTGATGGATGCCTTCGGTACCGCACACCGCGCGCAGGCCTCGACCCATGGCGTCATCCGCTTCGCCCCGGTGGCGGCCGGTGGCCCGCTGCTGATGGCCGAGCTGGACGCGCTGGCGCAGGCGTTGGACGCACCGGCCAAGCCGCTGCTGGCCATCGTCGCCGGCAGCAAGGTCAGCACCAAGCTGGAACTGCTGGCCAACCTGGTCGGCAAGGTCGACCAGCTGATCGTCGGTGGTGGCATCGCCAACACATTCATCGCTGCCGCCGGTTACAACGTCGGCAAGTCGCTGTATGAGCCGGACCTGCTGGACACCGCGAAGAAGATCGTCGCTGACGCCAAGGCACGTGGCGCCGATATCCCGCTGCCGGTCGACGTGGTCACCGCCAAGCAGTTCATGCCGGACGCTGTTGCCGAAGTGAAGGCGGTCGACGCTGTCGCCGAGGACGATCTGATTCTGGACATCGGCCCGCAGACGGCCGCGCAGTACGCACAGCTGATCGAGAAAGCCGGTACTGTGGTCTGGAACGGTCCGGTCGGTGTGTTCGAGTTCGAAGCCTTCAGCAAGGGCACCGAAGCGCTGGCCCGCGCCATCGCGAGCTCGAAGGCATTCTCCATCGCCGGCGGCGGTGACACCCTGGCGGCGGTCGACAAGTTCGATATCGCCCAGCAGGTCAGCTACATCTCCACCGGCGGTGGCGCGTTCCTGGAGTTCCTGGAAGGCAAGACCCTGCCGGCTGTCGCCGCGCTCGACGCGCGCGGCGCATGAGTGCTGAGCGCAGCAAGGATGTCCTGTTCTTCGACCTCGACGGCACGCTGATCGATTCGCAGGTGGGCATCACCGCCTGCATCGCCTATGCGCTGCAGAAGATGGACCATCCGGTGCCGCCGCAGGAGACGCTGCTGGGCTGGATCGGTCCGTCGCTGCGTACCACCTTCGCGCCGTTGTTCGTCGAGCCGGCGCGGGTAGAGCAGGCGGTGGGCTACTACCGTGAGCGTTTCGACGTCGAAGGCTGGCGCGAACACACGGTATACCCGCAGGTGGAAGACACGCTGCGCACGCTGCATGGCCGTGGCCATCGCCTGGCGGTGGTCACCGCCAAGAACGAGCCGCACGCGCGCCGCATCCTCGCCCATCTGCCGTTCGGTGGGTTGTTCGAGGAGATCGTCGGTTCGACTCTGGACGGCTCGCGCAGCCACAAGCCGGAACTGGTCGGCGAGGCATTGCGTCGGCTGCAGGTACAGCCCGCGCAGTGCTGGATGATCGGCGACCGCCGCATGGACATCGAAGGCGCGCGCCATCATGGCCTGCGAAGTGTCGGTGTGCTGTGGGGCTTTGGCCGTGAGGAGGAACTTACCGCCGCCGGTGCTGGCCAGCTCGCCCGTGAGCCGGCACAGCTGGAAACGCTGTTGGTCTAGCCTGCTGCTGCAGAGCCGAGCCCGTGCTCGGCTCTGCAGAACCGCTCCCTGCGCCAGCGTATGTCCGGACCATGTCCGTTCCATGACCCGCGGAGTCAGGCAGCACAAGGCTGTAACCGTATACATGCGGCGTGAAGGATGTGCTAATTTCCGTTCTTTAACGGGAGAGGCCCATCCACCATGTTCGAGCGTCAGCGCCGCACCAAGATCCTTGCCACCCTCGGTCCGGCTACCGATCCGCCGGGCGTGCTGGAGGATCTGTTCCGCGCCGGCGTCAATGTGGTGCGCCTGAACTTCAGCCATGGCGATCCGTCCGGCCAGGCCAAGCGTGCCGCCGAAGTGCGTGCCGCTGCGGCCCGTGTGGGCGTGGAAGTGGGCATCCTGGCCGACCTGCCGGGCCCGAAGATCCGCATCGAGCGCTTCGCCGAAGGCAAGGTGCAGCTGAAGGCTGGCGACCGCTTCGACCTGATCGCCAGCGAGAACGCCGGCCCGGGCACGGCCAGCCAGGTGGGCGTGAGCTACCTCGGCCTGCCGCAGGACGTGGGCCCGGGGGATGTGCTGCTGCTCGACGACGGCCTGATGCAGCTGCAGGTGGTGGAAGTGCAGGGCGACCGCATCGTCAATACCGTGCTCAACGATGGCGTGCTGTCCGACCGCAAGGGCCTGAACAAGCAGGGCGGCGGCCTGTCGCTGGGCGCGCTGACCGAACGTGACAAGGAACTGATCGGCATCGTTGCCAAGATCGGCGTCGACTTCATCGCCGTGTCGTTCTGCCGCAACGCGCAGGACATGAACGACGCGCGTGACATTGCCCGCTCGCACGGCTGCGATGCCGCACTGGTGTCGAAGATCGAGCGTACCGAGGCGATCGAGAACCTGGAAGAAATCGTCGAGGCCAGCGACGTGGTGATGGTCGCCCGTGGCGACCTCGGCGTGGAAATCGGCGATGCCGAGCTGCCGGGCCTGCAGAAGAAGATCATCAAGGCCTCGCTGGCGCAGAACAAGGTGGTGATCACCGCCACGCAGATGCTGCAGTCGATGGTGGAAAGCCCGATCCCGACCCGTGCCGAAGTGCTGGACGTGGCCAACTCGGTCATCGACGGTACCGATGCGGTGATGCTGTCGGCGGAAACCGCCGCCGGTGCCTACCCGGTCAAGGCCGTAGAAGCGATGGCGCGCATCTGCCTGGGGGCCGAGCGCCAGTTCCAGACCGAGACCGACTTCAACGCCTCGCCGCGCAACCTGGAACGTGCCGACCAGGCCATTGCCATGGCCACCATGTTCCTGTCGCAGCACGTGGGCGTGCGTGCGATCGTGGCGATGACCGAATCCGGTGGCACCGCGCGCTACCTGTCGCGTTTCCGCGCCAAGGCGCCGGTGTTCGCGGTGACCCGCCATGACGGCGCCCGTCGCCAGATGGCGCTGATGCGCGATGTCTACCCGATCAACTTCGACAGCCGTGGCCTGACTCCGCGCGAAGCCGCGCGCGGCAGCATCCGCCTGCTGGTCGAATCCGAGCTGCTGCAGGCCGGTGACCGCGTTGTGTTCACCAGCGGCGAGCACATGGAAACCCTGGGTGCGACCAACACCCTGCGCCTGCTGGAAGTGGGCGAAGACGGCCGCGCCAGCGGCCTGGGCGACCTGTAAGGAGTGTTGGCCCGGGATCGGAGCCGCGTTGCGGGTCTGACCCCAAAGTCAGATCCCCGCAGGGCCTCTGACCCCATGCCGCAGGACATCTTTTGTCCTGCGCCGGCATGGAAGCGTTTCCATCCTGTCCTCCACGGCGAGGCAACGGGCGGCGGGGCTATACTTACGTTTTTCCCGCACCCGCCACAGGAAATACATGAGCATCGAACAGCTGGCTGAAACCGCCCAGGCCATGGTCGCCCCGGGCAAGGGCATCATCGCGATCGACGAATCCACCGCTACCATCGCCAAGCGTTTCGCCGGCGTCGGTATCGAGAACACCGAGGAGAACCGTCGCGCCTACCGCGAACTGCTGCTGACCACGCCGAAGCTCAACGAGCACATTTCCGGCGCCATCCTGTACGACGAAACCATCCGCCAGTCGACCAAGGACGGCGTGCCGTTCGCCAAGTACATGGCCGACCACGGCATGATTCCGGGCATCAAGGTGGACAAGGGTGCGCACCCGCTGGCCGGCTGCCCCGGTGAGCTGGTCACCGAAGGCCTGGACGGCCTGCGCGAGCGCCTGCAGGAGTACTACAAGCTGGGTGCGCGCTTCGCCAAGTGGCGCGCGGTGATCAACATCGGCGAAAGCATCCCGTCGGGCACCTGCATCGAGTCCAACGCCCACGCACTGGCCCGCTATGCAGCGCTGTGCCAGGAATGCGGCCTGGTGCCGATGGTCGAGCCGGAAGTGATCATGGACGGCGACCACGACATCGAGACCTGCTACGAAGTCACCGAAGCCACCCTGCGCTCGCTGTTCGACGCCCTGTACCAGCAGAACGTGCTGCTGGAAGGCACCATCCTGAAGGCCTCGATGGTCATCTCCGGCAAGGGCTGCGACGAGCAGGCCGACGTCGAGGAAGTGGCCGAGTCGACCGTGATGTGCCTGAAGAGCACCGTGCCGGCGATCCTGCCGGGCGTGGTGTTCCTGTCCGGTGGCCAGAGCGACGAGCAGTCCACCGAGCACCTGAACGCGATGAACCAGCTGGGCAACCTGCCGTGGCCGCTGAGCTTCTCCTACGGCCGCGCCATGCAGCAGGCCGCGCTGAAGCTGTGGGCCAAGGACATGAAGGGCAACTACGCCGCTGCCCAGAAGACCGTGTACGAGCGCGCCAGGGACAACGGCCTGGCCGCGCTGGGCAAGTGGAACGGCTGATCCGTCCTCTTGCAGGATGAACAGGGCAACGCCGGCTTTACGCCGGCGTTTGCTTTTGCGGGTATCTTTTCCGCCCCCGCATGCCCGGCCGGCATGCGGGAACCACATGGAAGGCCAAGGAGAAACAACATGCGTTTGGCAGCACTCACACTGGCCGTTGCCACGGTCCTGGTCGCCGGCGGTTGCAACCGCATCGGCGGCGGCGCGGACGCGGGCAAGGCCGCGTCGCTCGATTTCGACAAGCCGGTGTCCGGCGAGATCACCTCGCGCAGCGGCATCAACTACAACGACGGCAGCCACCACCAGCTCTACCAGATCAAGCTGGAAGACAAGGAACTGGTCGGCATGAAGCTCACCGGTGCGCTCAGCGGCTCGATCGCGGTGTTCAACAACGGCACCCTGGTGTCCACCAGCAACACCGGTTACGAGCGCGAGGGCGATGTTTCGCTGGCATTCCGCGCCAACGGCGGCGGCACCTATCAGGTGGCCGTCAACGCCGATGGCCCGACCGCCTTCGGCCCGTACCGCCTGCGCGCCGAGAAGCTGAAGCCGTACGACGGCAAGCCGCTGGTGGGCAGTGGCGAGATCGTCGACATGCTGGCCGGTGATTCGCAGGACTACACCCTCCAGGTGGAAAAGGAAGGCCTGTACGAGATCCGCCTGGTGTCGGACGTGTTCGATCCGGTGCTCAAGCTGTCGGGCCATGGCGTGGATGCGGAGAATGACGATGGCGGCGACAGCACCAACTCGCGCCTGAACCTGGTACTGAAGCCGGGCAAGTACACCCTGACCGCACGCGGCCTCGGTGACGGCGTCAACGGCATGTTCACCCTGTCGGCCAACCGCATCGAAGTGCCGGGCAACCTGATCGAGCGTGACGGGACCGCACTGCCGACCTCGGGCAGCGCGTATACCATGCTCGACAACGAAGGCAGCCGCCGCTTCCTGCTGACCCTGGATCGTCCGGCCGATGTCCGCCTGGATGCGATCTCGGGCCAGGTCGATACCGTGCTGCGCGTGGTTGGCGGCGATGTGGAACTGACCGACGACGACGGTGGCAACGGCACCAATGCGCGCCTGGAAGAAACGCTGCCGGCCGGCCACTACACCGTCGACGTGTCCAGCCTGAACAATGGCGCGGGCCTGGTGGAAGTGCGCGTGCAGGTGGATGGCGCCAGCGCCGCGGGCGCCGCCGCCTCAGCCGCGCGTGCTGCTGCCGACGCTGCGGCAGTCGTGGCCGAAGATGCTGCTGCGGTGGAGGCGGCCAGTCGTTGAGCATGATCCGCGCAATGCGTGGATGAAAGCTGCGGTGCAATGGAAAAGGCCGGGCAACGCCCGGCCTTCTCTTTTGCGTCCCATGCTGCGGATCAGTGTGCGACGGCGAAGCCTGCATCGCCCAGCGGGGGCAGCATCGACGCGCGAGCTTCACTCTCAGTATTCTGTCCAGCGGCAGCCAGCGCCTGCTGGTAAGCCTTGGCCGTGGCCGTATTGAACGCCACCAGCACGATGCGCATCGGCTGCGCATGGCTGCGCTGCCAGGCCAGCGTTTCGGTCACAGCGACCTGCGCGGCCTGGTACAAAGGGTAGCCGTACACGCCACAGCTGATCGCCGGGAACGCGATCGACTGCACACCCAGCGACTCGGCCAGCTGCAGCGATTTCCAGTAGCAGTTGGCCAGCAGCGCAGGTTCGTCGCGCTGGCCGTCATGCCAGACCGGGCCGACCGTGTGCAGTACATGCCGCGCTGGCAACGCATGCGCACCGGTGGCGCGCACTTCGCCGGTCGGGCAGCGCACGCCGGGGCGAAGCTCCGGCAACTGCTCGCACTCGGCCAACAACGCCGGGCCCGCGGCGCGATGGATCGCACCGTCGACACCGCCGCCACCGAGCAGTGTTTCGTTGGCCGCGTTGACGATCGCATCCACCGCCAGGGTCGTGATGTCGCCCTGCCAAACCTCGATCTTCATGCGTCCGTCTCCTGCCTGTGAGGTGTTCCGCGCAGCATCTGCGCCGGCTGTTCCCACGGTAGGGGACAGGGCATCGATACTGCGTCATGACCGTCTCACCTGCTGCGATCCGACGGCCTTCACGCACGATGGCGTGCGACGCCTTCACGCAGGCTGAAGCAGAAAGGGGTCAGCCCCTTTTCCGCACGGAAAGGGATCCGATCCTGCGCATCACGGCAGGCCGGCCAGCCAGTCGTCGTCGGACCCTTCGTTCACATCGGCGAACAGCGGCGTGGAGAAATAGCGTTCACCGGTGTCCGGCAGCATCGCCAGGATCACCGAGCCCGGTTCAGCGCGGGCAGCCACGTCCAGTGCGCTGGCGACAGTTGCGCCGGCGGAGATGCCGACGAAAATGCCTTCCTCTGCTGCCAGGCGGCGCGCGGTGGCGATCGCGCGGTCATCGTCGACCGAGACCAGTTCGTCCACCACATCGCGGTTGAGCACGTCCGGCACGAAGTCCGGGGTCCAGCCCTGGATCTTGTGCGGCTTCCAGTCATCGCCCTTGAGCAGGGCGGCGCCGGCCGGCTCGGTGGCGATGATGCGGGTCTGCGGGCGCGCGACCTTCAGCACTTCGCCAACACCGGTGAGCGTGCCGCCGGTGCCCCAGCCGCTGACGAAGTAGTCCAGCCGCTTGCCGGCGAAGTCGCGCAGGATTTCCGCGGCAGTGGTGTTGCGGTGATACGCCGGGTTGGCCGGGTTGGCGAACTGGCTGGCCAGGAACCAGCCGTGCTGTTCGGCCAGTTCGGCCGCCTTGCGTACCATGCCGCTGCCGCGCTCGGCGGCCGGGGTCAGGATCACTTTGGCACCGTAGGCGCGCATCAGCTTGCGGCGTTCCACCGAGAAGGTCTCGACCATGGTCGCCACGAACTTGTAGCCGCGCGCGGCGGCGACCATCGCCAGCGCCACGCCGGTGTTGCCCGAAGTCGCCTCCACGATGGTGTCACCCGGCTTGAGCAGGCCACGCGCTTCGGCGTCGAGGATGATCGCCAGCGCCAGGCGGTCCTTCACCGAGCCGCCCGGATTGAACGACTCGACCTTGGCGTAGACGCTGACCTGCGGGGGCGCCAGGCGCTGCAGCCTGACGATGGGGGTGTTGCCGACGGTATCGAGGATGGAGTCGTACAGGGCCATGGAAGCGCTCCGGAAACGGGGCCGCGCCGGGCTTCGGCGGGCGAAGGGGGACGGCTGGCCGTTCAGGCCAGCGGCTGCCGGCTGACCGTAGCGCCGGCATATGACGCCCGGAAATGACCAGATACCTTTCTTAAACAACCTTTGGTTATAAGCTGGTGACGGCAATTGACCCTAGAGTGGACCTCCGCCCCACGCCGCCTGCCTGCCCATGACGCTGACCCAGCTGCGCTACCTGGTTGCCATCGCCGACGCCGAGCTGAACATCACGCTGGCCGCCTCGCGCGTGCACGCCACCCAGCCTGGCCTGTCCAAGCAGCTCAAGCAGCTGGAGGACGAGCTGGGTTTCCTGTTGTTCGTGCGCAAGGGCCGCAGCCTGGAGTCGGTCACCCCGGCCGGCACCGAGGTGATCGCCCGTGCCCGCGCGGTGCTGGCGGAGGCCAACAACATCCGCACCTACGCGGCCAACCAGCGCCGTGAGAGCCAGGGCCAGCTGATCCTGACCACCACCCACACCCAGGCGCGCTTCGTGCTGCCGCCGGCGGTGGCAGCGATCAAGCAGGCTTACCCGCAGGTCAGCGTGCACCTGCAGCAGGCCGGTGAAGCCGACGCGCTGGACCGCTTGAACCAGGGGGATGCCGATATCGCGATCATCAGCACCGCTGGCGGTGAACCCACTGATGGCGTTGCAGTGCCGCTGTTCCGCTGGCGGCGGCTGGTGGTGGTACCCAAGGGCCACCCGCTGGACCGCGCCGGGCGTGCACCGGACCTGGCCGCGTTGGCCCGGCAGCCATTGATCAGCTACGAATCCTCGACCCGCCCGAATTCCTCGCTGCAGCGCGCCTTCGCCGCCCATGCCCTGGTGCCGGATCTGGCGCTGACCGCGCTTGATGCCGATCTGATCAAGACCTATGTGCGTACCGGCCTGGGCGTGGGCCTGCTGGCCGAGATGGCGGTCAGTTCCAACGACGAAGACCTGAAGGCCTGGCCGGCCCCGGCCCCGATTGCCGAGTGCATCGCGTGGGCAGTGCTGCCACGCGACCGGGTGCTGCGTGATTACGCGCTGGAGCTGGTGCACGTGCTGGCACCGCAGATTGATCCACGCGACCTGCGGCGGGTGCTGGACGGCAACCAGGCGGCGGCGTGGCCGGTGCCACCGACCTGGGAGTCGCTGACCCAGACCATCACGGTGTGAGGTGGGTCGAGCAGGGCTTGCAGCCCCACCTCTGACAGATTCCGATGGCTGTTGGTAGGTGTCGACCTTGGTCGACACGGTAGATCCACGCCATGCGTGGATGAAGCTGTCAGATATCGAAATACATCTGGGGTCAGATCCGTTTTCCTTCGGAAAACGGATCTGACCCCGAGAGTCGTTCCGACAGATCGCGGAGAACTGTCGAAGGCGGGGTGGGTCCGGTTGCGGGGGCGTGAGCGCCATGGATGGCGCGACCGAGCCTACATGGACGTATTTACGGCGTCCCCCGCAACCGGACCCACCCCGCCTACCCACAGGAAACCAGCTTTTGCTCCGGTTGTTGCCTTTGCCGTTACCTCTGCGGGTGCAGGGCGCAGCCCTGCCGAGCCCCCCAAACCCTTACTGGAGCAGCGAGCGCAGCATCCAGGCGTACTTCTCGTGCGTCTGCAGGCGCTGGGTCATCAGATCCTCGGTCGGGGCGTCGTCACCCTTGGCCGCCACCTCCAGCACTTCACGTGCCGTACGGCAGACCGCTTCGTTGGCGACCACCAACTGGCGTACCATTTCACGCCAGTCCGCACTGTCGGTCAGGCCCGGTTCCTCGGCGATCGAGGTCAGCGCAGCGAATTCCCGGTAGGAGCCCGGGGCATTGAAGCCCAGCGCGCGGATGCGCTCGGCCACGTCGTCCAGTGCCGCCCATTGCTCGGTGTACTGCGTCTCGAACATGGTGTGCAGCGAGTTGAACATCGACCCGGTCACGTTCCAGTGGAAGTTGTGGGTCTTCAGGTAGAGCGTGAATGCATCGGCCTGGAAGCGCGACAGACCGTCGGCGATCTTCTTGCGGTCGCCCTGGGTGATCCCGATATCGATGTTCGGCGCCGACGGTGCCGCCGTTGCCAGCTTCTGCTTGCCGGTCTTGGCCTTGGTCGTGCTCTTGGTCTTCGCCATGGGGTTCCTCCTTGTGGAATCGTTGGCCTTCACAGTAAATCAGTCTCGATGACTGGTCGCTTTCAAAGTTTTGAACGAACCGATTGATGAACGCTATCGATAAAAATCCGACGTCCCGCCTGCGCCAACAGCGCGCCGCCATCGACGGTGCGATGAGCCGCGACCGGGGCCGTTTGCTGGGGATGCTCTCGCGTTGCCAGGCCAAGCCACAGGATGCGGCACTGGCCGCCACCTTCGAGCAGGCCTTGCAGGCGTCGGTGCAGCGCCGGCAGGTCCGGGCGCTGCAGCAGCCGTCCATTACTCTGGACCCGCAGCTGCCGATTGCGCGTGAAGCCGACGCCATCATCGAGCTGATCCGCGACCACCAGGTCGTGGTGATCGCCGGTGAAACCGGCTCGGGCAAGACCACCCAGCTGCCGAAACTGTGCCTGGCCGCCGGCCGTGGCCAGGCCGGCATGATCGGCTGCACCCAGCCGCGACGGATTGCCGCACGTGCGGTGGCCAGTCGCGTGGCGCAGGAACTGCAGAGCGAACTGGGCCAGCTCGTCGGTTACCAGGTGCGCTTCAACGACAAGGTCAGCGACGACAGCCGCATCAAGTTCATGACCGACGGCATCCTGCTGGCGGAGATCGCCAGTGACCGTTGGCTGTCGAACTACGACACGATCATTGTCGACGAGGCGCACGAACGCAGCCTCAACATCGATTTCCTGCTGGGCTACCTGAAGCAGCTGCTGCGCAAGCGCCCGGACCTGAAGCTGATCGTGACCTCGGCCACCATCGACACCGAGCGCTTCGCCCAGCATTTCGACAATGCGCCGGTGATCAGCGTGGAAGGCCGCACCTATCCGGTGGAAGTGCGCTATCGCGCGCTGGAAGGCGAGGGCGAAGACCAGGGCGAGCGCACCGTCAACGATGCCATCGTGTCGGCCATCGACGAGATCACCCGCCTGGATGCGCGTGGCGACGTGCTGATTTTCCTGCCGGGCGAGCGCGAGATCCGCGATGCGCACCAGTCGCTGGAGCGCCGCAAGTACCGCAATACCGAGGTGCTGCCGCTGTACGCGCGCCTGTCCAACCAGGACCAGGACCGGGTGTTCAATCCCGGTCCGAACCGGCGCATCGTGCTGGCCACCAACGTGGCGGAAACCTCGCTGACGGTGCCGCGCATCCGCTACGTGGTCGATCCGGGCTTCGCCCGCGTCAAGCGCTACAGCCCGCGCAACAAACTCGATCGCCTGCACATCGAGCCGATCTCGCAGGCCAGCGCCAACCAGCGCAAGGGCCGTTGCGGGCGTATCGCCGAGGGCATCTGCTACCGCCTGTATGCAGAGGCCGACTTCCAGGCGCGGCCGGAGTTCACCGATCCGGAAATCCGTCGTTCCAGCCTGGCCGGGGTGATCCTGCGCATGCTGCAGCTGGGCCTGGGCCGTATCGAGGAGTTCCCGTTCCTGGAAGCACCGGACGAGCGCGCGGTGGCAGACGGCTGGCAGCAGCTGACCGAACTGGGTGCGATCGACGCCGAGCGGCGCATGACCACCATCGGCAAGCAGATGGCACGCCTGCCGGTGGACGTGAAGCTGGCGCGCATGCTGGTGGCCGCGCAGGCCGCCGGCTGCCTGCGGCCGATGCTGGTGATCGCCTCGTTCCTGGGCATCCAGGACCCGCGCGAGCGCCCACCGGAAGCGCGCGGCGCTGCCGACAGTGCGCATGCACAGTTTGCCGATGGCCGATCTGAATTCGTTGGTGTGCTGCGCCTGTGGGATGCCTACCGGCAGGCCCATGAAGACCTGACCCAGTCCAAGCTGCGTGACTGGTGTGGTCGGCATTTCCTCGGTTTCCTGCGCATGCGCGAATGGCGCGAGCTGCATCGCCAGCTGCGCCTGCTGTGCGAGGAACTGGGCTGGAAGGAAGAGGCCAACGAAATGGCGATGGCGCCATTGCTGGCCGGCAGCAGTGCACCGGCCCCGGTGCGCGATGATGCCGCTGCAGTGAAGGCCACCCGTGGGCAGCTGCACCGTGCCGCGCGCCTGGCCCGCGAAGGCAAGGCGGAAACCGCCCCGGCGGCGGTGGCCGTGCGTGCGCAGAAGGAACAGGTGCCGATTGGCGGCGGCTTCAGCGAGCGCGCGCGTGCCGCCGCCTACCAGACCCTGCACCGGGCGTTGGTGGCGGGCCTGCCGACACAGATCGGCCATCGCACCGAGAAGGGCGACTTCCAGGCGCCGCGGCAGCGCCGTTTCCTGCCGTTCCCGGGCTCGGCGCTGTCCAAGCGGCCGCCGCCGTGGCTGCTGGCTGCCAATCTGCTGGATACGCAGAAGGTGTGGGGCATGACCCTGGCCGCGATCGAGCCGGACTGGGTGATTGCCGAATTGCCGCACCTGCTGTTGCGCAAGCACTTCGACCCGCACTGGTCGCGCGCGCAGGGCCAGGTGCTGGCCTCCGAGCAGATCAGCCTGTTCGGCCTGGTGCTGGCCCCGAAGAGGCCGGTGCACTACGGCCGCATCGCGCCGGGCGAGGCGCACGACATCTTCGTGCGCCAGGCGCTGGTGACGGGCGAGATCAACACCCGCGCCAGCTTCGTGGCCGACAACCAGAAAGTGCTGGAGATCGCCCGCGAGGAAGAAGCCAAGCTGCGCCGCGCCGGCATCGTGGCTGACGAGGACTGGCAGGCGCGCTGGTACCTGGACCGGGTGCCGCCGCAGATCCATTCGGCTGCCGGCCTGGATACGTGGTGGAAGGGGCTGGCGCCGGAGCAGCGCAAGACCCTGCACTGGTCGCTGGTCGATCTGTTGCCGGGTGAGGGCAGCGAACAGGAGCGCTACCCGAAGTACCTGCCACTGGGCCAGGCGCGCCTGCCACTGCACTATCGCTTCGAGCCGGGAGCCGACGATGACGGCGTGACCCTGGACGTGCCGCTGCACCTGCTCAACGCGCTGGACCCGGTGCAGCTGGGCTGGCTGGCGCCGGGCTTCGTCGCCGACAAGGCCTCGGCACTGATCCGCAGCCTGCCCAAGGCGATGCGGCGCAATTACGTGCCGGCACCTGACTTCGGACGCGCCTTCTTCGAGGCGTTCCCGCAGCCCAGCGCCGATGCCATCACCGGCGAACTGGCGCGTTTCCTGTCACGTGCCACCGGTGCGACGGTGACGGCGCTGGATTTCGAACCCGGTTCGATCGAACCGCACCTGCACATGAACCTGCGCCTGCGCGACGAGCACGGCAAGGTGCTGGCAACCTCGCGCGACCTTGATGCGTTGCGCGCGAAGTTTGGTGGCCGTGCCGGCGATGCCTTCGCTGCACGTGCCGGCCGCGAGATGGCGGCCGATGGCCTGCGTACGTTCCCGGCGACGCCGATTCCGCTGCAGGTGCCGGGTGAAGCCGGCGTGCCGGCCTATCCGGCGTTGCTGGACGAGGGCGACAGCGTGGCGCTGCGCATCTTTGCCGACCGGCAGCAGGCGCAGGAGGCTCATCCGCTGGGCGTGCGCCGCCTGCTGGAGATCGCGTTGGCCGAGAAGGTCAAACAGGCGCGCAAGCAGTTGCCGGTCGGTGCCAAGACCGGCCTGCTGTATGCCGCGATCGAATCGCAGGAACGCCTGCGCGGTGATCTGGTCGATGCGGCGATGAACGCGGTGCTGGCCGAGGGCCTGGAAGACATCCGCGATGCGGCGGCCTTCGAGCAGCGCCGCGAGCATGCCGCCAAGGCGCTGTTCGGCGAGGCGATGTCGCGGCTGAAGCTGGCCGAAACCATCCTGGCACTGGTGGCGGAACTGAAGCCGATGCTGGAAGCACCGTTGATGGGCTGGGCGCGCGGCAACCTGGACGATATGGAGGCGCAGCTGGCGGGCCTGATCCATCCCGGTTTCCTGCGTGATACGCCGGCCGATGCACTGGCGCAGTACCCGCGCTACCTGAAGGCGATGATCCTGCGCACCGAGCGCGCCAAGCGTGATCCGCCGCGCGACCAGGCACGCATGCTGGAACTGCATCCATTCCTGGAGGCGCTGGAGACCGGCGAGCAGCAGGGGCTGCGCGACCGGCCGCAGTGGCAGGCCCTGCGCTGGGATCTGGAAGAACTGCGGGTATCGCTGTTCGCCCAGGAGCTGGGCGCACGTACCGGCATTTCGGCGAAGAAGCTGGCGCAGCGGGTGGCCGCACTGCGCCAGGCGTAAATGCGTGCAATGGCCGCCCCGTCGGGCGGCCATTGCCGCCGGGCATGGACCCGGCGCGGTCGGAATGCCCGGGTGTTACTTGGTGCGGCGAACCTTCGGCTGCACGTTCACACCGTCCACCTTCATGTACCAGGCTCCCATCACGCCGGGGCGCATGCTGACGTTCGGGGCTTCCTTGCGGCCGCCGGAATAGTGCGTGGCATCTATCTGCTCCCACTCCTGGCCGTTCTGCAGTACGTAGCGGCGGCCCTGGCCGAAGCCACGGAATTCGCCCTGCAGGTTGCTTTCGATCGGCTCGCTGCTGCCGAAGTCGAGGAAGCCCCGGTTCTTCTTGATCACTTCCTGGCGGCCTTCTTCGCGCGCTGCGGCGACGGCCTGCGTAGTGGCTGCCTCCACTTTGCCCTGCAGCCAGCGATTGAGCGTGGCCAGTTCGTTGGCACTGAGCTTTTCCAGGCCGGCGGCCTTGAACTCGGCGGGCGACATCTGATGCTGCAGGTCGCCCTCCACCACGCGCTGGGCCAGCGCTGGCGCGGAAAGGAACAGCAGCACGGCGGCACAGGCCAGCATCCGTGGACGGACGCGCAGGGCAATGGAAGGCATGGCAGGTCTCTCCTGGGTGTGCTGGCGAGTGTAGCGGCATGTCTTCATGCCGGGTGATGGTGGCCGCGGTGATTGTCCCTGAACGGCGCCGGCGCTAGTGTAGGGGCCTCTGCCTTACCTGCTCGATGCTGTGAACCGCGCTTCCGTCCCTGGCCTGGATGCCTTGTTGAACCGTCCCTCGGCAGCCGTGCTGCCTGCTCCGCTGCGCCAGGCCCTGCGTGAGCAGTGGGAAGCGCCGGACTGCGACCACCAGATGCGCGCCACCTGGTCGGTGCTGGGCGATACCCTTGATGCGCTGGCGATGCTTTCGGCCGACGAGGGAGCGGTGGTGGCAGCTTTGCTGTTCGACCTGCCGGGCCTGCGCGCCAGCCTGGACCCGCTGCCGCTGGGCAGCCACAAGGCGGCGGTGATCGGCCTGCTCGATGGCCAGGACGCTGCAGATCCGGTGTGGGCACTGCATGCCGGCCGTGAGGCCGGGCGCAACAGTGAAGGGCTGCGCCGGCTGCTGCTGGCGATCATCCGCGACCTGCGCGTGGTACCTATCCTGCTGGCACGCCAGCTGGCGCGGATGCGTGCGGCCGACAAGCTGGATGACGAGCAACGCCGCGCGCTGGCGCAGCTGACCCGCGACATCCACGCGCCCCTGGCCAACCGCCTGGGCATCTGGCAGCTGAAGTGGGAGCTGGAGGACCTGGCGTTCCGCCACCTGGAACCGGAGACCTATCGCCGCATCGCCCGCGAGGTGGACGAGACCCGAATCGCACGCGAGCGCTATGTCGAGAACGTCAAGAAGGTGCTGTCGCGCGAGCTGGTCGCGCAGGGCATCACGGCCGAAGTCAGCGGCCGCCCGAAGCACATCTACAGCATCTGGCGGAAGATGCAGAAGAAGCGGCTGGCGTTCGACCAGCTGTACGACATCCGCGCAGTGCGGGTGATGGTGGACGACGTCGCCGCCTGCTACGCCGCGCTGGGCGTGGTGCACGCGCTGTGGGCGCCGGTGCCGAGCGAGTTCGACGATTACATCGCCCGACCCAAGGCCAATGACTATCGCTCGCTGCATACCGCCGTGGTCGGCCCGGAAGGGCGCACCATCGAAGTGCAGATCCGTACCCATGAGATGCACTCGCAGGCCGAGCTGGGCGTGGCCGCGCACTGGAAGTACAAAGAGGGTGGCAAGGGCGCGGAGAAGTCCTTCGACCGCAAGATCACCTGGATGCGCCAGCTGCTGGAACAGGCGCAGGACGGGCAGGGCAATGAACTGGCCGGGGCGCTCGATGCCGAGCTGACCGAGGACCGGGTCTATGCGCTGAGCCCGAAGGACGAGGTGCTGGACCTGCCGCAGGGGGCCACGCCGCTCGATTTCGCCTACCAGGTGCACACCATGGTCGGGCACCGCTGCCGCGGCGCGAAGGTCAACGGCCGTATCGTGCCGCTGACCTATCGGTTGCGCAGCGGCGACCGCGTCGAGATCCTGACCGGCAAGGAAGCCGACCCGCGCCGCGACTGGCTGATGCCGGCCAACGGCTTCCTGGCCAGCAACCGGTCACGTGAGAAGGTACGCAGCTGGTTCCACAAGCTGGACCGTGCGCGCAACGTGCAGGCCGGTCGCGAGCTGCTCGAGCGCGAACTGAAGCGGCTGGGCCTGCAGCACTCGGACCTGGCCGTCGCCGCGAAGAAGTTCCATGCCGACAGTGTCGATGACCTGTACATCCAGGTCGCGCTGGGCGATACCGGCCCGAACCAGGTCAGCCGTACGCTGCTGGAAGCGGAGCGTGCCGCCAGCCAGCCGGCGCCCGCGCCGAGCCTGCCGCGGCCGACCGCGCGCCGCGAGAACCTGGGCAAGTCCAAGTTCACCGTGCAGGGCGTGGGCAACCTGCTGGTGCAGCTGGCACGCTGCTGCCAGCCGGTGGCCGGCGAGCCGATCATCGGTTACCTGACCCGTAGCCGTGGTGTCACCGTGCATCGTGCAGACTGTGCCGCGCTGGCCCGGCTGGCAGCCACCAGTCCGCAGCGCATCCTGCCGGTGGAGTGGGGCCAGGCCGGCGGCGGCTACGAAGTGGACGTGGTGGTCACTGCCGTCGACCGCCGCTGGCTGCTGAAGGACATCACCAACCTGATCGCCCAGGAAGACGCCTACGTGCTCGACATCCACAGTGACAACGTGCGCAACAGTGGCCGTGCCCACCTGCGGCTGCGCCTGAAGGTCAGCGACTACGGGCAGTTGTCGACCCTGCTGGGCAAACTGGATGCGCTGCCGGGCGTGAGCGAGGCGCGTCGCCTCGGCTGAGCTTCACGCTGCCCCGGCTACCCTGCACGCATGGAACGCGAGCCCCCGCATCGCCCGCATGGCGCTGAACACCCTGCGCTGGACCGCGTCCGTCGCGAGGGCCGTTGGTGGTGGCTGCAGGCGCGCCATGCGCGCCGGGTGTGGCGCTGGGCGCTGCTCGCAGCGCTGGCGGTGTTCGTGCTGCTGGTGCTGCTGCGCAAGCCGCTGGCCGACTGGTTCTGGGATGAGCCGCAGATCGAGCAGCTGCTGGCCGAGGGCGATCGTGCACTGGCTGCCGGTCGCCTGAGCGATGCCGATGGCAGTGGTGCGCGCGAGCGCTACCAGGCGGTGCTGGCGCTGGACGGTGATCGCCCGCAGGCGCGCCAGGGCCTGGCCAGTACCGGCGCGGCAGCACTGCAGCAGGCGCGCGATCGCCTGCAGGCTGGTGACCTGGACGGCAGCGCGCAGGCGCTGGCGCTGGCCCGTGAGCTGCAGGTGCCACAGGGCGAAGCCGATGCAGTCGCCCGCCAGCTGCAGGCGCGACGCAGCGCCGGAGCGGGTATTGGTGCGTTGTTGGCACAGGCGCGCAACGCGTTCGCAGCCGGACGCCTGGATGACGGCGACAGCAGTGCGTTGCCCTTGTTCCAGCGCATCCTCGCCTTGCAGCCGGACAACCTGCCGGCGCTGGAAGGGCGCGAAGATGCGCTGAGCGACCTGCTGCTGCAGGCGCGCACGCTGGCGGGGCGCGGAGAGCTGGCCGAGGCCGCCGCGATCCTGCGTCGTGCCCGCCAGTTCGATGCCGGTCATGCCGATCTGCCGGCCAGCGAGGAAGCCCTGGCGCGGGCGGTCGAGCAGCGCTTGCGGCAGGCACAGCGCGCATTGCAACGGCAGCAGCTGGAAGCAGCGTCCAAGGGCTTCCTGGCGGTGCTGGCGGTGGCTGCCGATGATGCCAACGCCCAACGGGGGCGTGAGCAGGTGCTGCAGGCAGTGCTGGCGCGCAGCCAGAAGCGCGCCGACGATTTCCAGTTCGATGCGGCGCAACGTGATGCGGCGCTGGCGGTGGAGCTGGGGGCTTCGCAGGCAGTACGGCAACAACTTGCGCAGCGCCTGCAGCGTGCGCAGCAGGCGCAACAGGCCCTGCAGCAGCCCGCGATCAGTAAGGCGCAGCGCGAACGCCAGCTGCGCGACCACCTGCGCAAGATCGAACGCGCCGAGCGTGCAGGGCAGTGGATCAGCCCACCGGGGCACAGCGCGTTCGACGCGCTGCGCGAAGCACAGTCATTGGCCCCCCGCGACGCGCGGGTGAAGGCCGCTGCAGCACGCCTGCTGCCCGCCAGTCGCCGCTGCTTCGACGACAATCTGCGGCAGAACCGGGTACAGGCGGCAGGCGCCTGCCTGCAGGCCTGGCAGACGCTGTCACCGACCGCAGCGGGCCTGCCCTCGGCGCGGCTGCGGTTGGCCCAGCGCTGGCTGGCGATCGGCAGCGAACGGCTCGGCAATGGCGACCTGGCCTTTGCTGCGCGCGCCGCCGAACAGGCGCGGTTGCTGCAACCGGACCTGGCCGAACTGCCGGCATTCGAAGACCGCCTGCGTCGCGCCGGCGGACGTGCGGACTAGGCGAAGAACACCCGCTGCACGGTCGCGCGGGCGGCATCAAGTGAGAAATGCTGGGCGACGTTGGCCAGGCCTGCATCGGACAGCTGCTGCCACAGCTGCGGATCCTGGTACAGGCGGATCACCGCATCGGCGAAGCCGGCGGCGTCATCGGCCACCAGCACGTCCTGGCCCGGGTGCAGGTGCATGCCTTCCACGGCACAGGTGGTACCGACCACCGGCTGGCCATGGGCCATGCTCAGGTTGATCTTGCCCTTCACGCCGGCGCCGAACCGCAGCGGCGCAATGGCAATGCGCGCACCGTCCATGTAGGGGGTGATGTCTTCGACGAACCCGTGCATCTGCACGCCCGGCTGGCGTGCGGCAAGCGCCAGCAACGACTCCGGCGCCGCAGCACCGATGCAGTGCAGGCGCACCTCGGGCAGCCGGGCGCGGATGCGGGCGAAGACCTCGCCGATGAACCATTCCATGCCATCCAGGTTCGGTGGATGACGGAAACCACCGACAAACACCAGGTCGCGCCGCTGCTCGAACACGGCACCGGCACCAGCGACCTCGTGCAGGTTGGAGATCAGCTCCACCCGCACCCGCGGTGCGTCGGACTGCAGCTGCTCCCGTTCGGCCGCACTGACCAGCACGGTGATGTCGCACTGCTCCATCACGGCCAGTTCGCTGCTTCGGGTACGTTCGGCTGCACGCAGCAGGGTTGCGTCGCCGGCCACTTCGGCACCGCGGCGTTCGCGCAGGTAGTGCAGGTCAACGGTGTCGAATACGGTGCGTGCCTGCGGCGCATAGCGCTTGAGCAGCGGCAGGCATTCATGGGCTACATGGTGACGCACCATCATTGCCACGTCGAAACGCGATCCGTGGTTGCGCAGCCAGCCGGCCACGCCGTCCAGGAAGGGCGCGTACCAGACTTCCACGCCCATGCGTTGCAGCGCTTCGGTGGCCGCACCGGCATGCTCGCGCCGGGTCGGTACGAACACCACGTGGGCACCGCCCTGCAGCAGCAGGCGGATCAGATTGACCTGGCGCAGCGACCCGGAATCGCGATCCGGTTGAGGTACTTCCTCGTCCAGGATCAGCACCTGGCGCCGGCCGCGCAGCAGCAGCGCCGGAGACGGCACTTCGCCGACCGCCGGATGTCGGCCCAGTTCGGTAGCCCAGCGGGCGGCGAAGATGGCCTGGTTGCGCACCTGGTAGGCCTTCACCCCGCTGCCGGTGTCGGTACCGTTGCTGGTGCCTTCGTCGTGGATCACCCGGCTGGCCGGCTGCACCAGCACGCGCAGGCCCTGTGCACGCACGCGGAAGGCCAGGTCGGTGTCCTCGTAGTACGCCGGCTTGTAGCGGGTATCGAAGCCATCCAGCTGCTGCCAGAGGGCGCGCGGCAGCATCAGCGCCGCCCCCGAGCAGTAGTCGACGTCGCGCAGGCTGGCAAAGCGCGGATCATCGGCGGCCTCGAAGCGGCCGTAGCTCCAGCCACTGCCATCGGCGAAGATCACCCCGCCTGATTCCTGCAGGCGGCCATCGGGGTACAGCAGCTGGCTGCCGACCAGGCCGGCGTCGGGCATGCTGCCGAAGGTGCCCAGCAGGGCATCGAGCCAGCCTGGCTGCGGCACCGTATCGTTGTTGAGCAGTACCACGTAGCGGCCGCGCGCGCGCGACACACCGTCATTGCAGGCTTCAATGAAACCGCCGTTGTGCTCGCGCACTTCATAGCGCAGCCCGGCCACCTGCGGCATCCACTGCGCGGTGGCGTCGCTGCTGCCGTCATCCACCACCAGGATCTCGCACGCGGCCGCCGGCGGGTACGCCGCCAGGGCGCGCAGGCAGGCCAGCGTGTGGTCGACGTGGTTGTAGACCGGAATGACGATGCTTACCTCCGGCGACTCGCTGAACGGCACCGTGAAGGGGGTGAAATCCTGTGCCGGCGGCAGGAACAGCGGCGTGCGCGGAGCGGGAACGGCGCGCTGGGTATGCACGCGGATGCGCTGCCAGGTGGCCCGCCACCCACGGGTGCGCAGGCTTGCCAGGCTCCGGCGGGCCAGGCCCGACAGGCGGTTGATCAGGTATCGGATCTCGGCCAGGGACATCGCCATCCGGTTGCAACTCCAGCTTAAGCAGGGGAACCCGGGAGAATTCGCCAGCCGCAGTGGCTGGGGTAGACTCGCCAGACCCTACATTCTCGCATTCCCGTGCCCCGACGCTACGATTCCGACGACATCGACGATTTCGACGACGACCAGCAGGACAACGGTCCGCTGTGGCGGCGCCGGCTGATCACCTGGAGCATGGCTGCGGTCGCGTTGGGATTGGGTTTCCTCATTCCCTATACGCTGTACCTGAACCAACAGGTGACCCAGCGTTTCGGCGAGCTGCGCTGGCAGATCCCCACGCGCGTGTACGCGCGCCCGCTGGTGCTCACCCCCGGCAAGGCGATGGATGCCTCCACGCTGAAGACCGAACTGGCCGCCTCTGCCTACCGCGATGACGGGCAGGGCAAGGAGCCGGCCACCTATGCGGTGAACGGCGGGCGCTTTGTCATCTCCAGCCGCGGCTACAACGATGTCGATGGCCGGGTGGCCCCGCGCCGGGTGGAGCTGTCGCTGGCCGATGGCGGCGTGGCCTCGCTGCGCGATGCCGACAGCCGCAAGGCGCTGAAGGCTGCGCGGCTGGATCCGGCGCGCATCGCCACCCTGTACGGCCAGAAGCAGGAAGAACGCCGCCTGATCCGCATGGACGAGGCGCCGGACCTGCTGGTGACCGGCCTGCAGGCAGTGGAAGACAAGGACTTCAACCGCCATCACGGCATCGATCTGTCCGGCATTGCGCGCGCGGTGTGGGTGACGATCCGTTCCGGTGGCCAGAGCCGCCAGGGCGCGTCGACGCTGACCCAGCAGCTGGCCCGCAGCGGCCTGCTCGGCATCGGCAAGGAACAGACGGTCACCCGCAAGTTCAATGAGGTGCTGTACGCACTGATCATGGAGGCGCGCTACGACAAGCGCACCATCTTCGAGGCCTATCTCAACCAGGTGTACCTGGGCCAGCGCGGCAGCCAGGCGATCCACGGCATGTCGTCCGGCGCCGAGTTCTGGTTCGGCCGCGACCTGCAGTCGCTGGAGACCGAGCAGATCGCCCTGCTGATCGGCCTGGTCAAGGGGCCGTCGTTCTACGACCCGCGGCGTAACCCGGAACGCGCGCTGGATCGCCGCAACTTCGTGCTGGGCAAGCTGCACGAGGCCACGCTGATCGACGATGCCGAGTACCAGCGCGCGCTGAAGGCACCGCTGGGCGTGCCCAAGACGCCGGGCCTGGTGGCAGCCAACCGCTTCCCCGCCTACGTTGACCTGGTCCGCCGCCAGCTCGGCCATGACTATCCGGAATCGGCGCTGCAGGGCGCGGGCCTGAGCGTGATGACCGGCATGTCGCCGTCCGCGCAGGCGTATGCCGAAGGCGCGGTGACCCGCACCATCAAGTCGCTGGAAAGCCAGCGTCGTCCTGAACTGCAGGCTGGCATGGTGTTGACCGACGTGCACAACGGTGACGTGCTGGCGGTGATCGGCAGCCGTGAGGTGTCCGAGGTCGGCTTCAATCGTGCGATCGAAGCGCAGCGCCCGGTCGGTTCGCTGCTCAAGCCGTTCGTGTACCTGCTGGCCCTGGCGCAGCCGGACCGCTACTCGCTGGCCAGCTGGGTGGATGATTCGCCGGTGACGGTGCAGCTCGGCCGCGGCCGCAACTGGAGCCCCGGCAACGCGGACAACCGCAGCCACGGCACGGTCCGCCTGATCGACGCGCTGGCGCATTCCTACAACCAGGCCACGGTGCGCGTGGGCATGCAGGTCGGTCCCGAGCGCGTGACCCAGCTGATCCACGTACTGGCCGGCATCAAGGCCGAGGCCAACCCGGCGGTGATCCTCGGCTCGACCGACCAGAGCCCGTATGCGATGGCGCAGCTTTACCAGTTCCTCGCGTCCGGCGGCGAGATCCAGCCGCTGCACGCGGTACGTGGCGTGCTCGATCCGCAGGGCAAGCTGCTCAAGCGATACGACAAGACCCCGGCGCCTGCACAGGAAGGCGATTCGATTGCCGCCAACCTGATCAGTGTCGGCCTGCAGCAGGTGGTCGCCAGCGGTACCGCGCAGCGGCTCAATGCCGATGGCCTCGGCCGCCTGCAGCCCGCCGGCAAGACCGGCACCACCAACGATGGCCGTGACAGCTGGTATGCCGGCTACACCGGTGACCATCTGGCGGTGATCTGGATCGGCAACGATCAGAACGAGCAGGCCGGTCTGTATGGCGCCACCGGCGCGATGCGGGTCTGGTCGGGCATCTTCCAGCGCCTGCCGAGCGCGCCGCTGCGGGTCAGCAACAAGGGCCTGGACTGGCAGTCGGTGGCACCCACCGGCCTCAACAGCACCGATGAAGGCTGCCCCGGCGCGCGCCGTTTCCCGTTTGTGGTGGGCTATGCGCCGGCTTACGCGCCGTGCGCGCCGGCCGTGTCGCCGGACGGGCAGGGTGGGGCCGAAGGCGAGGGCGGTGGCTGGCGCAGCTGGTTCGGCCTGGACCGCAAGCCGGAAGCGCCTGCCGAACCTGCCCCCGCTACTCCTCCCCCGAGCCGATGATGCCGATGAACATGCGATCCCTGCTGCAGCCCCTGGTCCTGAGCGGCCTCAGCCTGGCCCTGGCCGCCTGCGTGAGCAGCGCACCACCGGTGGTCAAGCCGGTCGATACCACCACGCCGGCGCAGCGTCTGGCTGCCGTGGATGCAGCAGCGGGGCCGGATGACAAGGAGCTGTCGGTGCAGCCGCTGCGTGACTCGCAGGTAGAAGACCTGCGGTTGACCGCACAGGCGCAGCGCCAGGCCAACGATCTGGCCGGTGCCGCCAACAGCCTGGACCATGCACTGGAGATCGTGGCGAGTGACCCGGCGGTGCTGCAGGAACGTGCCGAGCTGGCGCTGCTGCAGGGCCAGTGGGCGCAGGCGGAAACGTTCGCGCGCAAGGCGATCGACCTGGGTTCGAAGACCGGCCCGCTGTGCCGCCGGCACTGGGCGACGATCGAGCAGTCGCGCCTGGCGCGCGGCGAGAAGGAAAATGCGGTGTCGGCGCATGCGCAGCTGGAGGGCTGCACGGTGCCGGGGATCAAGCGGTACTGAGTTTTCAGCCAACGGCGCAGCCCCTCGTGGCTGTGGGTTGGTCGCTGAAGCCAGAAGCAAAAGCCGCGCTGGGCCGGGCGGGTTGGGTTCGCGGGGGACGCCGTAAACCCACAGTCCCCCGCCAGTCCCCAGTACAACCCAGAGCCAAGAACGCCGTTGCTGTTGCTCTGGCTCCGGGTTGAAACGGGTGCCGGGCAGCGCCCGGCCGGGTATCCTTTCCCTCTGATGTCCGACCTTGTCCATGCCAGCCGCGAAGCCCTCAGCGAAGGCGGCGCGCTCGCCTCGCACCTGGATGCATTCGTCCCGCGTCCGGCACAGCTGCACCTCACCGAAGCCATCGCCGATGCGCTGCAGCAGCGGGACCTGCTGCTGGCCGAGGCCGGTACCGGCACCGGCAAGACCTTTGCCTATCTGGTGCCGGTGCTGCTGTCCGGGCTGCGCACCATCATCTCCACCGGCACCCGCGCGCTGCAGGACCAGCTCTACCACCGCGATCTGCCGCGCGTGCGCCAGGCACTGGGCGTCGGCCTGCGCAGCGCACTGCTGAAGGGTCGTGCGAACTACCTGTGCCGCTACCGACTGCAGCAGGCGCGGGGTGAGCCGCGGTTTTCCAGCCCCGAGCAGGCCGCGCAGTTCCAGCGCATCCTGGCCTGGTCCGGACGCTCGGAGTTTGGTGACATCGCCGAACTGGAAGGCCTCGCCGACGACTCACCGCTGCTGCCGATGGTCACCTCCACCGTCGACAACTGCCTGGGCACCGATTGCCCGTTCTGGGACGACTGTTTCGTGGTGCGCGCGCGCCAACGTGCGCAGGCCGCTGACGTGGTGGTGGTCAACCATCACCTGCTGCTGGCCGACCTGGCACTGAAGCAGGACGGTTTCGGTGAACTGCTGCCGGGGGCGCAGGCCTTCGTCATCGACGAGGCGCATCAGTTGCCGGAGTTGGCCGCGCAGTTCTTCGGCGAAGGTTTCGGCATGCGCCCGTGGCAGGAACTGGGGCGCGACTGCCTGGCCGAAGCACGCGGCGTGGGCGGTGCGCAGTCGGCCCTGCAGGAACCGGTCGACCAGTTGCAGCAGGCATTGCTGGCGTTGCGATTGGCGATGGAGGGGTTGCCGCCGCGTGGTACGCAGTGGCGTGCGCTGGCCATGCCACAGGTGCGCGATGGATTCGATACGGTGATGGCCGGCCTGGCCACGCTGGAGCAGGCATTGCAGCCGCTGCGCGAAGCGGCTGCGGGCCTGGACGCCTGCCATGCAAGGGCGCGCGAGGCGGTGTCGCGGCTCCAGCGCTGGCTGGGCGATGATGAGCCCACCCTCGATTTCGATGCCGATCCGGCGGAGGCCGCCCGTGCTGCCGATGTGCTCTGGTACGAACTCACGCCGCGTGGTTTCCGCTGCCAGCGCACGCCGATGGACGTGTCCGGCCCGCTGCGCGAGCATCGCGAGCGCAGTCGCGCGGCCTGGATCTTCACCTCGGCCACGCTGACCGTGGGCGGTGGCTTCGATCACATCGCTGCACGCTTGGGCCTGGACGATCCGCACACGCTGGTCCAGCCGAGCCCGTTCAACTGGCCGGAGCAGGCGCTGTGTTACCTGCCCGAAGGCTTGCCTGATCCGGCCGCACGGGGCTTCGGTACTGCCCTGATCCAGGCCCTGCGGCCGGTGTTGCAGGCATCGCAGGGCAGGGCATTCCTGTTGTTCGCCTCGCACCGTGCATTGCGCGAGGCCGCCGAGGCATTGCGCGACGGACCATGGCCGTTGTTCGTGCAGGGCGAGGCGCCGCGCGCGACGCTGCTGCAGCGTTTCCGCGAATCGGGCAATGGCGTGCTGCTGGGCTCGGCCAGCTTCCGCGAGGGTGTGGACGTGGTGGGCGAGGCGTTGAGCGTGGTGATGATCGACAAGCTGCCGTTCGCGGCGCCGGATGACCCGGTGTACGAGGCGCGGCTGGAGGCGATCCGCAGCCAGGGCGGCAACCCGTTCCGCGATGAGCAGCTGCCGCAGGCGGTGATTGCGCTGAAACAGGGCGTCGGCCGCCTGATCCGCAGCGAGAGCGACCGTGGGGTGCTGGTGTTGTGCGACCCGCGCCTGCTCAACCGCGGCTATGGCCGGGTCTTCCTCGATTCACTGCCGCCGTTCCGACGTACCCGCAGCCTGGCCGATGTGCAGGCCTTCTTTACGCCACAATGGACACCCGTGGCCGATGATGCGGCTGCCCCGGCCGCGGATGCGGCGGGCCCGGTGCCGGTACCCGGTGCCACGTTCCCCTTGCTCTGACCCGATCCGATGAAACTGCTTGCCTTTGAAACCGCCACCGAAGCCTGTTCCGTTGCCCTGCATGTTGATGGGCAGGTGCTGGAACGCTTCGAGATCGCCCCGCGCCGGCACGCCGAACTGAGCCTGCCGTGGGCCGAGGCGCTGCTGGCCGAAGCCGGTATCAGCCGCCGCCAGCTGGACGGCATTGCGCTCAGCCGTGGCCCCGGTGCGTTCACCGGTGTGCGCCTGGCGATCGCCATTGCCCAGGGCATCGCACTGGCGCTGGACCGGCCGCTGTTGCCGGTCTCGACGCTGCAGGTGCTGGCGCTGCAGGCACCGGCGGAAGAAATGCAGATCCTGTCGGCGATCGATGCGCGGATGGGCGAGCTGTATGTCGCGCGCTTCGAGCGTGTGGACGGCCTGCCGGTGGCGCGCGACGCCGAACGCGTGTGCGCGCCTGCCGCGGTGGCGCTGCCGGAAGGGCTGTCCGCCTATGGTGTGGGTACCGGTTTCGGTGCTGCCGAGGGCGCACTGCTGGCGCACCTTGGGGCTGGCCTGCGCGGATTCGATGCCACCGCATTGCCGCGCGCGTCGGACGTACTGGCACTGGCGGTGCCGGCGTTCGCTCGCGGCGAAGCCATTGCACCGGAGAGGGTCGAGCCGGCGTACCTGCGCGACAACGTGGCGCTGACCCTGGTCGAGCAGCAGGCGGCGCGCGAGGCGAAGGCGAAAGCCAACGGCTGAGCCCCTCGTGGCGGGGTTGGTTGATCGCGTAAATCAAAAGCCGCGCTTGACCGGGCGGGGAGGGTTCGCGGGGGGCGCCGTGAACCCGTCCATGGGGGCTTGGCCGCGGACACCCCCGCGAACCCATCCCGCCCTGCCTCTGACAGTTACCGTGTGCGTCCGCCACGGAAAATCAAAAAAAAGAAAAGTCAAAGTCAAAAGCGGATCGCTTCGCTCGCATCCACGCGTAGCGTGGATGTGTGTCGACCAAGGTCGACACCTACCAATAGCAAAAATGCGCCGCGATCTGTCAGAGGTGTGGCGGGGTGGCTGGGCAGGACCGTTGGCGCCATGGATGGCGCCATCGAGCCCCCAGGGATGGGTTTACGGCGTGTCATGACCAGCCACCCGCCACACCAAAACCACAGTCCAACCGCCGCTTTTGACGTTGACGTTGACGTCCAGCGGGTCCCGGGCCGCAGGCCCGGGCAACAAAACCCTACCGATCGTCGTGCAGGGTGCCGCCGGGCAGGAACACCCACGTGCGGGTGACCTGCAGGATGTCGATCTCGTCCTCGGTCTCCGGCAACGGCGGGAACGGCTGGGCCAACTGCACCACCCGCAGTGCCGCCTCATCCAGCAACGGCGTCCCGCTCGAACGCAGGATCCGGCTGCTCTCCACGCTGCCATCGCGGCGCACGCCCACGCTGATCACCACCTGGCCGCCGAGCCGGCGCTGCCGGGCCTCGTCCGGGTAGTTCAGGTTGCCGACGCGCTCGGCGCGGTCGACCCAGGCACGCAGGTAGTTGGCATAGGCATATTCGCGCGTGCTGGCCGACACGAATTTGCGGTTCGGGCGCTTGGCGTACTGCGCGGAGCGCAGATGCACCTCGGCCGCCAGCCGTGCCATCTCGGCGTCGCGCTGCTCGCGTGCGGTCAGCGGTGCATCCGGCTCGGGCTGCTCCGGTGTCGGCCGCGGCTGGGCCTGGGCCACCGTCTCTTCGCCATTGCGGCTGCTCACCACGCGCGCCTGCGGCGGCGGAACCGGTGCGGCCGACTGCTGCTGTTGCGGCACCGGGCTCAGCCCGGCCTGCGCCTGCGGCACGATGCCCGCCTGGTTGTCGCGCGGGCGCTGTGCACGGTCGTGCTCGCCCCCGCCTTCCTGGCTGGCAGCGGCAAGGAAATCAGCCTGCTTCGGCGTCAGCGCGGTGCGGGTCTGGCTGAAGATGACCTCCAGCGTCGGTACCAGCGGAGCATCGCCCTTCACCGCAAAGCCCACGCCCAGGATCAACAGGGCGTGGACCAGCACCGACAGCGCGATGGTGGCCCCCAGCCGTTGCGCTTCGCGCGGCGGCGGTGGCAGGACGGCAGGTGCGGACGGCATCAGCGTAGGCCGGCCTCGAGCGCGTCGAACAGGGTGCCGGCAATGTTCAGGCCGTACTGCGCGTCCAGTTCGCGCACGCAGGTCGGGCTGGTCACGTTGACCTCGGTCAGGTAGTCGCCGATCACGTCCAGTCCGACAAAGCGCATGCCGCGGCGCTTCATCTCCGGACCGACCTGGGCGGCGATCCAGCGGTCGCGCTCGCTCAGCGGGCGCCCTTCGCCACGGCCGCCGGCCGCCAGGTTGCCGCGGAACTCGTCACCCTGGGGGATGCGTGCCAGGCAGTAGTCGACCGGTTCGCCGTCAACCAGAAGGATGCGTTTGTCGCCGGCAGTGATGTCGGGAATGAACTTCTGGGCCAGCGCCAGCTTGCGGCCGCCCTCGGTCAGGGTTTCCAGGATCACGTTCAGGTTCGGATCGCCCTGCCCGCTGCGGAAGATCGAGCGGCCACCCATGCCGTCCAGCGGCTTCAGCACGGCCTGGCCGTGTTCCAGGGCGAAGGCCTTCAACGCCTTGGCATCGCGGCTGACCAGGGTCGGCGGGCAGCACTGCGGGAACAGCAGGGCAGCCAGCTTCTCGTTGTAGTCGCGCAGGCCCTGCGGGTTGTTGACCACGCAGGCACCGGCAGCGGCGGCCACGTCCAGCACCTGGGTGTCGTAGATGTACTCGGCGTCGACCGGCGGGTCCTTGCGCATCAGCACGATCTGGCCGGGACCGAACTCGGTACGGCTGAACGCGCCCAGCTCATACCAGCCGGCCGGGTCGTCGCGCACCTGCAGCGGCGCGGTCTGGGCTACCGCCACGCCACCCTCCAGGGCCAGCCCGCCCGGCCGCACGTAGTGCAGGGCATGGCCGCGGCGCTGGGCTTCCAGCAGCATGGCGAAGGTGGTGTCCTTGGCGATCTTGATGTGGGCGATGGGGTCCATCACCACGATGACGTTCAACGGCATGGGCGCACCTGTCAGGCAAGGCGTTGATGGTAGCGGCAACGCTGGCCGCGCGCCTCCCTGCCGTACTGCAACGCAGCGTCCGCCTGCCGGCGGCGCAGTCATTGCGAACCCGGTCACGTTCAGCCGGGCGCCACCCCCTGCGCGGTGGACCGGCCTTGAAGCGGGCGCGGAAAGTGCGATATAGATACGCTTTCGCAGCGGCTCCCGCCAGAGATTGGGCCGTGCGCTTGGGGATAGGCAATGACTGAAAACACGACTGCGGGCGGGGAACTCGCAGGACTCCGGGTGATGGTCATCGATGATTCGAAGACCATCCGCAGGACTGCGGAAACGCTGCTCAAGCGCGAAGGCTGCGAGGTGGTCACCGCCACCGACGGCTTCGAAGCGCTTGCCAAGATCGCAGACCAGCAGCCGCAGATCATCTTCGTCGACATCATGATGCCGCGCCTGGATGGCTACCAGACCTGCGCGCTGATCAAGGGCAACCAGCTGTTCAAGGCGACCCCGGTGATCATGCTGTCATCCAAGGATGGTCTGTTCGACAAGGCGCGGGGGCGCATCGTCGGCTCGGAGCAATACCTGACCAAGCCTTTCACGCGCGAAGAACTGCTGGGTGCCATCCGCACATACGTCAACGCCTGACCAGGGGGGAAAGGCACAATGGCTCGTATCGTCCTGATCGAGGATTCACCGACCGACCGCGCGGTGTTCACCCAGTGGCTGCGCCGTGCCGGCCACGAGGTGCTGGAAGCGGACAACGCCGAGGATGGCCTGCAGCTGGTCCGCGACCAGGTGCCGCAGCTGGTGCTGATGGACGTGGTCCTGCCCGGCATGAGCGGTTTCCAGGCCACCCGTGCAATGGCCCGTGATGCGGCGATCAAGCACATCCCGGTGATCATCGTCAGCACCAAGGCGATGGAAACCGACAAGGCCTGGGGCCTGCGCCAGGGCGCAGCCGATTACATCGTCAAGCCGCCGCGCGAGGATGAACTGATCGCGCGGATCAACGAACTGGTGGCCTGATGCGCTCGCCCTTCGACATCCTTGAAGCCTACGAACGGCGCAGCCTGGCCCACGCGGTGCAGCTGCCCGGGCGGCAGTTCGCCCAGGACCTGTGGCGTGGCGTCGGTTTCCGCGTCGGCCAGCGCCGGCTGGTGTCCGATTTCCGCGAAGTGGTGGAAATCGTGCCGATGCCGCCGGTGACCCCGGTACCCTGCGCGCAGCCCTGGCTGCTGGGCGTGGGCAACCTGCGCGGCAACCTGTTCCCGGTGGTCGACCTGAAGTACTTCCTGGAAGGCACGCGCACCGTGCAGCAGGAAGGCCAGCGCGTGCTGATCATGCGCCAGGCCGGCGGCGACGTCGCACTGACCATCGATGAACTGTTCGGCCAGCGCAGCTTCGAGCTGGAACAGCAGATCGCGGCCGGCACACTGGCCGAAGGTCGCTACGGCCATTTCGTTGACCGTGCCTTCCATGCCGACGGCCATGACTGGGGCGTGTTCTCGCTCTCGCTGCTGTCGCGCACCCCTGAATTCCGGCAAGCCGCGGCCTGAGGCCGGGCATCGCCCCCTGCATTGAAGATCGAGGTTGAACGATGAGTACTGCTTCGGACGCCACCAAGACCGGCAAGCTGCGGCTGGGCGGCAGCAACCTCTGGCTGTTCCTGCTGCTGGCATCGATGATCCTGTTCGGCGTCAACACCGGCGTCGCTACCTGGCAGGGCAGCCGCCTCGCCGACGCCGGCTCCAAGGCCGCCGACCTGCAGGTGCTGTCGCAGCAGCTGGCCAACCAGGGGCGTGATGCGGTCGGCGGCAACGCCCAGGCCTTCACCGCCTTCAAGGCCACCCGCAACGCGATCGAACAGAACGTGTCGACGCTGCAGGGCCGCTACGGCAAGGAGCCGGGCGTATCCGGTGCCATCGCCACGCTGGGCGAGACCTGGGCACCGTTGGGCAAGCAGGCCGGGCAGCTGGTGGCCAGCGAGCCCGCTGTACTGGCCCTGGCCGGCAATGCCAACAACTTCACCGGCGCAGTGCCGGGCCTGCAGGCCCAGCTGAACGAGCTGGTGCGCGCGATGTCCGCCGCCGGTGCGCCGTCGTCGCAGGTGTACAGCGCACTGCAGCAGGTCGTGGTGGCCGGTTCGATGGCCCGCCGCGTGACTGAAATGCGCGCCGGTGGCAGTGCCGCCGCGACCTCCGGCGATGCACTTGCCCGAGATATCACCGTGTTCTCGCAGGTGCTCGACGGCCTGCGCAACGGCAACGAGGAACTGGGCATCACCGCCGTGCGCGGTGCCGCCGCCGTGGCTGCGCTGGAGCAGTCGCAGCAGAAGTGGGAAGCGATGAAGCAGGACGCCGACGCGATCCTGGCCAGCTCGCGCCAGCTGTTCGCGGCGCAATCGGCGGCCACCGCGCTGGGCCAGGGTTCGGCACACATGCTGGATGACAGCCGCAAGCTGTTCGATGCGTTCTCCTCGTTCGGCTCGGTGTCCGACACCCGCCTGTTCCCGAATTTCTGGATCGGCGTGGTGTCCGGTGCGCTGTCGCTGATCGCGATCATCGGCTTCGTCTCCACCAACGTGCGCAGCCGCTCGCGCGAGCAGGAACTGCGTTACCAGACCCAGGTGGAATTCAACAGCCGCAACCAGCAGGCGATCATGCGGCTGCTGGACGAAATCTCCTCGCTCGGTGAGGGTGACCTGACGGTGAAGGCTTCGGTGACCGAGGACATGACCGGTGCGATCGCCGACGCGATCAACTACGCGGTGGACGAGCTGCGCCATCTGGTGACCACCATCAACGACACCTCGGCCAAGGTCGCGATGTCCACCCAGGAAACGCAGGCCACCGCCATGCAGCTGGCAGAGGCGGCGGGCCACCAGGCCAACCAGATCACCTCGGCCTCGGACCGCATTGGCGAAATCGCCGCGAGCATCGAGCAGGTGTCGCGCAACTCGGCCGAGTCGGCCGACGTGGCTCAGCGTTCGGTGGTGATCGCCGCCGAGGGTGCCGGCGTGGTGCGCGAGACCATCCAGGGCATGGACCAGATCCGTGACCAGATCCAGGAAACCTCCAAGCGCATCAAGCGCCTGGGCGAGTCGTCGCAGGAAATCGGTTCGATCGTGGAGCTGATCAACGACATTTCCGAGCAGACCAACATCCTGGCGTTGAACGCGGCGGTGCAGGCGGCGTCGGCCGGTGAAGCGGGCCGCGGTTTCGCGGTCGTGGCCGACGAAGTGCAGCGCCTGGCAGAACGTACCTCGGGGGCGACCCGACGCATTGAAAACCTGGTCCAGGCCATCCAGGCCGACACCAACGAAGCGGTCACCTCGATGGAGCAGACCACGGCCGAAGTGGTGTCCGGTGCGCGCCTGGCCGAGGACGCCGGTACCGCGCTGACCGAGATCGAGCGCGTGTCCAACGCCCTGAACACCCTCATCAAGAACATCTCCATCGCCGCCCAGCAGCAGTCGGCCGCCGCTTCGGACATCACCCGCACCATGGGCGTGATCCGGCAGATCACCGGCCAGACGTCACAGGGTGCCGGGCAGACGGCAGAGTCGATCGGCCACCTCGCGCAGCTGGCGGCGGACCTGCGCCGTTCGGTCGCCGACTTCAAGCTGCCGGCGTGACGCGGGCAGGGCGGCGAGCAAGGAACCAGTCGATGAAGCATTTCCATTCCCCACGCCAGAACTCGCGCGGCCACCGCGCGGCGGCGAACGGAGCGCGTCCATGAGCAGTCTGCGCGATGCGATGAGCCACGCAGCGCTGGGCTGGGTCAAGCCCGAGCTGGACGAGACCCTGCGCCAGGTGCGCAACGAGGTCGAGTACTACGCGGAAGATCCCACCGATGCCAGCCGCATGCGCATCTGCGCCGGTTACCTGCACCAGGTGCAGGGCACCCTGCGCATGGTCGAGCTGTATGCCCCGGCGATGGTGGCCGAAGAGCTGGAACAGCTGGCCAACGCCATCGGCGCCGGCCGCGTGGCCGACCGTGACGAAGCCTGCGCGACCCTGATGCGCGGCAGCGTGCTGCTGCCTGACTATCTGGAACGCCTGCAGAACGGCCATCGCGACATTCCGATCGTGCTGATGCCGCTGCTCAACGAGATCCGCGCGGCGCGTGGCGAAGAAGGCGTCAATGACAGCGTGCTGCTGGCCTTTGCGCCGGACAGCGTCACCGCCACCGAGGCCGAGCTGGACCATGCCCGTGGCAGCCTGAGCGGGCGCAACCGCGAGCTGCTCGATACGGTCGGCAGCGCGGTGAAGGAAGAACTGCTGCGCATCAAGGATGCGCTTGACCTGCACCTGCGCACCGGCGGTGCGCCGGAACAGCTGCAGACCCAGGCCAACGAGCTGGGCGCGGTGGCCGACACGCTGGGCATGATGGGCCTGGGCGTGGCCCGCGGCGTGGTCGTGCAGCAGCGCGACGCGCTGCGTGGCGTGGTCGAGGGCCGCCAGCAGATCGACGAGAACCTGCTGCTGGATATCGCCGGTGCGCTGCTGTACGTCGACGCCTCGCTGGACGACCAGGTCGCCCACCTGGGTGCCGGTGGCAGTGGCGAGGACGATCCGAGCGCGGTGGAGAACCGGCGTACGGTGGAGGTGCTGGCACATGAAGCCATCGCCAACTTCGCTGCCGCCCGCGAGCATTTCGTCGCCTTCATCGAAACCAGCTGGAACCATGCCGAGCTGAAGGATGTACCGCGACTGCTGGGCGATGTGTCCGGCGCGCTGCGCATGCTCGACCTGGGCACCGCCGCCGACTACCTGCGCGGCGTGCAGCAGTACATCGAAGCCGAACTGATCGGCCGGCAGCGCGTGCCCAGCGGCCGCCAGCTGGACACCCTGGCCGATGCCATGGCCAGCCTGGAGTACTACCTGGAAGCCCTGCGCGACCGTCGCCCGGGCCGCGAAGACATCCTCGAAATCACCCGCAGCAGCCTCGAAGCACTGCGCTACTGGCCGCTGCCCGAGCGCAACGCCGCTGCGCCGGATGCGCGGGTGGTGCTGCCGGTCGAACCGGAACCGGTCGCCCTGCAGGCCGAACCGCTGCAGCCGGAGCGCATCGAGATTCCGGTGCAGCCTGCTGCGCCCGCTGCCGGCGACGTGCCGACGCCGCTGCCGGACTTCACCTTTGACCCGCCGCCGGCCACCCCGGCGCCAATGGTGTCCGACAATCGCCTGATGTTCGGTGCACTCGGCACGGTGGCAGCCGTGGCCGCCAGCACGGGTGATGCCGATGCCTCGCCGTTGCCGACGCAGAATGAGGCAGAGGCAGCGCTGGTTTTCGCTGCGTCCAGCGCTCCCGCGCCGGATGTCCCGCAGTGGGAGCTGGCGCCGTTCCATCCGGAGACCGACGTGGTCGCGCCTGCCGATGACGAACGCAGCCCGACCTTCGCCAGTTTCGATCCGGTCAGCTTCGAGCTGGCTGACAGCGGTCAGTCCGGTGCACCGCAGTGGTCGCTGTCCGAGGCACCGCAGGTGCTTGAGGAAACCGCAGCGCCTGCCATCGACGAGACGACGGACGTCGTGGGTTCGTCCGCGACCGGATTCGATGCTGCACCGGTGTTCGATCCGGTAGCGGCCGAGCAGGATGCGGCTGCCGTGGCCGACGTGGTGTTCCGCTTCGACGCCGACGCGCTGGATAACGCTGACGACGTGCTGTCGCTGCATGCGATGGAAACGCTGTCGCTGGACGATGACGCCGGGTTGCACCCGTCGCTGGAGATCGTTGATGCCGTGGCGCCACCACTGGCCGATGCATCGCCTGCGTCGCAGGTCGAGGCGGATGAGGCTCCGGATGACCTGCCGGTACCGTCGATCACGCCACCGTTGATCGATGCCGCTCGTGCAACGGAAACGTCCGCACCGGCCGTGTCGATGATCGATATCGACACCATCGCGCCGATCGATTTCAGCGAAGCCGACGCCCAGTTCTTTGCCGAACTGAGTGCAGCCGCTGCCGGCTTCAATCCGCAGGCAATGCCCGCCGCGGCGGCACCGGAGGCGGTGGTTGCGACCGACGCCGACGCCAATGCCGACGCGAATGCGGGCTTCGACGCCGGCTTCGATGACGACGCCGAGAACATCGACGAGGACATCCGCGAGGTGTTCCTGGAAGAGTTCGACGATGAGCTGGCCAATCTCGGCACGCTGCTGCCAGCGTGGCGCATGCAGCCGGACAACATGGACCGGCTGCGCCCGATCCGCCGCATCTTCCATACCCTGAAGGGCAGTGGCCGGCTGGTTGGCGCACGCACGCTGGGCGAGTTCGCGTGGAAGATCGAAGGCATGCTCAACCGCGTGCTGGATGGCAGCCGCGCCGCGTCGCCGGCGGTGCTGGCGATGGTCGACAACGCACATGCGGCGCTGCCACAGCTGAACGCAGCACTGCGCCACGGCCAGCGCATCAGCGTCGACCTGCAGGCCATGCAGGCCATTGCCGATCGTGTCGGTGCAGGCGAGGAAACCTACTACGTACCGCTGCCGGGTGCGGCTGCGCCGGTTGTACCGGTTGCCGAAGCCGACGGCGAAGACGAGATCAGCCGCATTCTCGACGCGGAGGCTGCCGTTTCGGCGCTGGCCGATACCGCTGAGGAGGCCGAAGTCGCCGGCACACCGGCCAACATCGACAGCGTACTGCGCGAGATTCTCGAGGCCGAGGTGGAAGTCCACCAGGCCACCCTGCAGGACTGGCTGCGTTCGGCGCAGCAGGCACCGCAACCGGTCAGCGATGCACTGCTGCGTGCGGTGCACACCATGAACGGCGCCTTCGCGATGACCGAAGTGCCCGAGATCACGGCTGTGACCGGCGGTGCGGAGTCCTACATCAAGCGCGCACTGGCCGCTGAGGTGGTCCCGGGTGATGAAGGCGTGGCCGCCCTGGATGCGACGGCGCAGGCGATCACCGCCACCATGGAAGCGTTGCAGGCCGAACAGCCGCGCATTGCGCCGCAACAGGTACTGGCACAGCGCCTGCAGGCGCTGGCCGGTGCGTTGCCGGAAGCGCGCTGGCCGATGGTGGGCCTGGAGGACGACGAAGACGATCTGGCGCTGGATGACGAACCGGCGGTGGAACTGGACGCGGACGCATCGACGGTCGTCGCGCGTGAAGCCGATGCGGTGCCGCTTTCGTTTGCCGCACCGGAGCAGGAACCGGAGGCACATGTCGATACTGCGCACGCCCCGGTCGCCGACGTGGCGATCGAGGCCGGGCTGGAGGTCGGTGAGCTGACCGCCAGCGACGATCTTTCGCGCTACTTCGATGCCGGATGGCCGTCGGTACCGGGTGAGGGGGAGGCGACGCTGCCGGTGGTCGAATCGATCCAGGTGGCCGGCGATGTTCCGGGCGTCGCCGTAGCCGGCGTCGGGGCGGAGTCCGAAAGCCTGCCGCCGCTGTCCGACGGTGCCGGTCTGACCGTCGTGGACGATCTGTCGCCGTATCTGGATGCCAGTGCGCTGCCGGTCGACGACCGCGACGCCGAAGAGATCCCGGCCGGTGTCGGAGCCGTCGCATCTGACCTGAATGCGCCATCGGCCGACTACGCGCACGTCGCTGATGCCGTGGCGTTCGAAACGCCTGCTGCACTGCCACTCGACAGCGAGCTGTCGAGCCTGCAGGATGAAATGGCTGCGCCGGGGTTTGCAGAACCGGTCTCGCTGGAAGCCGCGCTCGAGGCCGGCCTGCACGTGATCGACGAAGAGCAGCCCCTGGCCGACGACGGGCAATGGCCCGTGCTCGGCCTGCAGGCCAGCGAACTCGCGCCGGGCGAGGCGGAAGCCTTTGCCGAGGATGCGGACGTCGGCGGGGAGGCGGCGATCGGTGAAGGAGAGAGCGCCGATCAGCCGTCCCCGGCGACGGTGAATGAGGAGATCGCGGAGGCCGCTGCGCCGGCCACCGCCGAACCGGTGCGCTTCTTCGAACTGGAAGACGCGCCGGGCCAGGCGGACGTCCGCGTCGAAGCCGTCGACGTCGATGCGGTTGCCGCATCGGATGCCGTGGCCACCGACGCGCCTGACGTCGTCGCACCTGAGACCGTGGCAGCCGAAGTCCTTGCCATGCCGGTGCTCGAAGACAGCGCCGATGCGCTCGACTTCAGTGTCTACGATCGCGAGCTGGTGGACATCTTCGTCGAGGAAGGCAAGGACCTGCTCGACCACTGCGATGGCCTGATCAGCGAGCTGCGCGATGCGCCGCAGGACCGTGAGGTGCTGGCTGGCCTGCAGCGTGACCTGCACACCCTGAAGGGTGGCGCACGCATGGCTGGCATCAACGCCATCGGCGATCTCGGCCACAGCATTGAATCGTTGCTGGAAGCCGTTGCCGCCGGTCGCACCGAAATCGAACGCCGCGATGTCCAGCTGCTGGAGCGCGGATTCGATCGCCTGCACCAGCTGCTGACCCGCACCGGTGACCACCGCGTGGTGGAACCGGCGCAGGACCTGGTCGACGCGTTCGAAGTGCGTACCACCACCGATATCGCTGCGGCTGCCGCAGCCGCAGCGAACGTGGCGAGCGTCGCTGAAACCGCTCCGGCACCGGTCGCCAGCCCGGCACCGGTACTGCTCGATGCGCCGTTGTCGGCACCGCTGCCGGCCGAAGGCGTGGTCGATGAAGATCCGCTGGCGCGCCCGCAGCAGGAGCAGGTGCGCGTGCGCGCGGATCTGCTCGACCGCCTCGTCAACCATGCCGGTGAAGTGGCGATCTACCGCTCGCGCCTGGAACAGCAGCTCGGTGCCTTCCGTGGCGCGATGGGTGAACTGGAGCGCACCAATGCACGACTGCGCGACCAGCTGCGCCGCCTCGACCTGGAAACCGAAGCGCAGATCGTCGCCCGCTACCAGCGCGAGCAGGACCAGGCCGATCAGAAGTTCGATCCGCTGGAACTAGACCGCTTCTCCACGCTGCAGCAGCTCAGCCGTGCGCTGAACGAGTCGGCGGCCGATCTCGGGGGCCTGCAGGGCGTGCTCGACGATCTGTCACGCCAGTACGATTCGCTGCTGCAACAGCAGTCGCGCGTCAGTTCCGAGCTGCAGGACGGCCTGATGCGCGCGCGCATGGTGCCGTTCGATGGCCTGGTGCCGCGCCTGCGCCGTGTGGTCCGCCAGTCCGGCATGGATACCGGCAAGCAGGTGCACCTCACCCTGGAAGGCACCCACGGCGAACTGGACCGCAACGTTCTCGACCGCATGGTCGCACCGCTCGAACACATGCTGCGCAACTCCGTGGCCCACGGCCTGGAAGCACCGGAACAGCGTCGTGCCGCCGGCAAGCCGGAAGAAGGCGAGGTCGCCATCCGCCTGCACCGTGAAGGCTCGGAAATCGTGCTGGAAGTGGCCGATGACGGTGCCGGCCTGGACCGCGAAGCGATCCGCCGCCGCGCCATCGATCGTGGCCTGCTGGCCGCCGATGCGCAGCCGAACGAGCAGGAACTGGACAACCTGATCTTCGCCTCCGGCTTCTCCACCGCCGACCAGGTCAGCCAGCTGGCGGGCCGTGGCGTGGGCATGGACGTGGTGCGCAACGAAGTGCGCCAGCTCGGTGGCTCGGTTGACATCCAGTCGGTGCGTGGCCAGGGCGTGCGCTTCACCCTGCGCCTGCCGCAGACACTGGCCGTCACCCAGGCGGTGTTCGTGCAGATCGGCGAAACCACCTTTGCCGTGCCGGTGGCCTCGGTCAGTGGTATCGGCCGCCTGTCGCGCGAACGCTTCGAGGCCGCCGACAGCAGCTACCGCTACAGCGGCGAGGACTACCCGCTGTATGACCTCGGCAGCCTGGTCGGGCAGGCCCCGGCACGCGCCGATGGCCAGGACCAGGTGCCGCTGCTGCTGGTGCGGGCCGGTGACCTGCGCGCTGCCGTGGCGATCGATCAGGTGCTGGGCAACCGCGAAATCGTGGTCAAGCCGGTCGGCCTGCAGATTGCATCGGTACCGGGCATCTACGGTGCCACCATCACCGGCGATGGCCGCGTGGTGGTGATCCTGGACGTCGCGCCGCTGGTGCGCCGTTTCCTGGCCAATCCGACCGCACCGGTACTGGCCAATGCACCGCGCGACGAACGCCAGGTGCCGCTGGTGATGGTGGTCGATGACTCGCTGACCATGCGCAAGGTGACCGGCCGCATCCTCGAACGCCACAACTTCGAAGTCAGTGTTGCCCGCGATGGCGTGGAAGCATTGGAGCGGCTGGAAGAGCGCGTGCCGGACCTGATGCTGCTGGATATCGAGATGCCCCGCATGGATGGTTACGAGCTGGCCACCGCGATGCGCGCCGACCCGCGCTACAAGGATGTGCCGATCGTGATGATCACCTCGCGCAGCGGCGACAAGCACCGCCAGCGCGCCTTCGAGATCGGTGTCCAGCGTTATCTGGGCAAGCCGTACCAGGAACTGGACCTGATGCGTAACGTGTACGACCTGCTGGGGATCGCCCGTGTCCGTGAGTGAAACCCATCCGGCCCCGGCCGTCGCCCTGCTGGCCCGTCCCGGTGCGGCGCGCGAACGCCTGCGCGAAGCGTTGTCGCATGCAGATGTGCAGCTGGTGCTGGAAGATGATCCGAACGGCCTGGAGCCACAGGTCCTGCAGGCCGCAGACCCACAGTTCGTGGTGATCGCGCTGGAAGCTGCCATCGAGGATGCACTGGAACGGCTGGAAGCCGTGCTCTCGGCACCGGGGCTGACCCTGGTGTTCGATGAGGCTGAGCTGGCCGCGCGCCGCGACGGCTGGGAGGCCCAGCGTTGGGGGCGCCATCTGGCCGCCAAGCTGCACGGCCACCAGCAGGTGTTGCCGCCGGGCGCCGAGGAAGAGCCCAGCCTGCAGCTGGAGCCCGGCCATCCGGCGCCCGCGCCGGTGCCGCAGGAGGAAGCCCTGCAACCGCACCTGGAGCAGGCGCTGAGCTGGGCCGATGAGGTTCCGGCCGACGGGCTGTATTCGCCTCCGGCACACCTGCACGAACCGATCGCGCTGGAGCAGGCTCTGGCGGCGCTGCAGCCGGTCGTGCCCGAACCACTGGATCCGCCTTCGCCGCCGCAGGCGCTGGCCGAACCGGCGGCGCCTGCGGCACCACCGATCTCCTTCGATCACACCGCCTGGTCGCTGGTCGAGGAATCGATCGAAGCGCCGGCACCGGCAGACGCCGTGGCGCCGGTCGCCGCGCCGCAGCCCTCCTTCGATACCGATCATTTGAGTCTGGTCGATCTGGATGCCGCCGCCCCGGCCGGTGCACGCGCCGCATCGTTGCTGGTGCTGGCCGGCATCGGTGGCCCGGATGCCTTGCGTCGCCTGCTCGGCGCACTGCCCGCGTCGTTGAGCGTGCCGGTGCTGGTGCACATGCGCCTGGATGGTGGCCGCTACGGCAACCTGGTCAAGCAGATGTCGCGTGTTTCGCCGTTGCCGGTGCAGTTGGCCGAGGCCGGCCAGCATGCCGTACCGGGCGAGGTCCACGTGCTGGCCGATGATATCGGCGTCCGCGCGGCCAGCGATGGCCTGCATTTCCAGAGCGATGCCACTGGTATTTCGCTCGCTGCATTGCCGGCCGAACACACCGCGCTGGTGCTGCTCAGCGGCGCCGACCTGGCCCATGTCGGCCCGGCGCTGGACCTGGCGGCTGCCGGTGCGTGGGTGGCGGGGCAGGTGGGCGAGGGCTGCTACGACCCGGCTGCAGCCACTGCGGTGGTTGCTGCCGGCATGGTGGCCGGTGAACCGCAGGAACTGGCGCAGGCGATTGCCGCGCGCTGGGGTGAGCAGGACGACAACGGAGAAGCACCATGAGCTACGCCAGCAATGACGAAATCCGCGGCGTCCTGATCCAGGCCGGCAACGAGCGCGTGCTGCTGCCCAATGCCACCGTGGCTGAAATGATGTCGCGCGTGCCGGTGCAGCCGGTCTCCGATGCCCCGCGCTGGCTGGTCGGCGAGATCGGCTGGCATGGCTGGCAGGTACCTCTGGTGTCGTTCGCACGCCTTTCCGGGCTGGGCGAAGAGGCGGTGGCCGGCCACAACAAGGTGGTGGTGCTGAAATCCCTCAGCGGCAATGCGCAGCGCCCGTACTACGCGCTGCTGACGCAGAACTTCCCGCAGCTGATCTCAGTGCCGCGCGACGGCCTGCTCGCCGACGCCTCCGAAGAAACCCTACCGCAGGTCGTGCACATGCGCGTGCTACTGGGTGAGCAGAGCGCGCTGCTGCCGAACCTGGACGCGCTGGAAGCGGCGCTGGATTCGCTGGCGGCCTGATCGGGAATCGGCCGGGCCATGCCCGGCGAGGGGAGCTGCGCCTTACCCCAGATCGCCCAACCGCGCCTGCAACGCCGCGATCGCGGCCAGTCCGGCCGTTTCCGTGCGCAGGATCCGCGGCCCCAGCTGCAACCCCTGGAATCCTGCCGCGGCCAATTGATCGCGATCGCGAGGTGACCAGCCGCCTTCCGGGCCGATCGCAATCACGATGCCGCCCGCGGGAGCGGCTTCCAGCGTCGACAGGCGATGCGCGCCCTGCGGATCCAGGGTCAGCCGCAGCGAATCGGCTGGCAGCGCCGCCGCAGCCTGCGCCAGCGACAGCGGGGAGCCCACCTGCGGAATGCGTGCTCGCCCGGATTGTCCGCAGGCCGAGGTCACCACGTTGTTCCAGTGCGCCACCCGCTTCTCGGCCCGTGCCGCATCCAGCTTCACCTCGGTGCGCTCGGCGTTGACCGGAAGGATCGCGGCCACGCCCAGCTCGGTCGCCTTCTGCAGGATCAGGTCCATCTTCTCGCCACGGGCGATGCCCTGCAGCAGGGTGATCGCCAGCGGGGATTCGTTGCCGATGGCCTGCACCGCGTCGATGCGCACCTGCACTTCGCGCTTGCCGGCCACGGTCAGCGTGGCGCTGTAGTCATGGCCGTCGCCGTTGAACAGCACGCAGGTGTCTCCCTCGCGCAGGCGCATCACCCGCACCAGATGGTTGGCGGTCTCTTCCGGCAGGGTCACGGTCTGACCGCTGTGCAGCGCCAGGTCGATGGGGCAGCGGGTCACGCGCATGCAATCGCCTCGTCGATGGCCGCCAGCGTGGTGTGTGCCAGCAGCTCCAGTTGTTCGTCATCCACGCAATAGGGTGGCATCCAGTACAGCACGTCGCCCAGTGGGCGCAGCACCACGCCGCGCTTGAGCGCGGCCTTGTAGGCCTGCAGGCCCAGCCTCAGGCCCGGGTCAAACGGCGCGCGCTTGTCGCCGTCGCGCGACAGCTCGAACGCCACCACCATGCCGGCCTGGCGCACGTCGGCCACGTGCGGGTGGTCGGCAAACGGCGCCGCCAGCGTGCCCATCACCGAGGCGATGCCCCGGTTGCGCGCGATCACATCGTCGTCGCGGAAGATGTCCAGCGTCGCCAGCGCCGCAGCGCAGGCCAGCGGGTTGCCGGTGTAACTGTGCGAATGCAGGAAGGCGCGCTCGCGCGAGTCGTCGAGGAAGGCGTCATACAGCGCCTGCGTCGCCAGTACGGCAGCCAGTGGCAGGAAGCCGCCGGTCAGGCCCTTGGACAGGCACATCAGGTCCGGCATCACCCCGGCCTGCTCGCAGGCGAACAGGGTGCCGGTGCGGCCGAAGCCGGTGGCGATCTCGTCGGCGATCATGAACGCGCCATGGGCATCGCACAGTTCGCGCACGCGCTGCAGGTAGACCGGGTCATGCATGCGCATGCCGCCGGCACACTGCAGGCGCGGTTCCAGCACCACCGCACAGATCTCGCCGGGATGCTGGTCGAACAGCGTGGCCAGGCCATCGGCCGCCTGCCGCGCGCGATCGGCCGCGCTCTGGCCCGGTTCGGCCAGGTAGGCATCGGGCGAGGGGGCGAACAGGCCTTCGGCCAGCAGCGGCGCATAGACGCGGCGGTACAGCGGGATGTCACCCAGCGCCAACGCGCCCAGGGTTTCGCCGTGGTAGCCATTCTCGAGTGCGATGAAGCGCGTGCGCCGGGGCTCTGCACGGTTCTGGAAATACTGGAAGGCCATCTTCAGCGCTACTTCCACGCCGGCCGAACCGTTGTCGGCATAGAACACCTTGGCCAGCGGTGCACGGCCGGCCTGGCGTGGCGCCAGTGCCAGCAGGCGTTCGGCCAGGGTGATCGCCGGCTCGTGGCCGAAACCGGCCAGCATCACCTGTTCCAGTTGCCCGGCCTGGGCGGCGATGGCGCCACCGATGCGCGGTTCGGCGTGGCCGAACAGATTGGTCCACCAGCTGCTGACCGCATCCAGATAGCGGTTGCCGTCGTGGTCGATCAACCACGCGCCTTCACCACGGGCAATCGGCACCAGCGGCAGGGTGTCCGGATGCTCACGCATCTGCGTGCACGGGTGCCACAGCACCTGCAGGTCGCGCTGCCGCCAGTGGCGGGCCAGCGGGGAGGGGGTTGGGTCTGCTAGCATTTCGGGCTCATGAACATGTTGCTGCCTGCACATTCTATCGGCCCCGGCGCAGCCGCCGGTCGCCGCGGAGATTCCGCATGAACGATGACCGTGCCGGCCGTCGCTTGCCGATCATCCATCGCATCACCGATGAGGAGAACGGGCCGTTCCAGCGCCAGCATCTTGACCTGGAGTTCTCCAACGGTGAACGCCGCCGCTTCGAACGCCTGGTCAGTCGTGGGCACGGTGCGGTGGTGGTGGTGCCGATGCTCGACGACGAAACCGTGCTGCTGGTACGTGAATACGCCGCCGGCATGCACCGTTACGAACTGGGGCTGGTGAAGGGCCGGATCGACGCCGGCGAGACGCCCGAGCAGGCGGCCGACCGCGAACTGAAGGAAGAGGCCGGCTATGGTGCGCGCCGGGTCGACGTGCTGCGCGCGATGACCCTGGCCCCGACCTACATGAGCCACCAGTCGTGGCTGGTGGTGGCGCGCGACCTGTACCCGGAAAAGCTGGCCGGTGACGAGCCGGAGGAGCTGGAAGTGGTGCCGTGGAAGCTGGCCGAACTGGACCAGCTGATGCTGCGCGAGGACTTCTCCGAGGGACGCTCGCTGGCGGCGCTGTTCATTGCCCGGCAGTGGCTGCAGGGACCGCGATGATCAAGCTGACGACGGACCTGCGCGAGACCGCCATCGCCATCGCCCAGGAAGCCGGACAGGCCATCATGCAGGTGTATGCCGATGGCTTCGAGGTGCAGATCAAGGACGACAACAGCCCGGTCACCGCGGCCGACCTGGCCGCCAACCAGGTCATTGAGCTGGGCCTGCGCCAGCTGACCCCGGACCTGCCGATCCTGTCCGAGGAATCGGCGCAGGTGGGCTGGGAGCAGCGCCGCCACTGGGGCGCGTACTGGCTGGTGGATCCACTCGACGGCACCCGCGAGTTCGTCAAGCGCAACGGTGAGTTCAGCGTCAACATCGCCTTGATCTACCAGGGCGCGCCGGCCTTCGGCGTGGTGCTGGCGCCGGTCACCGGCATCGTCTGGCATGCCATGCGCGGCGAGCTGGCCTATCGGCGGCAGGGCCTGCACGACACCGTGCTGCGCACCCGCACGCCGGCCACCGCACCGCTGCGCGTTGCCGCCAGCCGTTCGCACCGCTCGCCGGAAACCGAGGCGCTGCTGGCGCGCATGGGCCGCATCGAGACCATCGCGCAGGGCTCGTCGCTGAAGTTCTGCCGGATCGCCGAAGGTGGCCTGGATGTCTATCCGCGGCTCGGCCCGACCTCCGAATGGGATACCGCCGCCGGCCAGTGCGTGCTGCATGCCGCTGGTGGCGCGGTGCTGTCGGCCGCAACCGGCAAGCCGTTCCGCTACAACCGCCGCGAGACCCTGTTGAACGGCGATTTCATTGCCCTTGGTGATACCAGCCTGCCGTGGCGCGACTGGTTGTCCGATTGAACCTGGAGTCCGCATGAGCGCGCACGACACCCCCACCACCGGCAGCGCCGCCAGCAACGAACTCGAGCGCCTGCTGTCGATCATGGCGCGCCTGCGCGATCCGCAGGGTGGCTGCCCGTGGGACCTGGAACAGAACTTCGCGACCATCGCCCCGTACACCATCGAGGAAGCCTACGAGGTCGCCGATGCGATCGACCGGGGTGACCTCGACGATCTCTGCGACGAGCTCGGTGACCTGCTGCTGCAGGTGGTGTTCCATGCGCGCATGGCCGAGGAACAGGGCGCGTTCGCCTTCGCCGAGGTCGCCCGTGCGATCAGCGACAAGATGCAACGCCGCCATCCGCACGTGTTCGCCGATGTCAGCGTCGACGATGCCGATGGGGTGATGCGCAACTGGGAGGCGATCAAGCGCGCCGAGCGTGCTGCCAAGGGCGAGCAGGACACCTCCGCACTGGCCGGTATCTCGCGCGGCCTGCCGGAATGGCAGCGCGCTGTGAAGCTGCAGTCGCGCGCGGCCAAGGTCGGTTTCGACTGGCCGGGCCCGCTGCCGGTGCTGGACAAGGCGGCCGAGGAGCTGCAGGAACTGCGCGAGGAGTTCGAGCGCGGAGACATCGCAGGCAACAAGGCGCGCCTGCAGGAAGAGCTGGGCGACCTGCTGTTCGTCTGCGCCAACCTGGCCCGGCACGCCGATATCGATCTGGGCGCTGCGCTGCGCGGGGCCAACCACAAGTTCGAACGTCGCTTCCGCGCCATGGAAGCGCAGGCCGACGCGCAGGGCGAGGCATTGGCTGCACTGGACCTGGAGGCGCAGGAAGCGCTGTGGCAGCACGCCAAGGCCGCGGAAAAGGCGTGAAGACGCTCGGCCTGTTCCTGCTGACCGCGTTGGCCGAGATCGTCGGCTGCTACCTGCCGTGGCTGTGGCTGCGCAAGGGGGGCAGCGTCTGGTTGCTACTGCCGGCGGCGGCCAGCCTGGCCCTGTTCGCGTGGTTGCTGACCCTGCATCCCACCGCCAGTGGACGCGTCTATGCCGCCTACGGTGGTGTCTACATCGGTACCGCACTGTTCTGGTTGTGGCTGGTCGACGGCATTCGTCCCAGTCGCTGGGACCTGCTCGGTGCAGCCCTGTGCCTGGCCGGCATGGCGGTGATCATGTTCGGTCCGCGCGCGCCCTCGGTGTAGCGTCGAGCCAGACTCGACCGCTCGCGCGCTCTCTCTCCTGTAGCGTCGAGCGTGGCGCGACTCTACAAAGGCACCGCCACCGGATCATGCGATGCCCTGTCGAAATCGGCCAGGCCGTCCAGACCGCTTTCCCTCCCGGGAAGGCGCATGATGGTGGTGACCCCGCCGCCCGGAGCACGCGCATGACCCGTTTCGCCAGCTTCCGCGAGTTCTATCCGTTCTATCTCAGCGAGCACCGCCATCCGGTCTCGCGGCGGCTGCACTTCATCGGCAGCTGCGGGGTGCTGCTGCTGGTTGCTGCTGCCGTGCTGCGCGGCCAACCGCTGCTCCTGCTCGCTGCTCTGTTCTGCGGTTACGGGTTCGCCTGGGTCGGCCATTTCTTCTTCGAGAAGAACCGCCCGGCGACCTTCCGGCACCCGCTGTATTCATTCATGGGTGACTGGGTGATGTTCGCCGACATCCTGCGTGGGCGGGTGCACCTGTAGCAGGCGGTTGCGGTGCACCGCAACCACTGCCTCGCCCGAAAGGGAAAGGACGGGCCTGGCCGGGCTTCCGCTTCCACGAACCGCTGCGCTGCGGCACGCCTGCGGGCGACCGATCTGGGATAATGGCGGTTCTTGTTTCCTCTGCTGCCGGACCCGGTCATGACCCAGAAGACGCTGCTCAACGATACCCACCGCGCCCTTGGCGCCAAGATGGTCGATTTCGGGGGTTGGGACATGCCCATCCACTACGGCTCGCAGCTGGACGAGCACCACCTGGTGCGCCGCGAGTCCGGTGTGTTCGACGTCAGCCACATGACCGTGGTCGACCTGCGCGGCGAGCAGGTCAAGCCGTTCCTGCGCCGCCTGCTGGCCAACTCGGTCGACAAGCTGAAGGTGACCGGCAAGGCGCTGTACTCGTGCATGCTGAACCCGCGCGGCGGCGTCATCGACGACCTGATCGTCTACTACCTGGGCGACGACTTCTTCCGCATGGTGGTCAACGCCTCCACCCGCGAGAAGGACCTGGCCTGGCTGCGCGAGCAGGCAGCACCGTTCGATGTTTCCGTCGAGCAGCGCCCGGACCTGGCCATCCTCGCCGTGCAGGGCCCGCAGGCGCGCGACATCGTCATCGGCCTGACCCGCGAAGCCGACCGTGCAGCGCTGACCAAGCTGGGCCGCTTCGCCGCCCTGCAGGCGCAGTCCGAAGACGGCGTCGAGCTGTTCGTCGCCCGCACCGGTTACACCGGTGAAGACGGTTTCGAGATCCTGCTGCCGCAGGATGCCGTGGTCGCCTTCTGGAACCGCCTGCTGGCGGCAGGCGTGAAGCCGGCCGGGCTCGGCGCGCGCGACACCCTGCGCCTGGAAGCCGGCATGAACCTGTACGGCCAGGACATGGACGAAGCGATCAGCCCGTATGAAGCGGCGCTGGCCTGGACCGTGTCGCTGGACGAAGGCCGCGACTTCATCGGCCGCGACGCGCTGGAAGCACAGAAGGCCGCCGGCACCGCGCGCCAGATGATCGGCCTGGTGATGGACGAGAAGGGCGTGCTGCGCCACGGCCAGGCGGTGACCACCGCCAGTGGCCTGGGCGAGATCCTGTCCGGTACCTTCTCGCCGACCCTGGCCAAGGGCATCGCCTTTGCCCGAGTGCCGGCCGGCGAGCTCGGCGAGGTCACCGTCGACATCCGTGGCCGGCAGGTGCCGGTGCGCGTGGTCAAGTTCCCGTTCGTGCGCGAAGGCCAGGCCCAGCCCGGCGTGCTCGCCGACGCCTGATCCGAACGTGCCGGTCGTCACTGACAGCAGTGGCGGCCGGTTGGTTACACTAGCCCCGTTTTTTCCACCCCTGCATATCTCTGGAGCAGTCCCATGAGCGAGATCCCCGGCGACCTCAAGTTCCTCAAGTCCCATGAGTGGGCCCGTGTCGAAGGCAATGGCCGCGTCACCGTCGGTATTTCCGACCACGCCCAGGGCCTGCTGGGTGACCTGGTCTACGTCGAACTGCCCGAAGTCGGCGCCGAGGCCAAGGCCGGCGAACAGATCGCCGTTGTAGAGTCGGTGAAGGCCGCCTCGGACGTCTACAGCCCGATCAGCGGCACGGTCGTCGAGGTCAACTCGGCGCTGTCCGACAAGCCGGAAACCATCAACGAAGATGCCTACGGCGAAGGCTGGATGTTCGTGGTCGAACTGACCAACGCCGAAGAGGTCAACGAACTGCTGGACCCGGACGCGTACGCCGAAGTCCTGGAGAACGACGACCACTGAGTCGTCGCTTCCGGGTTCGGACACGGCCACCTTCGGGTGGCCGTTTTTGTTTTGGCGACCGCGTCGGACTCATGACGCGGGGTTCGCTGTGCACCCTCGGCGTGGCATCAGCCGACAGACGAACGGTGCCGATGGACGTGCGCAGTTTTGCGCAAATCCGCGTTTCAGCCCCGCGCCGAGGCGTTCGAATGTGAAAACTTTTCGCCCCCTGTTGCGGTGCCGTTGTGCTGGTGTTGGCGGCGGTGCCGGTGACCATCGCCGATGCGCGCACGCTGTTGTGCCCAACCTGCGCCTATCTGCGCGGAGTGCTTATTTCAAGTGTTTTTTGATCAACGCCTGCATTGGCATCGATGCAGGCAACGCGCGTGCGCGCCGCTTCCACCGTCGTTGCAGGCCGTGCAGAGTGGTGGCGCCGAAGGCGCCCGGAACGGCGCGGATGTGAAAATTTTTCGCGGGGGTTGTTGACAGTAAAAAAAACCGTGATTAGGTTTCGCCTCAGCAGACCTTGCCTGCCCAACCGAGTGCGCAGAATCAATCGTCCGATGCGAAGCAGCCCCTTCAAGACCACCGCGACCCTGATGACGGTGGACATGGCCCCGCTTCCCCCGGAGAAATGCAAGGCAACTCCCGTTCCGATGCCCGCTCCGCCGATCGAGGTGGGCATTGCCGCATCCGTAACGGCGCGCCTGACGCGCCGGCGGTCCCCGCACGCAGCATCCGCGGGTTTGATCCAACTGGGCGTTTCAACTCCCTATCACTGACGAGGAGCCATCCCATGGCAACCAAGAAAGCTGCGAAGAAGAAGCCCGCCGCCAAGAAAGCGGTGAAGAAGGTCGCGAAGAAGGCCGCTGCCAAGAAGGCAGTGAAGAAGGTCGCGAAGAAGGCGACTGCCAAGAAGGCAGTGAAGAAGGCTGCGAAGAAGGTCGCCAAGAAGACCACTGCGAAGAAGGCAGTGAAGAAGGCGGCGAAGAAGGTAGCCAAGAAGTCCGCTGCCAAGAAGGCCGTCAAGAAGACCGCCAAGAAGGCTGTCAAGAAGGTAGCCAAGAAGGCCACCAAGAAGACTGCCAAGAAGGCAACGGCCCGCAAGCCGGCCAAGAAGGTCGCGAAGAAGGCCACTGCCAAGAAGGCCGTCAAGAAGACCGCCAAGAAGGCAGTAAAGAAGACCGCGAAGAAGGCCACCAAGAAGGCTGCCCCGAAGAAGGCAGCGAAGAAGGTTGCCAAGCGCAAGCCGGCCGCCCGCAAGAAGAAGGCCGCTCCGGTCGCTCTGCCGGCAACCCCGGCGCCGCTGATCTAAGTACTTCCCGATAGCCGCATCCTGAAACCCCCTTCCCTGGCTGCCCAGCGGGGAGGGGGTTTTTTTATGCCCGCGTATCGGCGGGCAATGCCAGCGCCGGGGGCGGGAAGCGCTCCACCAGGACGTCGAGGAAGCTGCACAGGCGGGTGGAGTGGCAACGGTCGTCGGGCACACGGTCGAGCCTGCCAGCATCGGCCTGCCGCCACTTGCAGGTGCGCTCGGTTCGAACGACCGGCATTGATGGCCGGCACGTGCCAGTACGCTGAGTGGCGTGCCATGCCTGGCCAGGTACCCCGGCGAGGCACACATCATCAGGCGATAGGCGGGTAGTGCACGCGCCACCAGCACGCTACTGTCGATGCACAGCGCCGCTTCGAAGCCCTCTTCGGCAAAGTCGAGCACACGATCCGCCAGCGTGGCTTCGACCCGGACATCCGGATGACGCGCCCTGTACTCGGCCAGTGCCGGTACCAGCGCATGCGTACCGAAGATCACCGGTGCACTGATACGCAGCGTGCCTGCCGGTGCCAGAGGCGGGTGCTGTGCCTGGGCGTCGCCGCAGGCGCCCTCCCGGCCAACCACGGTCGATGACGCTGACAGTATCCGGGAGGAAGTGATCGCGCTGAACTTCTCCGCCGGGCGATGGCTGACCCAGGCGCTGTTGCCCTGCATGCAGGCGCGGCATGGAAGCGGGTGATCAATTCAGCGGCTCGATGGAACCGCGTGCGGTGAATGCCGCCACCGCGGCGAAGGCGGCACTGCACCTGTGGAGCAAGGGATTGTCGGAGGTGGCCAGGGCATCACGGTGGACGCGATTGCACCGGCTACACATGCCAACAAAAAAGGGCGGCCTGCACGCCGCCCTTTGCGCCTACGGTCGAGCCCGCCAGATCAGCGTGGCGATGCCACCGCACGGTTGCTCGAAGCACCCTTGCCCTTGCGCTTGTCCTGCTGCGCCGGGCTCGCGCCCTCGGCCATCAGGTTGTCGCTGCCGAAGTCGGTGTCCACGTCCAGCCAGCGCTGTGTCGGCAGGCCGAGCGCGGAATCAAGCACGGTCGGCAGCAGGCCGCTGGGCAGGCTGCTTTCGCCGTTCCACATGATGGCGATACCGAGATCGCGTTCCGGCACCAGCGCGACCAGGCCGCGATAGCCCTGCACGGCACCGGCATGGAACACCACGTCGTGGCCGGCGTAATCGAAGGTGCGCCAGCCCAGTGCATAGCCGGCCGAGTGCAGGCGCTCGCGGCGCCAGCCCGAACGCATCTCGCCCGGCGTGTTGATCAGGCTCGAATGCAGGGTGGCCAGCAACGGTGCCGGCAGCACGTCGGGGCGATGGCCGGTGTGGGCCAGCAGCCACTGCGCCATGTCGCTGGCGCTGGCGTTGACGCCAGCGGCCGGAGCAACGCGGTAATAGGTAGGCTTCGGCATCAGCGAGACCCAGCCATTGCGGCTGCGCACGTGCGGACGCGCCCAGCGCGAGCTGGCCTGGATGCCGGCCAGGCCGAGGCTGGCATCATTCATGCCCAGCGGCTTGAAGATGCGGCGCTCGACCGACTGCTCGTAGAAGCTGCCGGAGGCCGCATAGACGACGTCGCCGATCAGGCTGAAGGCTACGTTCTGGTAGGCGTAGCAGTCGCCCGGCAGGCACTTCAGGCTGGTGTTGGCCAGTTTCTGGGTCAGCGCGTAGTACTCGGCATTGCCTTCGATGTCGCGGTCGTAGGCGTTGTACGGCAGGCCGACGCGATGGCTGAGCACGTCGGCCACGGTCAGGCGGTCAGTGGCTTCCGGCGAGTTCAAACGGAAGCCCGGCACATAGTCGGTGACCTTGCTGTCCCAGCGCAGCGTGCCGTCGTTGACCAGCAGGCCAGCCATGGTGCCGGCGAAGGCCTTGGACAGCGAGGCCAGCCGGAACACGGTGTGCGCATCGACCGGCAGCGGGTTGTTGACGTCGGTGACGCCATAGCCGCGCGCGCTGAGGATACGGCCGCCCTGCACGATCGCCACCGCCATGCCCGGCACGCGCTCGCCATAGGTGAGCTGCTGCGCCATCGATTCGATGTTGGCGACGTTGAAGCCAGCCGCCGGCGCCTGCACCTGCGGCACCAGGCCGGTGCGGTAGGCCGCCGGCTGGGTGTGGGCGACGCTGGGAGCCGCAGCGGATTCGATGTTGGTCGGCATCGGCGGCAACGCCGGCGGTGTCTGCGCGGTGGTGGACAAGGCAACGGGCATCAACATGCCCAGCAAACCGGTGGCCGCCGAACGGATCGGACGACGCAGGCTGTTCTTTTTCATCGGTTGGACCCGTGCGCGACTGCTGATGGCGATTCTAGCGCCGCTTTTCCCCTGTGCACAAACAAAGCGAAGATGAATGCGCATCTCGTTGAAAAAGTTGGAGTTTTGGCGCCCGCGAAGTGTGTGTCGGAACGTGTCATCCGGGGCCGGCCTGAGCGGTCTATCCGCAGGCCCATCCGCAGGCGGAAGGGCGCCTCGCGCTGGCGATGTTGCAGTGCATTGGCTAACGTACGCGCTTCACCGCCCCGGAGCCTGCCATGCCGCTGTCCAACCGCCATCTGTGGGCGAGAGGCGCTGCGTGAGCGCGGCACCGGGCAAGGGGCCAGTGCGCGAACTGATGGCGGCACTGCGCGAGTCGCCGGCGCTGTGGTGGTCGTTCCTGTACTTCTTCTGCCTGCTCAGCGGCTACTACGTGCTGCGTCCGGTGCGTGAGGCCATGGCGGCCTCGGCGGACCTGGAAACGGTGTTCCCGCCCGTGCTGATCGCCTGGTTCGCCAGCCACGGCATCGCATTGAAGGACTTCGTCCTGCAGTTCCTCTTCTCCTGCGTCTTCGTGATCATGCTGGTGCTGCAGCCGGTCTATGGCTGGCTGGTCAGCCGCTTCCCGCGCCGTGTGTTCCTTCCCGTGGTGTACGGCTTCTTCATCGTCACCCTGCTGGGGTTCTACGCACTGTTCGACAGTCACGTGCCAGGGCGGGGCATGGCCTTCTTCCTGTGGGTCATGGTGTTCAACCTGTTTGCGGTGGCGGTGTTCTGGAGCTTCATGGCCGATGTGTTCTCCAACGCACAAGCGCGTGCCTACTACGGCTACATCGGTGCGGCCGGTACCGTTGGCGCGTTCCTCGGACCGTTGATCACCAGTGCGCTGGCGCAGCGCGTGGGCATCGCCAACCTCATGCTGGTCTCGGCGGGATTCCTGGTCGTGTGCCTGTTGTGCATCTGGAGGCTCCGGCACTGGGCGGTGCTGCGCGAACGCGAGCAGCAACTGGTGTCCGGCGAGAAGCCGATGGGTGGCAGTGTGCTGGACGGCCTGAAACTGATCGTGCGCGAGCCGCTGCTGCGCTGGCTGGCGGTGATGGTGGTGTTCGGCGTGGGCGTCGGCACGCTGCTGTACAACCAGCAGGCCAGCATCGTGCGCTCGGCCTTCACCGACCCGGCGGCCAGTACCGCGTTCTTCTCGCGCATCGACCTGGCGGTGAACGCGCTGGCGCTGCTGATGCAGGTGGGCCTGACCCGCTGGCTGCTGTCGCGCCATGGCATCGCGCCGGCGCTGCTGATTCCGGGGTTCGCGATCCTGATCGGCTTCTCGGTGCTGGCGGCCTCGCCGATGCCGCTGATGGTCGCGGTGGTGCAGGTGATGACCCGCGCCAGCGAATTCGCACTGGCCAAGCCGGCGCGCGAGACCATCTACACGCGCGTGGACCGGCAGTGGCGCTACAAGGCCGGCGCAGCGATCGACACGGTGGTGTACCGCGGCGCGGACCTGGGCTTCACCTGGATCCACAAGGCGCTGACCCTGTTCGGTTCGCATGTGGTGTTCATCGGCGGCGTGCTGGTGGCCGGCTTCATGACCCTGGCTGCGTTCGGCGTGCTGCGCGAAGAAAAGAAGCTGCCGCGTGATCGATAGAGCGCCGATTGATGCTTGAAGGCCGTGCAACTATAGGCTCATGCAGGGTTGTTGATTGTCTGGTTTCGGGGAGAGTGGGATGATCAAGGGGAGCGCGAAGGACCACGTTCTGGACGAGGCTCAGTTGGAAGCATGGGTGTTTTCGGTACTGGAGCTGGTCAGCCAGCTACGAAATGGGAACCTGGAGAGAACGCTCTTCGCCAACGCCCTTGATGAGGAGGAGGATGTCGGAGGATGGCTCAAGGGCAACCTCGGGCTGATGAACTTCTCGGCGCGTGGATTTGGCGGTCGGCTCATCTTTCCGCACGTTATCGGCCCCAGCTCCCGAGCGTTGGCGAGGGTGGTCGATGCAGCCCGACGCGATCTGGAATTTGATGTTCTTACCCGCACCACACACGGAAAGTTGAACGTCCTTCGCCGCAGCAATGACCTGAAGCCAGACGCCTGGTTGAGTGCTGTTCCCCAACTCACCGCGGGGCGGTTGAAAGGCGGGTCTCGAGCCGGCAGGGGAGGTCAGAAGAGGCGGCAGGGCCCTGGCGGAGGCGAGGAGCAACTCCGTCATGCCGATCAGTGTGCAGGGTACCCGCACAAGCGATCGGTCTACCACGACTCGGAGTTCCTGCTGCTCAACTACTTTGATCTGGCACTTCGGCGGCTCTACCGGTTCTCCCATTGGAGGCGGATGGAGGGGGTGTTGTATCTTTTTACGGAGCGACGCCCTTGCAGTGATTGCTGCCATGTCATCATCCAATTGCTGCGTCGCTATCGCAGGATCCAGTTGGTGATCGTTCGGGCAACAGGAGGGCGCGGCTCTGACGAGAACATGCTGGAACGGTTGTCGCAGCATCCAAGGGTTCATCTGCGGAAAGTGGTGGTCCAGCCAGTAGGTGTGGAACTCTCCTCGCCATTATCCGTCGTGGAGACGGGGCCCTTGGCGCTTCCGTACCCTGATGGGACACCGCGTAGAGGTTGGTCGCCCAAGGGTGCAGAAATGCGGCGTTGACCATCACCATCTGGAGGCTGGATTTGATATGCAAGTGATCGCCCTGTTGCTGACCGTGCTGGTCGCTGTGCTGCACCTGTACTTCCTGGTGCTTGAAATGTTCCTGTGGACCCGCCCGCTGGGCCTGAAGACCTTCCGCAACACGCCGGAGAAGGCCGAGACCACGCGCGTGCTGGCGGCCAACCAGGGCCTCTACAACGGCTTCCTGGCGGCGGGCATCGTGGTGGGGCTGGTGATCGATCAGCCGGTGCTGGTGACGTTCTCGCTGGCCTGCGTGGTGGTGGCCGGGTGCTATGGCGCCTACAGCGTGAGCCGCCGCATTTTCATGATCCAGGCGGTGCCGGCGATCCTGGCGCTGGTGTTGCGAGCGCTCTGAAGTCGGCGCGTGCTGGCAGGCGTCGCCGCTCAGCGGCTGATGGCGCGCATGAAGCCCAGCCACATCGGCACGGCATGCAGTGCCGCACCCAGCACGAACAGGCCCGTCAGCAGGTGTACGCGCCAGTCGTTGATGCGCAGGAAGACGAATTGTTCAAGTGCGCGGCCCACCCAGAACACCGCCATGAAGCCCAGCAGGACCACCCCCAGACGAGTGTCGACCAGGTCCGGGGCAAAGATCAGCGCGATCAGCCCCATTCCCAGGAACACATAGATCACGCGCAGATTGAGGATCTGCATGATCGCGCGGTTGGCTGTGCCGAGCTGGGCGAGCTCGCGTTTCCAGCCGAACAGCCGCCAGAACGCCAGATGGAAGGCGGCAAACCCCAGACTGTGAATGCCTGCCAGGCGCACCAGTAGTTCTGTGGTTGTCATGGTTGATCAGCCTGTGCGCGGAGGGCGCGACGATACCCACATTGCGATGGTCGCATGGAACACCTCGGTCCCTGCCGCATCGGTCACGCTGACCCCCACCGGCAGGTCGTAGCCGTCCGCAGCACTGACGATGGACAACATTGGCGTCGCCACGGCCTTCAACGTGCCCAAGGCCTTGGCCTGGTATTTCACTTCCATGCCCTTGGGGATCCAACGCATGTCTGCCGGCAGGCTGGCGTCCACCATCACTCCGCCGACCAGTTCGGCCAGGTTGCACATCGCGATCGCATGTACCGTGCCAATGTGGTTGTTGATGCGGCGGTGCTGGCGGATCACGCCTTCGCAGCGGCCTGGCTCCAGTGCGGTGATGATGGGCGCGATGCTGGCGAAGTAGGGCGCCTTGAAGCACACCGCGCGCGAGAACAGCCAGTTGCCGGCGGGCCAGCGCTGCAGGCGGTGGTAGAGCGAGAGCAGGGGCGTGGACATGAGGGGCATTCCTGTCGGCTGATAAAGCGACGGCGGGCCAAGGCCCGCCGTCGAGGCAACGCGTTTCGCGGGCGATCAGGCGGCCTGCGAATGCGGGTCCTTGTGCTGGCGGTCGTAGTAGCTGGCCGCGCGCAGTTCGTGGGTGTCGAAGTCGTCCACGGTGATGGTGTCCAGGGTCAGCGTGCGCAGCTCTTCCAGCAGGCTGCGCTCGTCCTGGGTGATCACGCCCTCGGCCACGGCTTCGTCCAGCTGCGCCTTGAAGTCCAGCGCCTCGATACCCTTGCTCTTCAGCGCCTTCAGGAACTTGCGCTCCACCGGCTCGGCCATGATCGCCTTGCTCAGGTAGCTGTTGATGCGGCCACCCGGGTTGTTCTCGCACGGGGTCAGGAACACGCCACTGGCCAGGCGGTCGCGGGCTTCATTCGGCGCCATCAGCAGGGCGGCGACGCGGCGGCTCAGGCGGTCGCCCGGAGCCTCGGCACGACGGCCCAGCGGGAAGATCAGCGCCCACATCAGCCAGCCGATCGGACGGATCGGGAAGTTGCGCAGCGCAGCCGACAGCGACTCTTCGATCTTGTGCACGCTGTCATGGAAGGCCCAGGCCAGCAGCGGCTGGTCGGCCTGCGGTGCGCCTTCGTCGTGGTAGCGCTTGAGCATGGCGCTGGTCATGTAGACGTGACTCAGCACATCGCCCAGGCGGCCGGACAGCGATTCCTTGAACTTCAGCTTGCCGCCGAGGGTCATCATCGAGATGTCGGCCATCAGTGCGAGGTTGGCCGAGTAGCGGTCCAGCTTGCGGAAGTAGCGGCGGGTATAGGCATCGCCCGGTGCGGCACCGAAGCGCGCGCCGGTCAGGCCGAACCAGAACGAACGGACGGCATTGGAGATGCCGAAGCGGATGTGGCCGAACAGGCTGCGGTCGAAGTCCTGCAGGCCGGCGCGGGTATCCGGATCCTGCGCGGCCTTCATTTCCTTCAGCACCCACGGATGGCAGAGGATCGCACCCTGGCCGAAGATCAGCAGGCTGCGGGTCATGATGTTGGCGCCTTCCACGGTGATCGCGATCGGCGCGGCCTGCCAGCTGCGGCCAGCGAAATTGCGCGGCCCCAGGATGATGCCCTTGCCGCCGATCACGTCCATCATGTCCGAGATCACTTCGCGGCTCATGCTGGTGCAATGATACTTGGCGATCGCCGACGGTACCGACGGCACGTCACCACGGTCGACCGCCGCAGCGGTGGCCTGCGAAAGTGCGCTGATCTTGTACGCCTTGCCGCCAATGCGGGCCAGTGCTTCTTCCACGCCCTCGAAGCGGCCGACCGACAGGCCGAACTGCTTGCGGATGCGCGCATAGGCGCCGGTCACGGCGGCGCCGGCCTTGGCACCGCCGCTGGCGGTGGACGGCAGGGTGATCGAGCGGCCCACGGCCAGGCACTCGTTGAGCATGTTCCAGCCCTTGCCGGCCATGGCTGCGCCACCAATCAGCTGGGTCAGCGGAATGAACACGTCCTTGCCGCGGATCGGACCGTTCTGGAACGTCGAGTTCAGCGGGAAGTGGCGACGGCCGATTTCAACGCCGGCGGTGTCGCGCGGCAGCAGGCCCAGGGTGATGCCGATGTCGCGGGTATCGCCGATCAGGCCATCCGGGTCGTACATGCGGAAGGCCAGGCCGATCAGCGAAGCGACCGGGGCCAGGGTGATGTAGCGCTTGTCGAAGGTCAGCTTGACGCCGAGTACCTGCTCGCCGTTCCACTCGCCCTTGCAGACGATGCCGTAGTCCGGGATCGAGGTGGCGTCGGAGCCGGCGAACGGACCGGTCAGGCCGAAGCAGGGCACTTCGCGGCCATCGGCCAGGCGCGGCAGGTACTGGTCCTTCTGTTCCTGGGTGCCGTAATGCACCAGCAGTTCACCCGGGCCCAGCGAGTTCGGTACGCCGACGGTGGAGCTGACCACCGAGGACACCGAGGCCAGCTTCTGGATGACCTTGTGGTGGGCCAGCGCGGAGAAGCCCAGGCCGCCATATTCCTTCGGGATGATCATGCCGAAGAACTTGTTCTTCTTGATGAAGGCCCACAGCTCTGGCGGCAGGTCGGCGTGGACGTGGGTGATTTCCCAGTCGTTGACCATGGTGCACAGCTCTTCCACCGGGCCATCGAGGAAGGCCTGTTCTTCGGCGGTCAGCTGCGGCTTGGGATAGTTGAGCAGGATGTTCCAGTCCGGATCACCGGTGAACAGTTCGCCCTCGAAACCGACCGAGCCGGTTTCCAGCGCGATGCGCTCGGTCTGCGACAGCGGCGGCAGCACCTTGCGGAACACCTTCATCATCGGGCCGGTCAGCAGCGGCTTGCGGATGAACGGCAGCAGCAGCGGCACGGCGATGACGGCCAGCACGGCGGCCGCGACGATCGTGGCGGTCTGGTTGACGTAGGGAATGAACCAGCAGGCGGCCAGCAGGGCCACGCTGATCAGCGTCCAGGTAACCAGCCGCATGCGGTGGTAGGCGACGAACGCGCCTGCCAGCAGCAGGGCGAGGAAGGGAAGAACGATGCTCATGAGCGTGCTCCGGTGACGTGCTCGTTTGTGGCGGACGAAGCCGCAGCGTCCGCTGCGGGCAACACGTCCAGATAGTCCAACACAGTAGCGGTAAAGGCGTCGTTGTCATCGCCGGCGACCATGTGCGTGGCCTGCGGCAGCTGTACATGCCGCGCATGCGGCGCCAATGCCAGGAATTCGGCCACGGTCTGCGGCGTGACCAGGTCGCTGCGGCCGCCGCTGACCAGCAGCAGTGGGCATTTCACCTGGCGTGCGGCTTCGGCCAGTGCGTCCTGGTGCTGTTCGCTGTCGCGGGCCAGCTCGGCCACCAGGCGCGGATCCCAATGCCAGCGCCAACGCCCGTGGCCGTCCTCGCGCAGCAGTGCACGCAGCGACTGCTCGGATTTGCGCGGACGATGCGGCATGTACGCCGAAATCACGTCAGCGGCCTGGGTCAACGAAGCGAAGCCGTCGGGATGGGCCGTCATGAAGGCCAGGATGCGCTCGACGCCGGCGGTGTCCCAACGCGGGGTGATGTCGACCAGCACCATCGCCGAGAACAGGCCCGGCCAGCGCGACTCGGCCAGCAGGCCGAACAGGCCGCCCATCGATGCGGCGACCAGTACCGGCGGACGCGGCTGTTCGCCGGCCAGCACGATCAGGTCGTCGGCGAACTGTTCACCGTGATAGGGCAGATCGGCAGCATTCCAGTCGGAATCGCCATGGCCGCGGGCGTCGTAGGCCAGCGTCTGCAGCCCAGCGGCGTTCAACGCGCGGGCGGTGGCATTCCAGGCATGGCGGGTCTGGCCGAAGCCATGCGCGAACAGCACGCGGCCGCGCCGGCCATGGTCGCTGGCGGTCGCCGCAAGGCGGGCGCCATGGGCGGCGTCCAGGCGCAGGTCATGGAACGCAGCGGAAGTTGGGGACGTAACCATACTTGCTAGTATGGATCGCTTCGGGGGGAAGTCAATACTGCAGGGTATGGTGCGCTGCGGAAGGCGCCTGAATGGACCCTCCTCAGGGTCCTGCGACGCTTTCGACCGCAACCGCGTACTGCAACGAACCCCGGCGTATGGTTAAATCAGTCCATGAATCAACCTGACGCTTCCGCCGGCGAACCGCGCGCCGGCCGCAACAGCCGCCTGAGTGCCGAAGACTGGGCCCAGGCGGCCCTCGATCTGATTGCTGAACAAGGTGTCGGCGCCGTCGCGGTGGAGCCGCTGGCACGGCGACTGGGTGTCACCAAGGGAAGTTTCTACTGGCATTTCCCTTCGCGCGATGCATTGCTGCAGGCGGCGCTGGAACGCTGGGAACTGTTCGAACAGGAACAGGTGTTCGGCAGCCTGGAAGACGTACCGGATCCGCGCGTGCGCCTGCGCCAGCTGTTCCAGATGGTGGCGCATGAAGTGCAGCCGCACATCATCTACAGCGAGCTGCTCAAGGCACTGGATCATCCAATGGTGCGGCCGGTGATCGACCGCGTCTCGCAGCGACGCCTTGATTATCTGGTCGCCTCGTTCCGCCAGGCCGGCCTCAGCTCGACCGACGCACGCCATCGTGCGCGGCTGGCCTACGCTGCCTACGTCGGCTTCCTGCAGTTGTCGTTGCAGCTGCAGCAGCCCAAGCAGGCACGCGAGGATTTCGAAGCGTACGTCGAGCATCTGATCGAGACGCTGATCCCGAACGGATGAGTGCCCGGGAATGATGCTGAAGGAAGGCCGCGGCGATGCCGCGGCTTTTTTTCGCGCGCGGGCCAGCGTGCTTCCATGCACCACAAAGAACAACGGCCCCTTGCGGGGCCGTTGCTGCATCAGCTGATCAGACTGCCGATCAGAACTTCTGCTTGTACTGCATGTACATGAAGCGACCGATGTCGTAGCCACCGTAGTAGGAGTACTGCGAGTTCGGCGCCGAGTACATCTGCGGGCCGTAATGATCGAACACGTTACGCGCACCCACGGCGATGGTTGCATTCCACGGGGCGTTCCAGGAGACCTGGACGTCGTGGAACATGGTCGAACCACGCTTGTTCATCGGCTGGTCGCGCACCGGATCCGGCGAACCGAAGTCCGGCAGGCTGCACTCGTCGCTGTAATAGCAGCGCTCCTTGACGCTGGAGAAGTAACGGGTGCCCCAGGTCACGCCCCAGTCGCCACGCTCCCAGCCCAGCACCAGGTTCGAACGCAGGCGGAAGTTGCTGCCGAAGCCGTTGAGGATCGACACCGGCACCTGCTGCGCGTTGGTGGTCTTCAGCACGTTCTTGGTGACGTAGCTGTTCTGCAGGTTGGCGTTGAAGGTACCCCAGCTGTCGGTCTCGAAGCGGTAGGCCACGTCGAAGTCGAAGCCTTCAGTTTCCTGGTAACCGGCATTACGCGGTGCGTAGGTCAGGTTGATCACGTTGTGACGGTTCGGGTCACGGGTGAACGAGTTGCAGCGCTCGGCGATGCCAAGCACGTAGCAGTCGTTCAGCTGGTCATCCGGGCTGTCGGTGACGATGGTGTTGGTGATCTTGATGTTCCACCAGTCCAGGCTCATGTTCAGGCCCTGGGCGAAGGTCGGGCTCCACACCAGGCCGACCGTCTTGGACTTCGACTTCTCCGGGGTCAGGTCCGGATTGGAGACGGCATTGAACGGATCCGGCGTCTGCTCATCCGGACCGCTGGCCGGCACATAGCCCTGGCGCAGCTGGCGGAAGGTGCTGGCGGTCGGGCCGATGGCCGCGGCACACCGGGCGGCGACGCCCGGCTGATCGGTGGAGCCGAACGAGGTGTCGCACGGATCGGTGAAGTACGCGAAGGTCTGCGAGCTGCCACCGTACAGATTGTCGATGGTCGGCGCACGGAAGCCTTCGGCGTAGGTCGCACGCACCAGCAGCTGGTCGATCGGCTTCCACTTCAGGCCGAACTTGTTGTTGGTGGTGTTGCCGAAGGTGCTGTACTTCGAATAGCGCGTCGCGGCGTTGAAGCTCAGTTCCTTGGCACCCGGCAGGTCGGCCAGGATCGGAACATTCAGCTCCAGGTACACTTCGTTGACGTCGTAGCCGCCACCGGTCGGGCCGGCGGCCAGGTCGGTCGAGTAGCCGGTCTGCGACAGGGCGTCCGGATTGTACGAACCCTTGTCTTCGCGGTACTCGTAACCCAGCGCGAAGCCCAGGTCGCCGGCGGGCAGGGTGAACAGGCTGCCGGCGATGTTCGCGTAGTAGGTCTTGGTGGTGACTTCACCGGTGTTCTTGGTGGTCGGGAACAGGAACTGCTGCAGGTCCGGGTTGCCGGTCAGGCCACCGTCACCGGTACGGCCATACGGAATGGCCGGGTTCCACGGCAGGCAGCCGCCGGCGCCCGGGCCATAGATCGGATTGGAGCCGTCGACCAGGCCTGCAGCCGTGCCGCACTCGACGCGGCCGGTGGCCGGGTTGTAGAACGACGGACCGGTGGCGGCATTGACCGCCAGCACGTTGTAGTTGCCGGTCTGGCTCTGCTGGTTCTCAGAGTTCTGGTAGATGTAGCCCGCTTCCCAGTCGAAGTACTTGTCATTGAACTGGAAGCTGCCCTGCAGGGCGCCGGTGAAGCGGAAGGTGGTCAGCTTGTTGGTCGACAGGCGCGGCACTTCCCAGCCACGGCGCATGAAGCCCATGTCCTTGCCGAAGGGGTTGTAGTAGCTGTCGGCATCCCACGTGGCACCCAGGCGCTCATACGAGGCGGTCTGCAGCGGATAGCCTGCGACCTGGGCCTGCGACTCACGACGGGTGTAAAGCAGGTCGGAGACGAAACGGACGTTGTCGGTCAGGTCGTACTGAACGTTGGCGAACACCGAGCGACGCTTGGTCGGCGTCAGCAGGTGCATCTGCGTATTGGAGTTGCTGGTGTCACCGGTGATGCCGGCGAAGTCCTGGTCGTGGTACTGGTTGACGTCGCGGTAGTCGCCACCACGGTTCAGCACCAGCCAGTCATCGGTATCCGGATCGATGATGGTGCCCCACTGGCTGACCGGGCTCCAGTTCTGGGCCGGGTGGAAGGTGGTGCGCGGATAACGGCTGAACCAGCGGTCCTTGGCCCACACTTCCTTTTCTTCGGCGTATTCGGCGCCGATGGTGATCGAGCCACGGTCACCGGTGAAGCCGGCCACGAAGTCGTAGCTGGTCTTCTGGCCGTCGCCTTCGCCGTACTGGCCGACGTAGGCGTTGGCTTCCAGGCCCTGGAAGTTCTTGCGGGTGATGATGTTGATCACGCCGGCGATCGCGTCGGAGCCGTAGATCGACGACGCGCCGTCCTTCAGCACGTCGATGCGCTCGACGATGGCCGACGGGATCTGCGACACGTCCTGCAGGCCGCTGACGCTGGCGCCGAGGCGCTTGCCGTCGACCAGCACCAGGGTGCGCTCGGCACCGAGGTTGCGCAGGTCGATGTAGAAGCCACCGACGGCTTCACCGGAGGACAGCGGCTCGGAACGGCTGATGGCCGGGCTGCCGGCGGCAGAGATGTTCTGCAGGACGTCGGCCACGGTCTTGAAGCCGCTCTTCTCGATCGAAGCGCGGCTGATGCTCAGGACGGGCTGTGCGGTTTCGGTATCGACCTGACGGATGCGCGAACCGGTGACCTCGATACGGTCGAGGTTGGTGGCTTCCTGGGCGTGGGCCGTCGCGGTGGTGGCACCGGCGACAAGCGCGATCACAACTGCGTCACGCAGCTGGCTTGACTTGAGTTTCATTGGCTCTCTCTCTCCAAGAAATCTTGGCTGGGGTTAATGCCCGGCGGGGGAGCGAAAAAGCGCTCCCAAATCGCGAGGCTGACCCGATAGTAACGGGCGTTCGCCAAGAATTAAAGCTGTGTTAATCAAGTCTGTGATTTTGGTAAAAATGCGCTTTATCCATGCCAATCAATAGGTTGATGGTATGGATATGCGTTCCTGCCTCGATTGTTAACGCAGGATGATGGAAAAAGTTTCGACTGATATGTATCGCACTATGTCGATGTGTTCGGTTTCATATCCCAATAGCGTTATCCATCTGCCGGTGCGTGGCAGGCGCACACATGCGAAGGGCGCCCTTCGGCGCCCTTGGGAACATCGCTACTGAACCTGCGTGCGGGATCAGAGATCCTGTTCGTAACGCACATACGGCACGGTGCCGTCGTCGTTGCTTTCGTTGCGCGGGGAGAACGGATTCTTGCCGCGGCTGATCACATTCTCGGCACCGACGGTGAGCTGGCCGGACCACGGAGTACGCCAGGTCAGGCCGATGCCCAGGCCTTCCCACTTGCCGGGCTTGCCCGGGACGTCGACCACGCGGCCGATGATGCTGCCGGTGAAGTTGCCGTAACCGGCGCCGATGCTCAGGCTCTTGCTGTCCCAGCGATCGACGATGGCTGGCGAGGCATCGGCCAGCGGAACCAGACGCGCCTTGGCGTAGGTACCGGCAATGGAGACGAAGCCTTCGCGACCGATGTTCTTCTGCGCGAACACGGTCAGATCGTTCTGCTCGGCACGCAGCGAGGGCGTCTTGTTCGGGCCGGACAACCAGGCGGGAAGGGTTTCACGGCCGCTGCCGGCGGTGATGCCCAGGCGGCTGTTGCCACGGTTCAGTGCGGCGGTACCGCTGAAACGGCGGCTGTTCAGATCGTCCTCGTCGCCCAGGCTGGCCAGCATGCAATGACTGGCCAGTCCGCTGATGCTGGTCCCGCTGCTGCTGTTGCAGAGCAGGCCGAGCGAATCGCCTGAGGAGAGGCCAAAGGCCGCGTCCAGCGAATTGCGGCCGAAATGCCAGCGGGCGCCGGCGGCCTGTTCGCCAGTCGGTTCCAGGTACAGCAGCGCCTCGACCTTGCCGCTGCCCTTGTTCCATACCGGCAGCACGGTGCGCGTGTCCTTGCTCTGCGCATGCACGCCCGTGATCGCGCCAAGGGCGATCAGCAGGGCCAGCGGTAGACGCAGGTAGGTACGCATCGGACCAGTTCAGACAGGGACGGACAACGGAAGTTCCCGCGGGGACGGGAACCTGATCCTAGGGTGTTTATGAATTCTTAACAAGCCTTGATCCTCCCCAGGTACAAGACTGCCGTTTACTGAAGTCGTTCAGGCGCCGGTACAGCCCCCTGGGCGCCGTGGAACAGTATGCCGAACTCCGTCAATGGAAAGTGATACTCGCGCCCGCAGAATTCGCAACGGACTTCGACGGCGCCGGTGTCCTCGGCAGCCGCACGGGCCTCCTCTTCCCCCAGCGACTGCAGCATGCCGGCAACCCGCTCGCGCGAGCAGGAGCAGGCAAAGGACAGCGGCTTGCCGCCCAGCAGTTCCGGCCGCTCTTCGTGGAACAGGCGGTGCAGCAGCTGCTCGGCCGGGGTGGCCAGCAGTTCCGCCTTGCCCAGGGTCTCGAACAGGGCGCTGGCGCGGGCCCAGCCGTCCTCGTCGCCTTCGTCGCCCGGCAGCTTCTGCAGCAGCAGGCCCGCGGCACCGCTGCGGTCGGCGGCCAGCAGCAGGCGGGTCGGCAGCTGCTCGGACTGGCGGAAATAGTCCTCGAAGGCCTCGTCCAGTTCCGGTGCGCCCAGCGCCACCAGGCTCTGGTAGCGCTGCGGCTCGCGCGGATCCAGGCCGGGATTTTCAATGGTGATGGCGAGGATGGCGTCATCACCGAGGCTGGACAGGTCACGCGGCGCGTCGGTGCCTTCGCTGAGCTGGGCGATGCCGCGCAGGGTGCCGCCGGCGGTGCACTCGGCGAACAGGGTGCGCAGGGCAGTGCTGCTGCGCAGCTGCACTGACAGGCGGCCATCGATCTTGGTGTGGCCGGTGAACAGTGCGGAGGCGACGCAGGCCTCGCCGAGCAGCTCGGCAGCGGCGTCCGGGTACGCGGCGTGGGACAGGATTTCCTGCCAGGTGGCCTGCAGGTGCACATGCACGCCGCGGACGCCGGCGTCGGGAAGCAGGAAACGGATCAGGGAATCGGAGTTGGCGGTCATCGGCTCACATCGCGCGTAAACGGGGGCGGTTGCCGGATAATGCGCCGACAACCAGACAGAAGAAGGATGCACCAGTAATGGGGGCAGTGGGAGAGCAGCACAAGGTAGAGGCGGTGGTGGCCGCCCCGCGCCGGCGGCGCTGGAAGCGGCTGCTGTGGCTGCCGGTGCTGCTGGCCGCCTTCAGCTGCCTGCAGGTGCTGGTGCTGCGGTTCATCGATCCGCCGGTGTCCACGGTGATGCTGTGGCGCTATGGCGAGGCGCTGGGCGAGGCCGACTGGTCCTATCGGCTGCATTACCAATGGCGCGACATCGAGCAGATGGCGCCGAGCCTGCCGATCTCGCTGGTGGCGGCCGAGGACCAGCGCTTCCCGGATCACAACGGCTTCGATCTGCAGGCCATCGAAAAGGCCCGCGACCACAACGCCAGGGGCGGACGCCTGCGCGGTGCCAGCACGATCAGCCAGCAGGTGGCCAAGAACCTGTTCCTGTGGCAGGGCCGCAGCTGGGTCCGCAAGGGCCTGGAAGTCTGGTACACGGTGCTGATCGAGGCGCTGTGGCCGAAGGAGCGGATCCTGGAGATGTACGCCAACATCGCCGAGTTCGGTGATGGTGTATACGGCGCGCAGGCGGCAGCCCAGAAATTCTGGGGCAAGGACGCGGCCCGGCTGAGTCCGGCCGAGAGCGCGCGACTGGCGGCGGTACTGCCGGCACCGAGGCGCTACAACGCGGCAAAACCAGGGCCGTATGTGCAGCGGCGCGCGGCATGGATCCAGCGCCAGGCACGCCAGCTGGGTGGCGCGTCATACCTGTCGGAAGATTGAGGGCAGATGCCCTCGAGGCGGCGGGCCATGCGCCTGCAGGCAACGTACAATCCGGGCATGAACCGCGAACGCCTTACTTTCGTCATCGCCGCCTACAACGAGGCCCTGGCACTGCCGCTGCTGCATCCACGGCTGTGCGCGGTGCTGGACGACATGCCCGACATCGACGGCCACATCCTCTATGTGGATGACGGCAGTCATGACCGCACATGGGAGGTGATCGCGGGGCTGGCCCAGGCCGATGCGCGCGTCTCGGCGCTGAAGCTGTCGCGCAACTTCGGCAAGGAGGCGGCGCTGACCGCAGGCCTGGATCTGGTGCACGAGGGGGCGGCGATGATCCTCGATGCCGACGGCCAGGACCCGCCGGAGCTGGTGCCGCAGTTCGTTGCGTGCTGGCGCGAGGGCCATGACAACGTGTACGGCACGCGCATGGCCCGCGATGGCGAGTCCTGGATCAAGCGCGCCACGGCAGCGATGTTCTATCGGGTGATGGGCCGCCTGTCGCGGACGCCGATTCCGGCCGATACCGGGGACTTCCGCCTGTTGTCGCCGCGCGCACTGAGCGCCCTGCGCGGGATGCGTGAGCGCCACCGTTTCATGAAGGGGCTTTTCAGCTGGGTAGGCTTCAAGCGGATCGCCGTGCCCTATCACCGCCACGCGCGCGTGGCCGGCACCAGTAAATTCAGCCTGTGGCGGCTGTGGAATTTCGCCCTCGAAGGCATCACCGGATTCTCGACCGTGCCGCTGCGGGCCGCCACCTATCTGGGCCTGGCAACCGCAGCGGTCGCTTTCGTGTTCGGCCTGTGGGTGATCGTGAAGGCGGCGTTGTATGGCGACCGGGTGGCGGGTTGGCCGACGATGATGGCGGTGATCCTGTTCCTGGGCGGGGTGCAGCTGATCGCGCTGGGCTTGATGGGTGAGTACCTGGGACGGCTGTACGAGGAGTCCAAGCAGCGGCCGTTGTATCTGGTTGACGCGTGGCTAGCATCCGCCGTGGCAGACTCGGCCCTGCAACCCACCCTCGGAGGGCAGGCAGATGACGACGGTACGGCAACTGTTGGACGGCAAGTCTCCTGAAGTACATGCGGTCGCGCCGGACGCGGCGGTGATCGATGCGATCCGGTTGATGGCGGAGAAGGGCATCGGTGCGGTGCTGGTGATGGACGGGCCGCGGCTGGTCGGGATCCTGTCCGAGCGTGATTACGCGCGCAAGATCGTGCTGCGTGATCGTTCGTCGCGCGATACCTCGGTGGAGGAGATCATGACGGCGCAGGTGGTGACCGTGTCGCCGGGCGAGAAGGTGGAGCACTGCCTGCAACTGGTGACCGACTACCGCATCCGCCACCTGCCGGTGGTCGAGGGTGCTCAGGTGCTGGGGGTGATCTCCATCGGTGACCTGGTGAAGTCGGTGATCGATGCGCAGCGGAAGGAGCTGGACCAGCTGCAGCAGTACATCGTGGCGGGGTGAGGTGTTGCTGGCGGGCCTGCGGCCCGCCGGCCCGCTTTTCGAAGCTCAAAGCCAAAGCCAAAGCCAAAGCCAAAGCCAAAGCAGCGCCTTCCTGATGCGGGGGACACGCCCCAAGTACACCCCTGTAGGCTCGATGGCGCCTTGCTCGTGTGCGTTGTCCTGCGCACACGGCAAGACCGGGGTTGGGCGTCGTACCCAACCCGCCCGAGGCATGCCTCGGGCCCATGGCGCCAACGGTCCTGCACGCCCATGCCCTCAGCCTCTGGACACGTCCCACGGGTGCGGTGGGTTGCAGCGTCGGTGGACTGCCTTTGGTAGCGGCAGGCAGGACCGTGAGGCGCATGGATGCGCCGACCGAGCCTACAGGGACGTATTTACGGCGTGTCCTGCCTGTGGCCTTGCTCCGGCTCTACGCGCGGAAAAACGAGGCGCCGCGAACACCCGCTTCTACTTCGCATACTGCCCACCGCAGTCGGCATCCTTGCCCGGCCCCAGCTCGATGGTCGCCAGCAATGCCGCCGGCGGGGCGATGCTGCCCAGTGCCAGGGCCACCGCGCCGCGGATGCCCAATGCTTTGAAGTCCGGGCGGAATGACGGGTCCTTGAAGGTGCCGGCGATGTGCAGCGGCGAGCGCAGCACCAGGATGCTCTTGTCCTTCGGGCGCGGCTTCAGCAGCAGGTCCAGGGTCTCGTCGCGCAGGCTGACCGTGCCTTCGCCGATGAGGATCGTGTCGGTGGTATCCACCGCCAGCGCCTGGCTGGTCATCAGGCCGTCGCGCACGCCGAAGTCGGCGAAGGCGCAGCGCAGGGGGATCTGCTTGTCGCCGGTCACCAGGAATTTCAGCGACTCGGTGATGTCCAGGCCGGCCAGCTCCATCACCAGGTTGCCGACATGGCCGCGGCCCATCGCCAGGCCGACCTTGCCGCTGCTGCTGCCGAGCATCGCGGCGATCGAATTGCCACGGCCACTCAGGTCCACTTCGCCGCCGATGCCGCCCTTGGCCTGCTCGGCCAGTTTCGCGTCCGGGAACAGCTGGCCCAGCTGCACGCCGCGCACGCTGGCCTTCAGTGCGGTGCTGATCTGCGGGTGGCGCGCGTCCATGCGGATCGTGCTGCGGATATCGCCGCCGGCGACGCCGAAGTTCAGCGGGTCCAGCCGCAGCACGCCGTCATCCAGCAGCAGGTGTGCATCCATGTCGTCAAGCGGCAACGAGGGCGCGTTGATGCGGTGGGCCTTCCAGCGCACGTCGGCATCCATCGCACGCAGCTTGCCGAGGTTGTAGGGGGTATCGGGCAATACCCGCGCGCTTGCGGAGATGCGCGCAGCCTCTGCCTTCTGTTCCGCGTTCGCCGTTTCACCGCCACCAGTCTTTGGTGGGGCGCCGACAAAACCGGCCAGATCGTCGAAATCCAGGCGCTTGGATTCCAGCGTAGCGGTCAGCCGCGGACGTGCTCCGCCCACTTCGAACTGCAGGTTGCCACCAAGGTCGCTGTCGCCGACCTTGCCGGTGAAGGCGTCGTAGCGCCAGACGTTGTGGTCACGCTTGAGGCGGCCGTTCAACGCGTAGGGAGGGGACGGCGGAATGGCGATGCCGAGCAATGGGTAGAGGTCGGCCAGATCCTGGCCGCTGAGTGCGAACTGCAGGTCGAACACACGCAGCTGGAAGGGATTGGTCAGTGTGCCGCTGGCGACGGCGTGGGTGGCGCCGGCGCGGCCGTCGAGGTGGATGCGGAACGGGTGGTTGCTGTCGGTCAGCTCCAGTGGTGATTCGGTGCCACCGCGCAAGGTGAATGGGTTGCCCTGCCAGTGTCCCTTGCCCTGAACCAGCAGCGGTGGCGCGGCGTCTGCCTGCTTTGGCTTGCCACTGTGCACGTCCACGCGGATATCGGTGCGGCCGAGCGCATCGAGGAACTGCAGGCGACCGTCATCGATGCGCAGCCGTTTGAGCTGGGGGCTGGTGCCGCCAGCGCTGTCACCGAGGAAATCCCAATTGCCTGGTTCGCCCTTGCGAGGGGCGGTTTGCAGCAGCACGTCCGGCCGGGTCAGGCGCACTTCGGGCAGCTGCAGGCTGCCGCGCAGCAGGGGCCAGACCCGCACGTCGATCTCGACGCGGTCGGCACTGGCCATGTTCGGTTGTTCCGCCCAGCCTGCATTGGCGAAGGTGATCGCATCGGCCCGGATCGTACTGGTACGGCCGAGGTCGACATCCAGGCGACCGATGTGCAGCGCACGGCCGGTACGGGCCTGCACTGCGCGCTCGACCGGGCCCTTGAACCAGTTCCAGTCCCACAGCGCGATCAGTACCAGCAGCGCGGCCAGCAGGAAGGTGAGCAGGGCCAGCCAGCGCTGGCCTCGCGGGCCAGGGCGGCGGAGGCGCCAGCGAGGCGTGCGCCTTGCAGCAGGGGAGGCGGCAGCATTCACGCTGCCATGGTTGCCCCCTCATCGTCGACGGGGCGCGAAGCGTCCATGTGCGTGGCGTGCACACGCCGCGCGCGGGCAGCTGCTACAGCACCTGCATGGTGACCGCGACGAAGTGGCAGACGCTGCCACCGATCACGAACAGGTGCCAGATGGCATGCGAATAGGGGATCGATTCGCGGTGGTAGAAATAAGTACCCAGCGTGTACGACAGGCCGCCGGCCAGCAGCCAACCCAGCGTCCAGCCGTCGATCGAGGCCAGCATCGGCTTGACCGCCACGATCACCAGCCAGCCCATGGCCACGTAGATGGCGGTGGACAGGCGCTTGAAACGGCCGGTGTAGAACAGCTTGAACACCACGCCGGCCAGGGCCAGGGTCCAGATCGCGGCGAACAGGCCCCAGCCCCACGGGCCACGCAGGCCGATCAGGGTGAATGGGGTGTAAGTGCCGGCGATCAGCACGTAGATCGCGCAGTGGTCGAACACCTTGAGCCGCCCCTTGGCGACCGGGTGCTGGATGGCGTGGTAGAGGGTGGAGGCGGTGTACAGCAGCAGCAGCGCGATGCCGAACACGATGGCGCCGGCCAGCTGCCAGCCATCGCTGTAGATGGCGGCCAGGGTGATCAGCACCGCGCCGGCACCCAGCGCGAACACGGCACCGAGGCCGTGGGTCAGGGCGCTGGCGATTTCTTCGCGGATCGAAGCAGCGGAAGTCGTGGACATGACGTAGGCATCGTTCGCGGGGAGGGGGACCCGCACCCCCCTATCATGGCCGCGATGGGCGACATGTGCACGCCCGTCACCGTATGGTCGGTGAATCCCTGCGTTGCGTGGATGAACCGCCCGCGGCGGCTGGGGTCGGAACCCTTTCCTGGCGGAGACGGCGCCGACCCCGTGGCATCAGCCCACCGAAACGGTATGCGCCGCTTCGCGGGTGGCCGAGAAGCGCACATCGGGCGAGCGTTCCTGGGCCAGCTGCAGGTTGACCCGGGTCGGTGCCAGGTAGACCAGATGGCCGGCCGCATCCAGCGCCAGGTTCAGCGCGTTCTTCTCGCGGAACTCTTCCAGCTTCTTCTCGTTGCTGCAGTGGACCCAGCGCGCGGTGGTCACGCTGACCGGCTCGAAGGTGGCTTCCACACCGTACTCGTCCTTCAGGCGGTAGGCGGCCACGTCGAACTGCAGCACGCCGACCGCACCCAGGATCAGGTCGTTGCTGGTGAGCGGGCGGAAGAACTGGGTCGCGCCTTCCTCGGACAGCTGGGCCAGGCCCTTCTGCAGCTGCTTGAGCTTGAGCGGATCGCGCAGGCGTGCACGGCGGAACAGTTCCGGGGCGAAGTTGGGAATGCCGGTGAAGGTCACCGCTTCACCTTCGGTGAAGGTGTCGCCGATGGAAATGGTGCCGTGATTGTGGATACCGATCACATCGCCCGGCCACGCCTCGGCAGCGATCTCGCGGTCACTGGCCATGAAGGTCAGCGCGTTGGCCAGCTTCATTTCCTTGCCGGTACGTACGTGGAAGGTCTTCATGCCGGCGCTGAAGCGGCCCGAACAGACCCGCATGAACGCCACGCGGTCGCGGTGCTGCGGGTCCATGTTGGCCTGGATCTTGAACACGAAACCAGTCAGCTTGTTTTCTTCCGGGGCGATCTCGCGACCGGTGGTGGAGCGCGCCTGCGGTGCCGGTGCGTGTTCGACGAAGAAGTCCAGCAGCGGCTGCACGCCGAAGTTGTTGACGCCCGAGCCGAAGAACACCGGGGTCTGCTTGCCCTCGCGATAGGCCTGCAGGTCGAACGGGTGGCTGGCGCCCTGCACCAGTTCCAGTTCGTCACGCAGGTCGGCCAGCATCTGCGCACCGATCTTCTCGGCCAGGCCGGGGGCATCGATGGACGGGAAGATGGTCGAGTCCTGGCGGGTGAAGTTGCGGCCCGGTTCGTACAGGTGCACTTCGCCGGTCAGCAGGTGGACCACGCCCTTCAGGCGCTGGCCCATGCCGATCGGCCAGGTCACCGGGGCGCACTGGATGCCGAGCACGGTTTCCACTTCATCCAGCAGCTCGATCGGGTCCTTGCCCTCGCGGTCGAGCTTGTTGATGAAGGTCATGATCGGGGTGTCGCGCAGGCGGCACACTTCCATCAGCTTGATGGTGCGTTCTTCCACGCCCTTGGCCACGTCGATCACCATCAGCGCCGAGTCCACCGCGGTCAGCACGCGGTAGGTGTCTTCGCCGAAGTCGGCGTGGCCGGGGGTGTCGAGCAGGTTGACGATCTTGCCTTCGTACGGGAACTGCATCACCGAGGAGGTGACGGAGATGCCGCGCTCCTTTTCCAGGGCCATCCAGTCGGACGTGGCGTGGCGGGCGGCCTTGCGGCCCTTGACCGAACCGGCCATCTGGATCGCGCCCCCGAACAGCAGCAGCTTTTCGGTCAGCGTGGTCTTGCCTGCGTCAGGGTGGGAAATGATGGCGAAGGTGCGGCGGCGCGACGCTTCGTTGGCGACTTCGGACATGGCAGTGGCGCCCGCCCGGGGCGCTTTTCAAAGAGATAAGCGCCCGATTATACCGGCCGGGGCCGGTCAGCGCCCGGTACCGCCTTCAGCCGCGCCCTGGCGGGCGAACTGCAGTTGGCCCTGTTCGGCGAAGATGCGCACCGGCACCGAGCGCAGGTTCATGCCCCGGTTGACCTGCACCACGAAGTGCAGGTGCGGCGCGCTGCTGTAGCCGCTGTTGCCGGACAGACCGATCGGCTGCCCGGCCCCTATCGCCTGGCCGCGACGCACACGCATGCCGCCGGCCTGCAGGTGGCCGTACAGGGCCATGCTGCCGTCGCTGTGCAGCACGCGGATGAAGTTGGCGCGGGCACCATCACGTTCGCGGTCCTGGCCGTTGCCACGGAAGCCATCCTGGATCTGCATCACCGTGCCCTCGCGCGCGGCCAGCACCAGGGTGCCCTCCGGCAGCGCGAAGTCGACCGCGTCGCGGTTCTCCTCGTCGTCATGGCTGAAGCGTCCCTGCGGCGCCTGGTCCACGCGCAGGCGGGCCGCGTCGAACGGCAGGCGGTAGGCGACATCTTCGGCCTGTGCGGCCGGGTTGCCCGGCACCGACTGCAGGCGCAGATCGAGCATGCGGCCATCGATCGGGGCGGGCAGGTGGCCGACCACCAGGCTGCTGTCGCCCTGGATCAGCGACTCGACCGGGAGGCCTTCAACCGGGTGCCCAGGGGCGGCGCGCAGCTGGATCTGCAGCGGCCCCGCCAGCCCGTTGTCGATGCGGGCCTGCCACTGCCCGCCGACCGGCTGCAGGCGCAACCGGGCCATGGGGGCGGTGACCTCAGCGCTGGCTGCGCGGGTGGCCGGGACAGGCGAGGGAACCAGTCCCCACCCCTGGCGCCAGTCGCCGGCGTGTGCGGTCGCGCTCGCCAGCAGAGTCAACAGCAGGCAGGACAGGGGCAGGCGCGGCATCGGCGTTTCCAGCGAAAAGGACCGCCGGGACTGTAGCTGATCCTGAACGGGACGACCGCGACGGCCTTCGCATAGTGTTCCTGAAAATATTCATCGCTTTATCCGTATGAAGGGATTGACAGTGCGGAAAAGGGCTGGCATCGTGGCTCCACCATCGAGACCGGCAGAGGGACAGGCCCTTTGAAGCCGGGGCAGCCCGCAGGCGCGCAAGCGTCTGCGTAGGTGCCAAATCCTGCGGGGACCGTGGCGTCCACCGAAAGATGGTTCGAACCATGCACCACACGTGCATCTCGAACGTGGGCCCCGCGAAGGCTCGATGGCCGATTCCCCAACCGGATCCCGCCATGAGCTTCGCCGCCAGTACCGCCATTCGCCCCGAACCCTTTGTCCCCGTCAGCGTGCCGGTCGAAGACCGCGTGCATGCCGAGCGCGGTGAGTTCGCCGCGGTGCTGTCGATGCGCCACGCAGGCCCCAGCCCGGTGCGCCTGCGCTATGAGTGGGTCGGCCCGGCCAATGCACCGGTGGTGGTGCTGGCCGGTGGCATTTCCGCCCACCGCCACGTGGCGTCCAACGCACAGTTCAGCGAGAAGGGCTGGGCCGAAGACCTGGTGGGCAGCGGCCGGGCGCTGGATCCGCAGCAGCTGCGCGTGCTGGCCTTCGATTTCATCGGTGCCGACGGTGCACTGGATGTGCCGATCGATACCGCCGACCAGGCCGATGCATTGGCGCTGCTGCTGGACCACCTCGGCATCCGCGCGCTGAAGGCGTTCGTGGGCTACTCCTACGGCGCGCTGGTCGGCCAGCAGTTCGCGATCCGTCATCGTGCCCGCGTGCGCCAGCTGGTGCTCGCCAGCGGCGCGCACCGACCGCATCCGTATGCCGCCGCCTGGCGCGCACTGCAGCGCCGCGCGGTCGCGCTCGGCCAGCTGCAGTGCGGCGAAGACCATGGCCTCGCCCTGGCGCGGCAGTTCGCGATGCTCAGCTACCGCACGCCGGAAGAATTCGGCGAGCGCTTCGATGCCGCGCCGGAGGTCATCAATGGCCGCGTGCGCGTGGCCGCCGAAGACTATCTCGACGCCGCCGGTGCGCAGTACGTCGCGCGCACGCCGGTGACCGCCTACCTGCGCCTGTCCGAATCGATCGACCTGCATCGCGTTGATCCCACCGCGATCCTGCCGCCGACCGTGGTGGTGGCGGTGGAGGGCGACCGCCTGGTGCCGCTGGCCGACCTGGTCGGCCTGGTCGAAGGGCTGGGTCCGCGCGGCAGCCTGCGCGTGCTGCGCTCGCCCTACGGCCACGACGCCTTTCTCAAAGAAACCGATCGCATCGACGCGATCCTCGCCACCGCCTTCCGCACTTCTGGAGAGTCCGCATGAGCCTGCACGCCAACGAGCCGTCCTGTAGTCGTACCACTGCCGCCGTCCGTGCCGGCATCGATCGGGACACCGCGCATGGCGCGGTCACGCCGCCGATCGTGCTGTCGTCGAACTTCAGCTTTGAAGGCTTCGGCAACAAGCGCCAGTACGACTACACGCGCAGTGGCAACCCGACCCGCGACCTGCTCGGCGAGGCGCTGGCCGAACTGGAAGGCGGCGCCGGCGGCGTCATCACTGCGACCGGCATGGGCGCGATCAACCTGGTGCTGAACGCGCTGCTTCAGCCGGGTGACACCCTGGTGGTGCCGCACGATGCCTACGGTGGCAGCTGGCGCCTGTTCAATGCGCTGGCAAAGAAGGGCCACTTCGAGCTGGTCACCGCCGACCTGACCGATCCGCGTGCGCTGGCGCAGGCGCTGGCCACGCAGCCGAAACTGGTGCTGGTGGAAACCCCGTCCAATCCGCTGCTGCGCATCACCGACCTGCGTTTCGTCATCGATGCCGCGCACAAGGCTGGCGCACTCGTGGTGGTTGACAACACCTTCCTGTCGCCGGCCCTGCAGCAGCCGCTGTCGTTTGGCGCGGACCTGGTGCTGCACTCCACCACCAAGTACATCAACGGACACAGCGATGTGGTCGGTGGCGCGGTGGTTGCGCGCGATCCGGCGCTGCACGAGCAGCTGGTGTGGTGGGGCAATGCGCTGGGCCTGACCGGCTCGCCGTTCGATGCCTTCCTGACCCTGCGCGGCCTGCGCACGCTGGACGCGCGCCTGCGCGTGCACCAGGAAAACACTGCGTCCATCGTTGCCCTGCTGGACCAGCATCCGGCGGTCGGCGCGGTGTACTACCCAGGCCTGGCCGATCACCCGGGCCACGCCATCGCCGCGCGCCAGCAGAATGGCTTCGGCGCGATGCTGTCGTTCGAACTGGCGCACTGTGCCGGTGATGATCCGCACGCGGCGGTGCGTGCGTTTGTCGACGGACTGCGCTGTTTCACCCTGGCCGAATCGCTGGGCGGCGTCGAAAGCCTGATCGCGCATCCGGCCACCATGACCCATGCAGCGATGACCGCCGAAGCACGCGCAGCGGCTGGCATCAGCGAAGGGCTGCTGCGCCTGTCGGTTGGCATCGAGGCCGAGCGTGACCTGCTGGCGGACCTCGGCGCTGCGCTGCAGCGCGCCGAAGCCGTGATCGATGCGGCTGCGCGCCGCAAACAGGTGGTGGATGCATGAGCGCGCTCGCCGCTGAAATTCCCGTGCTGGGCGCAGGACGCCTGGCGCTGCTGGGTACCGGCACGGTCGGCTCGGCCTTCGTGCAGCGCTACCAGTTGCTGCAGGCACGCGGGCTGGAACTGCCCAGCGTGCAGTGGCTGGCCAATTCACGTACCGCGCTGGAGATTGATCGCGACCTGGTGCTGCCATTGGAACTGGCACGTCGCGCACCACGCGATGGCCAGAGTTCGCCGCCATGGGCGAGCGCCGAAGGGCTGGAACGGGGCGACGTGGTAGTGGATGCGACGGCCAGTGAAGACGTGGCCGCCCGCCACGTGCAATGGTTGGCACGCGGCGTGCACGTGGTGACCGCCAACAAGCTGGGCCGTGGCGCGCAGCTGGCCCGTGCGCAGGCCATTGCCGAAAGCTGTGCCGACAGTGGCGCGCGTTATGGCGACAGCGCGACCGTGGGTGCTGGCCTGCCATTGCTGAGCAGCCTGCGCGCGCTGGTGGCCGGTGGCGATCACATCCACGCCATCGAAGGCGTGCTGTCCGGTTCGCTGGCGTGGCTGTTCCATCGCTATGACGGCCAGTCGCCGTTTTCGGCTGCGGTGCGCGAGGCACTGGCGGCCGGTTACACCGAACCCGATCCGCGCCTGGACCTGTCCGGCGAGGACGTGCGCCGCAAGCTGCTGATCCTGGCGCGCAGCAGCGGGCTGGCACTGGATGCGTCGCAGGTGCAGGTGGATTCGCTGGTGCCTGATGCGCTGGCGGCGTTGCCGCTGGAAGATGCCGTGGCTGCGTTGGAGCAGCTGGATGCGCCGCTGCAGGCGCGTTGGCAGCAGGCACGTGACAACGGTCGCGTACTGCGTTTCGTTGGCCGTGTTGACGGCGAAGGTGCGCAGGTGGGCCTGCGCGAGCTGCCGGCCGATCATCCCTTGGCGCAGGGCGCAGGCACCGACAACCGCGTGGCCATCCACAGCGATCGCTACCGCCGCCAGCCGTTGTTGATCCAGGGGCCGGGCGCGGGCGCGGAAGTTACCGCAGCCGCGTTGCTGGATGACGTGCTGCGGATCGTGGGTTGATCACATGGTTCCTGTAAGGCCGAGCGCATGCTCGGCGCTACAGAAGCAGCCGTCGGTCAGCGGGACTTCAAGGCCTTCAACAACGCGGCGTTGAACTGCTTCGGGTCCTGTACCTGCGGCGAATGGCCCAGTCCGGCGAACTCGACCAGCGTCGCGCCGGGAATCGCTGCGGCCGCTGCCTTGCCGAGTACCGGATAGTTGCCCAGCGCCGCCTTCACCGCAGGCGGTGCCAGGTCACGGCCGATCGCAGTGCGGTCCTTCTGGCCGATGAACAGCGTGGTCGGCACCTGCAGGTTCTTCAGTTCGTACACCACCGGTTGGTTGAACACCATGTCCGAGGCCAGCGCCTGGCTCCATGCAACGGCCTGCTTGCCCGGGCCTTCGTACATGCCCGACTGCATCCGCGCCCACGGTTCGTAGGCGGGTTTCCACGTGCCGTCGTAGTACACGTCCAGCTGGTAGCGGCGGATGCTGTCATAGCTGGTTTTGAGTTCTCCGGCATACCACGCATCGACGCTGCGCCAGGGAACGCCCAGCGCTTTCCAGTCCTCCAGCCCGATGGGATTGACCAGCGACAGCGTGCGCAGGTCCTGCGGGAACATCAGCGCGTAGCGCACCGCGAGCATGCCGCCCATCGAGTGACCGACCAGGTGCACCGGCGTATCCCCCAACTGCAGCTGCTGCAACAGGGCATGGGTGTTGGCAGCCAGCTGCGCAAACGTGTACTGATAGCGTTCGGGCTTGCTGGACTTGCAGAAACCCACCTGGTCCGGAGCGATCACCCGGTAGCCTGCGTTCAACAGCGGCGCGATGGTCTGCTGCCAGGTGGCGGCGCAGAAATTCTTGCCGTGCAGCAGTACCACCACGCCGATGGCGCGGCGTTTGGGCAGGACGTCCAGGTAGGCCATCTCCAACGGCTGCCGCTGCGACTCCAGCGCGAAGGTCTTCACCGGATAGCCGTAATCGAAGCCTTCCAGCCGCGGGCCATAGGTCGGCGTGGCAAGGGCGGACAGTGGCAGGCAGGCAAGCAGGGCAGCGGCGATCACGCGCATGGGGCAATCCGGGGCAGGGGAAGCCCGAGCCTAACCGGAACGTGGTGATGGTGTCGTCCGATCCAGAGCCGAGCCCATGCTCGGCTGCTCCTGCCCCATCAGCCGAGCATGGGCTCGGCTCTACAGCTCAGCACTCGATGACGTTCACCGCCAGGCCACCGCGGCTGGTTTCCTTGTACTTGTCCTGCATGTCGCGGCCGGTATCGCGCATGGTCTTGATGACCTTGTCCAGCGACACCTTGTGCTTGCCGTCGCCACGCATGGCCATGCGCGAAGCATTGATCGCCTTCACCGCGCCCATCGCGTTGCGTTCGATGCAGGGGATCTGCACCAGGCCGCCGATCGGGTCGCAGGTCAGGCCGAGGTTGTGTTCCATGCCGATTTCCGCAGCATTCTCGATCTGGCTCGGGTTGCCGCCCAGTGCCGCAACCAGGCCACCGGCCGCCATCGAGCAGGCCACGCCCACTTCGCCCTGGCAGCCGACTTCGGCGCCGGAAATCGAAGCGTTTTCCTTGTACAGGATGCCGATCGCCGCCGAGGTCAGCAGGAAGTCGAACACGCGCTGTTCGTTGGCGCCGGGGCAGAAGCGGTCGAAGTAATGCAGCACCGCCGGCAGCACACCGGCGGCGCCGTTGGTCGGTGCGGTCACCACGCGGCCACCGGCGGCGTTTTCTTCGTTCACTGCCAGCGCGTACAGGTTGACCCAGTCCAGCGTGGTCAGTGGATCGCGCATCGCCGCTTCCGGCTTCGACGACAGCTCGCGGTACAGCGCCGGTGCGCGACGACCGACCTTCAGGCCACCCGGCAGCACGCCTTCCTCGCGGATGCCACGCGCGACGCAGGACTGCATCGCGCTCCAGATCTCGCGCAGGTTGGCGCGGATCTCGTCTTCGCTGCGCCAGCACTTCTCGTTCTCGAACATCAGCTGGGCGATGCTCAGGCCGCTGCGTGCGGTCTGCGCCAGCAGCTCGTCGCCGCTCTTGAACGGGTAGGGCAGCGGGGTCTCGTCGGGCACGATGCGGTCATCGGCCGCGTCGTCCTGGTTGACCACGAAGCCGCCACCGACCGAGTAGTAATCGCGGGTGGCGATCACTTCGTCGTCGGCGTTGTACGCGGTGAAGCGCATGCCGTTGGTGTGGTACGGCAGCTTCTGGCGCTTGTTCATGCCGAGGTCGCGCTTCTCGTCGAAGGCGATCTCGTGCTGGCCCATCAGCTGGATGCGCTTGCTGCTGCGGATGCGCTCCAGGGTGGCCGGGATGATGTCCGGGTCGATCAGGTTCGGCCGCTGGCCTTCCAGGCCCAGCAGGATCGCCTTGTCGGTGCCATGGCCGCGGCCGGTCAACGCCAGCGAGCCATAGACATCGGCGCGGATGCGCGCGACCTCGTGCAGGCGGCCCGGATCGAGCAGCCAGCGATGGATGAATCGCTCGGCGGCCTTCATCGGCCCGACGGTGTGCGAGGAACTCGGGCCAATGCCGATCTTGAAAACGTCGAACGTGCTGACAGCCATGGATGCCAAACTGCGGGTACCGGACAAGCGGCTATTCTAGCGGCTTGCCGGGCCATCCGATGGCTGCGGCGCAGCATTTCCGCCACGGGAGCCTGACCGGTGTTGACCCTGATCCAGCGTGACGATTGCCACCTGTGCGACCTGGCGCTGGCCGAACTGGCCAAAGCGCGGGCGCCGGAGTTCGAGTCGGTGTTCCTCGATGACCAGCCGGCGCTGGAAGCGCGCTATGGCGCGCGGGTGCCGGTGCTGCGCGACGAGCACGGCGAGCGCGAGCTGGACTGGCCGTTCGATGCGGCCACGGTGCAGGCCTGGCTGGCCGCAGGGCGTTGAATCTTGCGGTAGTGCCGGCCGCTGGGGGGCAACCCCGCCATGCCCGGTGATGCCGGCCAGCGGCCGGCACTACCAGACCCGCTTTATTTCGCGTCGAACTTCACGATCGTGCTGATTGCGGTGTCGTCCGGGATGGTCTTGGTGTCCGCCCAGTCACCGCCGCCGACGCCGAAGTCCAGGCGCTTGACCGTGGCCTTGCCGGTCAGCACCGGCTGGGTGCCCGGCTTCCAGGTGAAAGTGAGGGTGACCGGCTTGCTGACGCCGCGCAGCTCCAGGGTGCCATCGGCGGCGAACTGGTCGTTGCCCACTGCGCGGAAGCCCTTGGCGGTGTAACGCGCGGTGGCGAACTTGCTGACATTGAAGAAGTCGGCGCCCTGCAGGGTCGAGTCACGATCGCTGTTGCCGCTCTTGGCGCCAGCCAGCGGAATCACCACGTCCAGCGAACCGGCGGCCGGGTTGGCCGGGTCGAAGCTGAGCTTGGTGGCAAAGCCCGGGAAGCTGCCGGTGAACACTTCGCCGTCGTACTTGGTGGCGAACACCAGGATCGAGCCGGCGCCCGGGGCCTGCGCATAGTCCGCAGCAAGCGCCGGGACGGTAGCCAGCATGCCGGCCAGGGCGGCGGCCACGGCGGCCGGAGTGGTCAGTTTCAGGTTCATCGGTCAGTCCTTCTGAGGGGAGGCGAGCCAGCCGCGCGGCAACATGCGGGACAGCGTTGCATCGCGCTGGAACAGGTGGTGGTAGAAGGCAGCGCCGGCATGGGCCAGCACCACCGCGATCAACAGCCAGAAGCCGTATTCGTGGAGGGCATGGGACACCGCGACGACCTGCGGGTCGGGGCCGCTCAGCTTGGGCACGTCGACCAGGCCGAACCAGCGGAACGGGCGCAGGCCACTGGCCGAGTCGTACAGCCAGCCCGACAGCGGGATGGCGAACATCAGCACATACAACAGCACGTGGGTGGCACTGGCGATGCGTTCCTGCCAGCTGGGCACGCCCGGCACCGGCTTCGGTGCCCCGGCATACAGGCGCCAGCCTAGACGGAACAGCACCAGTGCCAGCACGGTGATGCCGATCGACTTGTGCGCGGTGTAGACCCAGAAGTACCTGGGCGTCTTGGGCAGTTCGCCCATGGTCAGGCCAACCACGCCCAAGGCGAGGATCAGCAGTGCGATCAACCAGTGCAGGATCTGGCTGACACTCCCCCAGGCGGCAGGGGTGTTCTTGGCGGTCATGAAGGGTCCTTGGGGGCCGTCGTGTTGTCGGAGTGTGGAACGGGGGCGGGAGTTCCCGGGGCGTCGCTGCGGTCGAGGGTGGCTTCAGCCTCGATCCTCACCTGTACCGCATCACCGATGACGCCCGGCCAGGCGGTGATGCCGAACGCGCGCCGGCTCAGCGTAGTACTGGCGGAAAACCCGGCGGTGCGTCGGAATGGAGGGAGCGGGTAGCGCTTGAGCGCGTTGAGGGTCACGTCCAGGGTGACTTCCTGGCTGACCCCGCGCAGGGTCAGCGTGCCGATCACATGCGCACGCTTGGCGTCGATCGGTTCGACCCGGCTGGAGACGAAGCGTGCGCTGGGGAATCGCTCGCCGTCGAGCAGGCTGCGGGCCAGCGTGGCCTGGTTCCACTTGGCGTCGCCCAGGTCCAGTCGCGACACGGGGATGTCCACTTCCAGGGTGGCGTCGCGCCAGTTGTCGGGATCGAACAGCACGCGGCCTTCGCTGCCGGACACCGTGCCCATGGCCTGCGAGTAACCCGCGTGGTCGATGGAAAACAGCACCCGCGTATGCACCGGATCGAGGCGATAGGTGTCAGCGGCCGCCCAGGCAGGGGCGGTGGCGAGCAGCATCGGCAGCAGGGCCAGGCAGGGACGCATCGATGGCGGGCTCCGGAAGGGGACGCTGTGATCATACGCACAGCCCCCTGCCAACGTTGCGTGCATGGCTGCAACAGTTCGTGGTGGCGCCACCGCTGGAAACACGCTGTTGCAGCCATGAACCCGGCCCTGTGTGACAATCGGCCCAGGACAGGGGGTTCAGGATGACGAGCGGCTGGCGCCGGTGGTGCCGTGGCATCGCAGGTATGGGTCTGCTGCTGGTGGCGATGGCCACGGCGGCTGCAACCCTGGACATGGCAGAAACACCGCGCCTGCGCCGATTCGGTGCCGCCGAAGGCTTGCCGTCGCGCATGGTGGTGGCGCTGGCCGAGGACCGCCAGGGCCACATCTGGGCGGCCACTGACGGTGGGCTCGCCCGTTATGACGGCAACAGCCTGCGGGTCTGGGAGCACGATCCGGAACAGCCGGGCTCGCTGCCTGGAAACGAGATCGAGACCCTGCTGATCGACCCGCTGGACCGGGTCTGGCTGGGCATCAACGGCAAGGGCGTTGCCCGCCTGGATGCCGATCGCGAACGCTTCCGGACCTTCGACACGGTCAATTCCACCTGCCAGGGGCAGTTCTGGGCACTGGCCTATGTCGACGACGCCTTGTGGATCGGTACCAACAACCATGGCGTCTGCCGTCTTGGCGAAGATGGCAGCGTGCGCCTTTTCACCCATGATCCAGCGCATCCGGGTGGCCTGCCCAGCAACAGCATCTTCACCAGCCTGGTCGATGCACAGGGCCGCCTGTGGGTGGGCACCGAAGCCGGTGTGGCACGTTGGAATGGCAGCGGGTTCGAGCCGGTAGGCGCGCGGGAACTGGGTACGCTGAGCGTGCTCCGGTTGAGCCGTGATGCGGAGGGTTCGATCTGGGTAGGCAGCCAGAACGATGGCCTGTACCGCATCGATGGCCAGGACCGGGTCAGTCGCCCGCGCTGGCCCGACAGCGCCCAGCTGCGCTCGGCCCTGGTCCTGGCCGATCGCCAGGGGGGCTACTGGGCTGGCACCTCCGATGGCCTGTTGCGAGGGGATGCGGCGGCGCTGCGCCGGCTGGAAGGCGACCGCGGCAGCGGCTTCCTGACCGCGCACAGCGGCGTGCTCGATCTGCTGCAGGATCACGAGGGCGGATTGTGGGTGGCGCTGCTGACCCAGGGCCTGGCCTATCTGCCGCCGGACTGGCGGCGCTTCTCGATCTGGAACCAGCTCGACGGCAAGCCGCTGGACAGCCAGTACCTGTTGAGCGCGGCCAGCGACGGGAAGAACTACTACGTCGGCTCGGCGCGAGGGGTGTACCAGCTGGATGCGCAGGGCACCCTGCGCCTGCTGGCCAGCGACCGGCAGCTCGGCAATGGCGTGGTGTGGTCGGTGTTGCCGCGCCCGGATGGTCGCCTGTGGCTGGGACGCGGCGGTCGCATCACTGTCTACGATCCGGCCACCGGCGCGCTGCGCGATCTGCGGATCGATGGCAGTGCCGACCTGCGCCAGCGCATCGACCTGATGCGGCAGGCGCCTGACGGCACGGTGTGGGTGTCGGTGATGGGCCTGGACCTGCAGCAGCGCAGTCCGGACGGGCGGCTGCTGCACAGCTATCCGCTGGAGCATTTCCGCGGAACGGCCGATGCGCCGATCGAGCAGATCCGCTTCGACGCCCATGGCCGGCCCTGGGTGATGGGCGACATGGGCATCTGGCGCGAGCAGGCTGGACGCTTCGAGGCAGTACCGGGCGTTTCGCGCGGGCCCATCTACGACCTGGTGTGGATCGATCCGCAGCAGTTGTGGCTGGCGCGCCAAGGTGCGTTCGAGCGCTACCAGTGGGATGGCATGAGCCTGCGCCTGATCCAGCGCATCGACGCCAGTGCGGGCGTGCCGCCGGTCACCATGGGGGGGCTGGCGCTGGCCGACAATGGCCAGCTGTGGGCCACCACGCCGCGCGGCCTGCTGCGCTGGGACCCGAAGACGCGGCGCCTGCAGCAGTTCAACGAACGCGATGGCCTCTCCGATGCGGAGTTCACCGGCCGCCCGCCGGCGGTCAACGCCGACGGCCGCGTGCTGGCCGTCACCCAGACCGGGTTGGTTGCCTTCGATGTGAATGCCGACGACACCGTGCTGCCGTCTTCATCGCTGGTGATCGCCGAAGTGCGGGTGCGCCGCGATGATGCGCGCGGCTGGCAACCGTTGCCGGTCACCGGCACCCTGTTGCTGGGACCGGATGACCGCGATCTGCAGATCGATGCACGACTGCTGTCCTACGCCAGCCCGCAGGGCAACCGTTACCGTTTCCGCGTGCAGGGTTACGATCAGGATTGGGTGGAGCAGGGGGGCGATGGCCAGCGCACCCTGTCGCGGCTGCCGACCGGCAGCTACGTCATCGAGGTGCAGGCGGCGACCGCCCGGGGCGCATGGACGCCTTCGCAGCAGTTGCATGTGAAGGTGCTGCCGCCGTGGTGGCGCAGCGGCATGGCGATTTTCGGTTACATCCTGCTGGGGTCGCTGCTGTTGGTGGTCCTGGTCTGGTCGGTCCGCGCGCGGCTGCGTCGTCGCCAGCAATGGCAGCTGACGGTGCACAAGCAGCAGCTGGCCGAGCAGGCCTCCCAGGCCAAGAGCCGTTTCCTGGCCACGCTTGGCCACGAAGTGCGCACGCCGATGACCGGCGTGCTGGGCATGAGCGAGCTGCTGCTGGCCACTCCGCTCGATCCGGTGCAGCGCGGTTACGCGGGGTCGATCCAGCAGGCCGGCAGCCATCTGCTGCGGCTGGTCAACGATGCGCTGGACCTGGCCCGCATCGAAGCCGGGCGGCTGGAGCTGGACCTGCATCCGTTCGACCTGGAGGAGCTGCTCGACCAGGTGCAGGGCCTGATGCAGCCGATGGCGCAGCAGCGCCAGCTTGAATTCCAGCGTGGTGAGGACCCCGCAGGGCCGGTCAGCGTCAGCGGCGACGAAATGCGTGTGCGCCAGATCCTGCTGAACCTGCTCGGCAACGCCATCAAGTTCACCGAGCGTGGCCACGTCGGCCTGGCCGTACGCCTGGAAGAAAAGGGCGGCCTGTGTTTCGAAGTGCATGACAGTGGCCCGGGCATCAATGCCGAGCAGCAGCAGCGCCTGTTCCATCGATTCGAACAGGCCGACGGCCCGCGCACCGCATCGCGCTACGGTGGCAGCGGGCTGGGGCTGGCGATCTGCCAGGAACTTGCGATGGCCATGGGCGGATGTATCGAAGTGGACAGCCAGCCAGGCAAGGGCGCGCGGTTCCGTGTGCGTCTGCCATTGCCCTGGACGCGGCAGTCCGCCAGCACGGCGGGCGAGGTGGCGGCCCTGCCGGAACTGCCGCCGCTGCGCATCCTGCTGGTCGAGGACGATGCCACGGTGGCCGAAGTCATCGCTGGTCTGCTGCGAGTGCGCGGGCACGAGGTGGTGCACGTGCTGCATGGCCTGGGCGCGCTGTCGGAGATCGCCACCGAGGGTTTCGACGTCGGCCTGCTCGATCTTGATCTGCCCGCACTGGACGGTACGGCCATCGCCCGCCAGCTGCGCACCATGGGCTATGAACTGCCCTTGGTGGCAGTGACTGCCCGTTCCGATGCCTATGCCGAAACCCAGGTACTGGCCGCAGGCTTCGATGGCTTCCTGCGCAAGCCGGTGACCGGCGACCTGTTGGTGGCGGCCATCGCCCAGGCGCGTGCGAAACGGCAGGCGACTGCGTGACTGCGTCGGCGCCGGGCGTGAACGGCGCGACTTTCGGTTTACCATGCCGACGCCCGCAGCGCGGGAATCATCAGGATCAGCGTGAGGAGGCAATCGGTGGTGTATCTGCGGGCGGCGATGCTGCTGCTGGTCCTGCTGTGCTGCGCGTTGCCCGCTGCGGCACAGCCGGTGCCTCCCAGCCCGCGGCAGGTGACGGTGTTCGATGGCTTGCCGTCCAATACCGTCAACCGCATGGCCGAGGACCGGTACGGTTACCTGTGGATCGCCACCAACGATGGCCTGGCCCGTTATGACGGGCGCACCTACCGGGTGTGGCGCTCGGAGGACGGGCTGCGTGACAACCGCATCTGGACGGTGCTGGTCGATGCCCGCAACCAGCTGTGGATAGGGACCGAGAATGCCGGCCTGGTGCGCATGTCGGCCGACCGTCGGCAGCTGCACTTCTACGACCGCAGCAGCCAGCCGTTGATGGGCACCAACACGGTCTGGAGCCTGGCCAGCACGCCTGACGGCTCGATCTGGTTCGGTACCCACGAAGGTGGCCTGTATCGATTGGACAGCCATGACCGCCTGCAGCGCTTCCTGCCCGAGCCGAACAATCCGCGCAGCCTGCCCTCCGCGTCGGTGCCCTACCTGGCCACGCTGCCCGATGGCAGCCTGTGGATCGGCACCAAGCATGGCGTGGCGCGCTGGACCGGGACCGACTTCGAGCGTGTCGGTACGGACGTCATTCCCAGTCTGCTGATCAACGGCTTGACCACCGAACCGGATGGCAGCCTGTGGATCAGCACGTTGGCCGGGGCCACCGTGCGCCGCCCGGATGGGCGCTTCGAGGCACCCCCGTGGAAGCTTCCGCCGGGCGAGCAGGTGCTGGGCATGATGCTGCGCGACGAGCAGGGCGGGCACTGGCTGGATACGCGCACCGGGCTGGGGCGCGCGGTCGATGGCCAGTACCAGACCGTGCCGCTGTACAGCGCGATCGCGCGCGAGCCGGTACGACCGAACTGGACCGGTGCCTATGAGGATCGGGAGGGGGGCATCTGGTTGGCCAGCACCAATGCCGGGCTGTGGCACCTGCTGCCACGCTGGTGGCAGTTCTCGGTGCTGTCGCGCCTGGAGGACGACCCCAGTTCGCTGCGCAATGCGCTGGTGCTGGGCACCAGCCCGTCCAGCAATGGCGGCGTCTGGACCGTGGGCAGCCATGGCGCGCTGGATCGCTTCGATCCGAAAACGGGCAGGATCGAACAGCACCGTACCTGGGTCAACGGCATGCACTGGTTGTCGTCGGTACGTGAGGACCGTCGCGGCCAGGTCTGGATCGGGTCGACCGATGCGCTGGTGCGCTACGACCCGCAACGGCGCGACGTGCGCCGCTGGGGGCGCGACGCCGGTGCCGATGCAGCGATGGAAGGGGTCATCGAAGCGATGATGACCTGCGATGGCGACAGCCTCTGGTTGATGCTGCCCGCAGGCCTGCAGCAGCGCGACCTCGACGGGCGCGTGCGTCGCCAGCTGGACAATGGCCAGCGCGGACTGCAGCAGGGCCAGCTCAACCTCGATGTGGAATGCGGTCCGCAGGACCACATCTGGCTGGCCAGCAGCCGTGGCCTGCTGCAGTGGTTGCCGGAAAGCGAGCGCTTCCAGCCGGTGCCGGGGGCGCCGGCAACCGCCATCCATGCGCTGCATGTGGGCGGCGATGGCCAGGTCTGGTTGTCCGAGGACGGGCGCCTGTCGCGATATCGCTGGAGCCAGGGGCGCCTGGAACGGCAGGCGGTGGTCGGTGCCGAACAGGGCTATCCGGCGATTTCCGCCTCTGGCCTGGTGGTGGATGCGCAGGGCGTGGCCTGGGCGACCAGCGCACGCGGCCTGGTACGTGTCAGCGCCGATGGGCAGAGCGTGCGCCTGTATGGCGTGCACGACGGCCTGCCAAGCCAGGAGTTCCGCGAGCACACCTTGATTGCAGCAGCCGATGGCCACCTGGTGGCCGGAACAGCGGCGGGCGCCGTGGTGTTCGATCCGGAGCAGGTGCGGCCTTCGGTACGTCGCGCCCCACTGGTGATCGAGCGGGTGGAAGTGCGCCGCAACGAGCAGGTGCTGGACATGACCCACGATGCACCGTTGCAGATCGCCGATGGCGACCGCGACCTGCGCATCGTCGCGCGATTGCTGTCCTTCGCCGACTCGGCGTCCAATACCTACCGCTACCGCTTGGCGGGCTACGATCCGGATTGGGTCGAAGTCGGCCCGGCGGGCGAGCGCCTGTTCTCGCGCCTGGCGCCGGGAAGTTACCGGCTGGAAGTACAGGCACGCTCGGCCGACCATGTGTGGTCGCGGGTGCAGAGCCTGGAATTCCGCGTGCAGCCGCCGTGGTGGCGCAGCCTGTCCGGCCTGCTGGTGCTGGCGTCGGTCGGATTGCTGCTGACCAGCTGGTTCGCCTGGCTGTACCGACGCCGCCTGCAGCGGCGCCACGCCTACCAGTTGGCGCTGCACAAGCAGGAACTGGCCGAGCAGGCCTCGGCGGCCAAGACCCGCTTCCTGGCCAACCTTGGCCATGAGATCCGTACACCGATGACCGGCGTGCTGGGCATGAGCGAGTTGCTGCTGGCATCACCACTGGACCCGCAGCAGCGTGGCTACACGCAGTCGATCCGGCATGCTGGCGAGCACCTGCTGCACCTGGTCAACGATGCGCTGGACCTGGCGCGTATCGAGTCCGGCCGCCTGGAACTGCAGTCGCAGTCGTTTGCCTTGAATGGCCTGTTGCACGACCTCGCGGCCCTGATGGGCCCGCTGGCCGCACAGAAGGGCCTGCGCTTCACCCTCGACAACCAGCTGCCGCCGGGCCTGCAGGCGACCGGTGATGCCATGCGCGTGCGGCAGATCCTGCTCAACCTGTTGTCCAATGCAGTGAAATTCACCAGCCGCGGCACGATTACCCTGCATGCACGCTGCGATGGCGAACTGCGCGCGCTGCATTTCGAAGTGCGCGATACCGGCCCCGGCATCAGCCAGGAACAGCAGCAGCGCCTGTTCCGCCGCTTCGAGCAGGCCGACGGTGCACGTACCGCAGCGCAGTACGGTGGCAGCGGCCTCGGCCTGGCGATCTGCCGCGAGCTGGCCCATGCAATGCAGGGGCGGATCCAGGTGGAGAGCCAGCTGGGCCGAGGCACCTGTTTCGGCGTGACCCTGCCGTTGCCACTGGTGGTGGACAGTGATGCCGAGGCGTCCGGGGAGGGCAATCGCGACGAGGCGGCGAACATGCCACCGCTGCGGGTGCTGCTGGTCGAGGACGATGCCACCGTGGCCGATGTGGTGCGGGGGCTGTTGAGCGCACGCGGCCACGAGGTGGTGCATGCGGGCCACGCGCTGGCGGCGCTGCGCGAGATCAGTGCCGGCGATTTCGACGTCGGCCTGCTGGATCTGGACCTCCCGGGCCTGAGCGGCTTCGAACTGGCCCAGCACCTGCGCAACCAGGGCTACATGCTGCCGTTGCTGGCGGTGACCGCACGCACCGATCCGGACCTTCAGCAGCAGGTGGAAGCGGCCGGCATCGGTGGCTTCCTGCGCAAGCCGGTGACCGGCGAGCTGCTGGTGGAAGCGATCGCCAGGGCGATGGGAAGGTAGGGATTCAGCAGGGCCTGCGGCCCTGGTACACGCCATCGCATGCGCGCTGTCGCTCCCACGCTTCGCTGCGCGAAACGCGGGCCCCTCTTACCAGCACCCATACCCCGGCCGCTTCGCGGCCGCCCCCTGACTCAGGGGGCTTTCCCTCGAGACCTGTCCTGGTGGCCAGTAGATCCACGCCATGCGTGGATGAATCTCTGTCAGATATCAAAATGGATCTGACCCTATGTTCATTTCGATTTCTGACCGATGTGTCGACCAAGGTCGACAGCCACCAACAGCAGCGACCATCTGTCAGAGGTGGGGGGGGGGGGGGGGGGGGGGGGGGGGGGGGGGGGGGGGGGGGGGGGGGGGGGGGGGGCGGGGGGGGCGGGGGGGGGGGGCGCGCCCCCCCCCCCCCCTCTTATCCCGGCCGCCCCCCCCCCCCCCCACCCTCTCCACCCAATTCCAGAAGCCGGTGCTTTTCGCGAAAAAAAAAGCCCCGGCAATCACCGGGGCAACATGCTGCGAGGGTTTTGCGTGTAGCGGGGAGCGGGGGCGAAGCCCCCG